>NZ_JAPDPH010000219.1 GCF_026013475.1 Micromonospora yasonensis | reverse complement strand
GGTCACAACCGGAACCGGACACACCACCCACCTGAGCACCGAGTCGCCCGACTCCGCGCCGGGTCAGTGGAACACCATGTACGTCACCGGAGCCGGGAGACGTCCATAGCGTTCCACCCATCGAGGCACGCAACGCGACAACCGAACAATCCGGCCGCATACCCTGTCGCGCCCCAAGCCTCGTCCGGCTTGATCGACTCGACCCCGCCGCAAGCCGGCGTATCCAAAACCCGGACACCGCGACATGCCGCAAAACGGGCCGGCCACGAGCCAAGGGATCCGGACGGCGAACGACCACGACGCGGGTGTGGCCCGCCGTGACCGGCGTAGGGATCAAGCCTGACCGCCCGGAGCCGGGCATGGCGGGCCACACCCGACAACCGCGACCACCGGCACCGAAACCACCCGACAACCGGCGACACCGACAGCCGCGACCAGAGGATCACGGCTCGTACTTGTAGCCCAGCCCTCGGACGGTGACGATGTAGCGCGGCGCGGACGGCTCCGGCTCGATCTTCGAGCGCAGCCGCTTGACGTGCACGTCCAGCGTCTTGGTGTCGCCCACGTAGTCGGCGCCCCAGACCCGGTCGATGAGCTGCCCCCGGGTGAGCACCCGGCCGGCGTTGCGCAGCAGCAGCTCCAGCAGCTCGAACTCCTTGAGCGGAAGCTGCACGGCCGCGCCGTCAACGGTCACCACGTGCCGTTCGATGTCCATCCGGACCGGGCCGGCGGCCAGCGTCGGCGCACCCGACTCGGCCGCCTCCGTGCTCTGCCGGCGCAGCACCGCCCGGATCCGGGCCACCAGCTCGCGCGGCGAGTAGGGCTTCGTCACGTAGTCGTCGGCCCCGATCTCCAGGCCGACCACCTTGTCGATCTCACTGTCCCGAGCGGTGACCATGATGATCGGGACGTGCGACCGCTGCCGGAGCTGACGGCAGACCTCGGTGCCCGACATCTCCGGCAACATCAGGTCGAGCAGCACGATGTCGGCGCCGGTCCGGTCGAACTCGGTGAGGGCGGAGGGACCCGTCGCGGCGACGGACACCTCGAAACCCTCCTTGCGGAGCATGTAGGACAGGGCGTCGGAGAACGATTCCTCGTCCTCGACCACCAGTACGCGGCTCAACGGGTGTTTCCTTTCCTGTCGCTCAGGCCTGCCGGAGCTCGGCCGGGCCGGCCTCGATCCCAGCCGAATTGAGTGTCGCCTCCAGGTCGTCCGGGGGGCTGGCGGGCAGCCGGAGGGTGAACGTCGACCCCCCACCAAGAGTGCTCGACACATCCACCCGACCGCCATGGTTGTTGGCGATGTGCTTGACAATGGCCAGGCCGAGGCCGGTCCCGCCGGTGGCCCGCGAGCGGGCCTGGTCGGCCCGGTAGAACCGCTCGAAGATCCGGTCGACCTCGTTCGGGGCGATGCCGATGCCCTGGTCGGCCACGGCGATCTCAATGTGCTCGTCGGTGGCCCGGGCGGTGACCCGGACCGTGGTGTCCTCGCCGGAATAGTTGATCGCGTTCTCCACCAGGTTGGCCAACGCAGTGGCGAGCTGGCTGTCGCTGCCGTACACGGTGAGACCGCGCTGGCCGTCGACGGCGATCTCCACCCGGCGGGCGGCGGCCCCGGTCCGGGTCCGGTCGATTACCTCGGCGATCACCCAGTCCACGGCGACCGGCTCGGGCGCGGGCTGTGGCTCCGCGCCCTGGAGCCGGGTGAGTTCGAGCAGCTCCTGGACCAGCCGGCCGAGCCGGGTTGACTCGTGCTGGATCCGCTCGGCGAACCGCCGGGCGGCGATCACGTCCTCGGAGAGTTCCGCCGCGCCCTCGCCGGCCGGCTCGGTGGCGTCCACCAGCGCCTCGGCGAGGAGCTGGAGGGCGCCGATCGGGGTCTTCAGCTCGTGGCTGACGTTGGCCACGAAGTCCCGCCGGACCCGGGCCAGCCGGTGCGATTCGGTGACGTCGGCCGCCTCGATCGAGACGTAGCCGGCGCCCAGGCCCATCGCGCGCAGGTGCACGCCGAGCGGATTGTCCCCGGCGCTGTCGCGGCCACGGGGCAGGTCCAGCTCGATCTCGCGCCGCACGCCCGTGCGCCGGACCTGCCCGGCGAGGGTACGGATCAACGGGTGGGCGGCGATGGATCCGGGCGCCGCTCCGGTGCGGAGCAGACCCATCGCCCGCGCGGCCGGGTTCACCAGCACCGGCACGTCGTCGGGGTCCAGCACCACCACGCCGGCGCGGAGCGAGTCGATCGTCTTCCGGCCCAGCGCGGAGAGCCCGCCCTGCTCGTCGTCGGGAATCGGGGGCCTCCCTGCACTCCGGGAGCTCTCACTCCCCGACACCGACCGGAGCCACCAGCCCCGGGCCGGTCCGGACAGCAGCAACCCGGCGACCAGTCCGGTCACCAGAGCCACGGCCACCGCGACCGCCACCGCCCATTCCACCCGGCGATAGTAGGGTCATTGTTCACCTGGCGATCGGTCAGAACAGGACGAACCACGCTCACTTCCGGGAAAGTTCACTCCCGGGTCCCGCGTCGTTAACCGGCGTTCACCTTCGTGCCGGCTCCCCCGGCCTACGGTTGGTCGCGCACCTGCTCACGCCGTACGCGGCCCTCCCCGGCCCGGCGGCGACCACCAACCCCAGGAAGTGACGATGCGCGACGAGTTCCGGGCCGACCTGCAGATTGTCAGCCAGCTACTGGTGGACATGGCGGAGGGGGTCCGCGCCGCCATGCGCCAGGCCACCAAGGGCCTGCTGACCGCCGACCGCGCGGCGTCGGAAGCCGTGATCGCACGGGACGCCGAGATCGACGACCTCTACCGGCACGTGGAGGAGCGGGTCTGCGACCTGCTGGCCCGGCAGGCGCCGGTCGCCTCCGACCTGCGTGCCATGATCACCGCTCTGCACGTGGCCGCCGACCTCGAGCGGATGGGCGACCTCGCCGACCACGTCGCGAAGACCGCGCTGCGCCGCCACCCCTCGCCGGCCGTGCCGGCCGAGCTGCGGCCGATCTTCACCGACATGGCCGGGATCGCCGACCGGATGGCCGAGAAGATCGGCAAGGTGCTGGCCAAGCCCGACGCCGACATCGCAGCCGAGCTGGACCGGGACGACGACGCCATGGACGACCTGCACAAGAGCCTCTTCGGGGTGCTGCTCGGCGACGACTGGCCGTACGGGGTGGAGACCGCGATCGACGCCACCCTGCTCGGCCGCTTCTACGAGCGCTTCGCCGACCACGCGGTGAACGCCGGCGAGCACGTGGTCTATCTGATCACCGGCACGCCGTCCGCCTGAGCGGGAAGGAGGGGCCCCTTGTTAACAGACGTGCGTTAACAAGGGGCCCTTCCTTACACCTCAGCGGCCCTGGTTGGCGACCGCGGCGGCGGCCTCCTTGGCGGCCTCCGGGTCCAGGTACGTCCCGCCGAGGACCTGCGGGCGCAGATCGGGGTCGAGGTCGTACCGCAGCGGGATGCCGGTCGGGATGTTCAGCTTGGCGATCGCCTCGTCGGAGATCTGGTCGAGGTGCTTGACCAAGGCGCGCAGCGAGTTTCCGTGCGCCGCCACCAGCACGGTACGGCCGGCCAGGACGTCCGGCACGATGGAGTCGTACCAGTACGGCAGCATCCGCTCGACGACGTCCTTGAGGCACTCCGTACGCGGCATCAGCTCGGTGGGGAGCAACGCGTACCGGGGGTCGCCGGCCTGCGACCACTCGTCGTTGTCGTCGATCGGCGGCGGGGGCGTGTCGTACGACCGACGCCAGAGCATGAACTGGTCCTCGCCGTACTCGTCCAGGGTCTGCTTCTTGTTCTTGCCCTGCAGGGCGCCGTAGTGCCGCTCGTTGAGCCGCCACGACCGGCGTACCGCGATCCAGTGCCGGTCGGCGGCGTCCAGCGCCAGTTCGGCGGTGCGGATCGCACGGCGCAGCACGCTGGTGTGCACCACGTCCGGCAGCAGGCCGTGCTCGCGGAGCAACTCACCGCCGCGCCGCGCCTCGTTCTCGCCCTTGGCGGTCAGGTCGACGTCGACCCAGCCGGTGAAGAGGTTCTTGGCGTTCCAGTCGCTCTCGCCGTGCCGCAGCAGGACCAGCGTCCCGACGGTGGGCCCTTCGCTCGCAGTCATGCGGATCATCCTGCCGTACGGCGCGGACGGACGCGCAGGGACCGGTCGTGACGACCACCACGTGGAAAAGCTGATGACCTGCGTTCCGGGACGACACTAGGTTGTAAGGCGCACGAGATTGATCGGTCATTACCGAAACGGGGGCGTCGGGATGCGGACGGTACAGAACTGGTTCCGGGACACGACGGGCGGCCTGCCGCGGGCGTTCTGGTACCTCTGGACCGGCACCCTGATCAACCGGCTCGGCTCGTTCGTGCTGGTCTTCCTCGCCATCTACCTCACCCAGGAGCGTGGCTTCTCGGCCTCGCAGGCCGGCCTGGTGATCGGGCTCTGGGGCGTCGGCGGCGCGGTCGGCACCACGGTCGGCGGCACCCTGACCGACCGGTGGGGACGCCGGCCCACCCTGCTCACCGCGCACCTCGGCGCGGCGACCATGATGCTCGGGCTCGGCCTGGCCCGGCCGCTCTGGGCGGTGGCCCTGGGCGCACTGCTGCTGGGCACCTTCGCCGAGGCGGCCCGCCCGGCGTTCGGCGCCATGATGATCGACGTGGTGCCGGAGAAGGACCGGCTGCGCGCCTTCTCCCTGAACTACTGGGCGATCAACCTGGGCTTCGCCTGCGCCGCGGTCCTCGCCGGGCTCGCCGCCCAGGCCGACTACCTGCTGCTCTTCGCCGTCGACGCGGCCACCACCCTGGTCACCGCACTGATCATCTTCGCCCGGGTGAAGGAGACCCGGTCGGCCGTCGCCGGCCCGAGCGTCAAGCACGCCGCCCCCGCCGGCGCGCTGCGGACCATCCTCACCGACCGGGTCTACCTGGGCTTCGTGGCGCTCAACCTGCTGGCCGCGCTGGTCTTCCTCCAGCACATCTCGATGCTGCCGATCGCCATGGGCGACTCCGGCCTGAGCCCCGCCACGTACGGCTCGGTGATCGCGCTCAACGGGGTGCTGATCGTGGTCGGGCAGCTCTTCGTACCCCGGCTGATCAAGGGCCGGAGCCGGTCGCACGTGCTGGCCCTCGCCGCGGTGGTGACGGGCGTCGGTTTCGGGCTCACCGCGTTCGCCGACGCGGCCTGGCTCTACGGCCTCACCGTGCTCGTCTGGACCGTCGGCGAGATGCTCAACTCGCCCTCCAACTCCACCCTGATCGCCGAGCTCTCCCCCGCCGCGCTGCGCGGTCGCTACCAGGGCGTCTTCTCGCTCTCCTGGCAGCTCGCCGGGGCCACCGCCCCGATCCTCGGCGGCCTGGTCCGGGAGCACGCCGGCAACAGCACGCTCTGGCTCGGCTGCGCCGTGGTCGGCGGTGTGACGGCGGTGGCGCACCTGGTCTCCGGCCCCGCCCGCGAGCGGCGGGCGGCCCAGCTCCGCACCGCGGCCACGCCCGCCCGGCCGGTCACGGTGGTCCGCACGCCGGTCCCCGAGGTGGCCGAGGCCGCGGCGACGGCACCCGCCGAGCCGGTCCGCGCCACCTCCTGAGGTACGCCCGGACGGCTGGTCCGGGCACCGTGTGCAGGGCCACGCTGGCGCGCGTCGGTCCGGCTGCCTACGGTCGTGGACGGATCGGTTAACAAACCTTCATGGAGGACGGGTGCACGGCCTGCGGCGCTGGTGGGACGACACGGCCGGCGGACTCCCCGCCACCTTCTGGTACCTCTGGTCCGGCCTGCTGATCAACCGGGCCGGCGCCTTCGCGATGCTCTTCCTGTCGCTCTACCTGACGGCCGCGCGTGGGGCGTCGGCCTCCCTCGCCGGGGCGGTGGTCGGGGCGTACGGGGCGGGCGGGGCGGTGGGCACGCTGCTCGGCGGGGTGCTCGCGGACCGGTGGGGCCGGCGGGCCACCCTGCTCGCCGCGCACCTCGGGGCGGCCGGGCTGATGGTGGGGCTGGCGTTCAGTCGGGACCTGCTGGTGATCGCCGCGCTCGCCGCGCTGGTCGGGGTGGTGCACTCGATGCCCAGCCCCGCCTTCGTCGCGGCCATCGTGGACGTGGTGCCGGAGGACCGCCGCGCCCGCGCGTTCAACCTCCAGTTCTGGGCGTTCAACCTGGGCATGGCGCTGGCGTCGCTGCTGGCCGGCGTGCTCGCCGAGGCGAGCTTCCTCGCGCTCTTCCTGGTCGACGCCGGCACGACCCTGGCCGCGGCGGCGGTGATCGCCCTGAAGGTCCCCGAGACGCTCGACCCACGTACCCGGATCTCCGTCCTGCCGGCGGGCCGGCGGCCGGGGCTGCACACCGCGCTGACCGACCGTGTCTTCCTGGTCTTCGTCGGGCTGACCTTCCTGCTGGCCGTGCTCACCATGCAGACCTCGACGATCATGCCGCTGGCGATGCGCGCCGACGGCCTGCGCCCCTCCGCGTACGGCCTGGTGGTGGCGCTCGGCGGCGCGCTGATCGTGGCCGGCCAACTCTTCGTGCCCCGGCTGATCGCGCCGTACCGGAAGGCGACCGTGCTGTCGGTCTCGACCGGGCTGATGGCGCTCGGCTTCGGTGCGCTGGCCGTCGCCGACCACCTGCCGTTCTACCTGGCCGCCGCGGTGGTGTGGACGGGCGGCCAGATGCTCGCCGCACCCCCGAACGCCCAGATCAACGCGGATCTCGCCCCGCCGGAGCTACGGGCCCGCTACCAGTCGGTCTTCTACCTGACCTTCCCGGCGGCGTCCTTCGTCGCGCCGGCCCTCGGCGGCCTGAGCCTCGAGTACCTGGGCGAGCGGCACTGGCTGGTGGTGGGCGGCCTGGGCCTGGTCGCGGCGGCCGGGCACCTGCTGGCCGGTCCGGCCCGGGAACGCCGGGTCGCCGCGCTCCGGTCCGCCGTGGCGAGCCGGGAGAAGGCGCTCGCCGGAGACCGCTGAGCCGTAGTCCGGAATCGCCGGCCCCGGAAGAGGGCCGGAAGGGCGGAAACGGTGCGAGCGCCCACCCTGACCCCCGTCAGGATGGGCGCTCGCACCGTACGCCCGGCGGCGGCGGGCGACACTCACCCCCGTAAGCGTCGCCCGCTCGCGCCGCCGGTTCCACGGGTGGCACCGTCCCCCAACGGTGTGCTCCACCCGATCCCTCGCACCTCGCTTGCGCGGATCTGATCGATCCGCCGCTCCCCCGAACGATTACAAGCGTGGCGCGGTGCAATAAAGTTAGTTCGCCCGGATCTCCGGATTCAACTCAGTTCACTGTCTCGCCCGTCACAGCACCGTGTCGGAAATCCGGCTGTTCCTGGTCCGGGCTCTGGGATGGCCAACAGCGAGTCCCCGCCCGCCATTCCCGTAAACCTCAGGCGTCCTCCCGATTCGGGTTCTCCGTACGGAAGAAGTTGCTCTGCCGACCGTCCCGCATCTGCTCCTGGTAGATCAGGTTCAGGCCGCGGAGGTCGAATGTCCGGAACCAGTCGTCCCAGCTGATCACCTGGATCCGGCTGCTCTCCCGGTAACCCGGGATGTTGAACGTCAACACGCCCGGACGGCCTTCCCGCTCGGTCCCGGCGATGGTGGCCGGCTTGGCGCCGCGCGCCCGCGCCCACCGCTGGATCACCTCGTGGTTGGCGGTCACCAGGCTCCGGCCGGGACGCTCCGGACGATCCGCCAGTGAGGTGATCTGCTGGGAGGAGCGCACCGAACGGGCCGACGACCGACCGGTACGCACACCCGTCGCCTTCGCCGCCGCCGTACCGCCGCCCCGGGAGGGTGCTGCCCTCCCGGCCGCACCGCCGGTCGCCTTCGCGCCGCCTGCCCGGGTCACCGCCGCCCTCGCGGGGGCCTTCTTCGCAGCGGGGGCCTTCTTCGCGGCGGCCTTCTTCGCCGGGGCCGCCTTCTTGGCCCGCGCGCCGGTGACCTTCGCGGCGGGTGCCTTCTTCGCCGCGATGGTCTTCTTCGCCGGTGCCTTCTTGGCCGCCGCCTTCTTCGTGGCCGCGGCCCGCCCGGTGGGCCCGGTGGGCCGGCGTGCCGCGCCGCCGCCACGGCTCTCCGCGCGGAGGGTCCTCGCCAGGGTCTTCACCAACTCCGGCTTGCGCAGGGTGGAGATCCCGGCGACCCCACGGCGGCGGAGCTGGCCCCGGATGTCGTCCACCCTCATCCGGGAGATCGCCGATTCGGAGATCCCCGGCGTGTTCGGGGTCTTGTTGCCACCTTGCCGTTTGGTCCTCGTCGCAGTCGTGCCGCGACCTGAGCTGCTTCGCTGAGCCATGGGACACGCTCCTCGACAGTCCGTCCTCGGCCCGCGGTGGGTCCCAACAGTGCCGCACCGCGCGGTGCGGCATACCCGTCAGGACGGCTCCGAACCTCCGGCACCCGAAGTCGCGCCCGCCGACGGCTCGAAGAGGTGCGCGAAGGCGGCCAGGTTGGCGGTCGACTCGCCCCGCTTGACCCGCCACTCCCACTCCCGGCGGATGGCGGTGCCGAACCCGATCTCCAGCATGCTGTCGAAGGACTCGTCGGCGTACGTCAGCACGGCGCCGAGCAGCCGGTCCAGCTCGTCGGCGTCCACTCCGGCCAGGTTGACCCGCCCGGTCAGGTAGACGTCGCCGACCGCGTCGATCGAGAAGGACACGCCGTACATGCGGGCGTTGCGCTGGAGCAGCCAGGCCCAGAGCTCCTCACGGCGCTCGTCGGGCTGGCGCATCACGAATGCCTCGATCCGCAGCGCGTGCTCGCCGACGATCAGGTTGCAGATCGTCTTGAGCTTGTGGGTGCCCGGCAGCGTGACCGCGTACGACGCCTCGCCGGTGGACTCCCACTCCAGCTCGCGCTCGGCGCAGACGGACTCGATCAGCGCGGCGAGCTCACTCCTGCGGCTCATCGCACCCACTCTACGGCCGGTCTCCGCCCCGCGCCCCGGGGCGACCGTCCGGGGTCACCAGGAGCAGGACAGGGCCGGGTCGCCGGAGAGCCGGCCGGCCAGCCGGGCCCGCTGCTCGGCGATCGCCTCGCCGTAGACGGTGAGCAGGCCGGAGGCGGTGCGGTGCCAGGAGAAGTTGCGGGCGTGCCGCTCCGCACCCCGGCCCAGCCCCGCCCGGCGCAGCCCGTCCGGCAGCAGGCGGGCCAGCGTACGGGCCCAGTCGACCGGGTCGTGGCCGTCGATGAGCACCCCGCTCACCCCGTCCCGGACCGCGGTCACCAGGCCGCCCACGGCGGCCGCCAGCACCGGGGTGCCGCAGGCCTGGGCCTCGAGCGCGACCAGCCCGAACGACTCGTTGTACGAGGGCACCGCGACCAGGTCGGCAGCGCGGTAGAGGGCGGGCAGGGCGTCGCCGGTCTGCGGGGGCAGGAAGCACACCCGGTCGGCGACGCCGAGGGAGTTGGCCAGCTCGATCAGCGCGGTGGGCCGGTCCAGGCCGCTGCCGCTGGGGCCGCCGCAGATCACCGCGGTCAGCTCGGCGGCGAGCCCGGGGTCCCGCTCGCGCAGCGCGGCGACCGCCCGGATCAACACGTCGGGGGCCTTGAGCGGCTGGATCCGGCCCACGAAGGCGACCACGTATCCGCTGGTGGGGAGCCCGAGACGGCGGCGGGCGGCGCGCACCGCGGCGTCCCGGTCACCGGCGGCCGGGCGGAACCGGTCCAGGTCCACACCGGGCTCCACCACGGACACCCGGGCCGGGTCGGCGTCGTACCGGTCGATCAGGTCGCGGGCCTCGACCTGCGTGTTGGCGACCAGCCGGTCGGCCTCGGCGACCACCTGCTCCTCGCCGATGACGCGGGCCTTCGGCTCGGGCCGGTCACCGGCCGCGAGCTGGGCGTTCTTGACCTTCGCGAGGGTGTGCGCGGTGTGCACCAGCGGCACCCCCCAGCGCTCCTTGGCCAGCCAGCCGACCTGCCCGGAGAGCCAGTAGTGCGAGTGGATCAGATCGTAGTGGCCCGGCGGGCGGGCGGCCTCGGCGCGCAGCACGCCGGCGGTGAAGGCGCAGAGCTGGCCGGGCAACTCCTCCTTGGTCAGTCCCTCGAGCGGGCCGGCGGTGACGTGCCGGACGTGGACGCCGGGCGCCATCTCGACCACCGGCGGCAGGTCGCCGGAGGTGGCGCGGGTGAAGATCTCCACCTCGACGTCGGCCTCGGCCAGCCGGCGGGCGACCTCCAGGATGTAGACGTTCATGCCGCCCGCGTCGCCCGTGCCGGGCTGGTGCAGGGGCGAGGTGTGCACGGAGAGGGTCGCGATCCGCCGGGGGCGCGGCCACGGCAGGGCACCTCGCTGACGACCGACACCGGTGTGCAAATCCGCCACGTCCGCTCCCTCTGTCACGGTTGATGCCGTCCCGCACGACCGGCGCTTCTCGGTCAACCTCCGCGCCGGATGTCATCTTCCCCATCGGGCTTCGGAAATGCGTCGCAGCCGGTCCCCGGCGTGACGGACCTCATCACCGCGCCGACCGTGGACCGGGGAGAGAATGACCGGATGACCTCTGTCGCGATCGTCACCGGGGCGTCCAGCGGGATCGGCGCGGCCACCGCCCGCCGGCTGGCCGCCGAGGGTTTCCACGTGCTCGCCGCCGCGCGGCGTACCGACCGGCTGGCCGATCTGGTTGCCGACATCGAGGCGGCCGGCGGCGCGGCCACCGCGGTGGACTGCGACGTCACCTCGGACGAGTCGGTCGCCGGGCTGGCCGCCGCGGCCGCCGCCGCGCCCGGGCCGGTCACCCTGCTGGTCAACAACGCGGGCGGCGCCCGCGGCCTGGACCCGGTGGAATCCGGCTCGGTGGGCGACTGGCAGTGGATGTACGAGGTGAACGTGCTCGGCACGGTCCGGGTCACCCAGGCGCTGCTGCCGGCGCTGGAGGCGTCCGGCGCCGGCACCATCGTGATCATCAGCTCCACCGCCGGCCACGTCGTCTACGAGGGCGGCGGCGGCTACGCCGCGGCCAAGCACGCGCAGACCGCCGTCGCCGGCACGCTCCGGCTGGAGCTGTGCGGCCGTCCGGTCCGGGTGATCGAGATCGACCCGGGCATGGTGAAGACGGAGGAGTTCGGCCTGGTCCGGTTCGGGGGTGACGCCGACCGGGCCGCCGCCGTCTACGCCGGGGTGGCAGAGCCGCTGGTCGCCGAGGACGTCGCCGACTGCGTCGCCTGGTGCGCCACCCGCCCCCAGCACGTCAACATCGACCAGCTGGTGGTCCGCCCGCTGGCCCAGGCCGCCCAGCACAAGGTGCACCGGGTCAGCTGATGAAACCGCTGGGCGTCGTCACCCGCGGGACGACGAATCCCAACCGCCTCCGGCGGGTGGACAACTGGATCGCCGAGACCTGCGGCGACGCGTTGCGCGCGGCCGCCGACCCGCTGGTCGTCGACCTGGGCTACGGCGCCACCCCGATCACCGCCGTCGAGCTGCGGGCCCGGCTCGCCACCGGGGTCCGCGCCGACGTACGGGTGGTCGGGCTGGAGATCGATCCGGTACGCGTGGCCGCCGCCCAGGCCGCCGCCGAACCGCCCGGGCTGACCTTCGCCCGGGGCGGCTTCGAGCTGGCCGGCCTCCGGCCCGCCCTGGTCCGGGCCTTCAACGTGCTGCGCCAGTACGACGAGAGCGAGGTGGCCGACGCCTGGCGTACGGTCACCGGGCGGCTGGCTCCGGGCGGGCTGCTGGTCGAGGGGACCTGCGACGAGCTGGGGCGGCTGGGCAGTTGGGTGCTGCTCGACCGGACCGGCCCGCGCACCCTGACCCTGGCCGCGAAACTGACCACCCTGGAGAGCCCGGCCCAGCTCGCCGAGCGGCTACCGAAGGCGCTGATCCACCGCAACGTCCCCGGCGAGCGGATCCACGACCTGATCCGCGCCCTGGACGACGCCTGGCAGGCCGCCGCCGGCTACGCCCCCTTCGGCCCCCGCGA
>NZ_JAPDPH010000218.1 GCF_026013475.1 Micromonospora yasonensis | reverse complement strand
CCTCCCCCCCCCTCCCTACCCCCTTCCCCCCCCCCCCGCCCCTCCCAACCCCCCGGGGGCCCCCCCGCCAGTGACGACGGGCTTCAGCGACGGCTTCAGGTCGCGGCGCGGCACCAGACGCGCCGAGCTGACGTCGTCGTAGCAGCGCGTACCACGCGCCGAGCTGAAGCCGTCGTAGCAGGCCGTCCGGCGGTGACGCCGGCTGGGAGGACGTCACCCCCCGCACCGGTCGCCCGCTGTCCGGTACGACGGGCCCGGCGATACCGTCGCCCGGTGCGTCGCATCCTGATCGTCGGCAGTTCCGGCGCCGGCAAGAGCACGCTGGCCCGTGCGGTCGCCCGGCGGCTCGACCTCCCCCTGATCCACCTCGACCGGTACTACTGGCGCCCGGGCTGGACCGCCCCGGTCGACGCCGACTTCCGCGCCGAGGTGGCCGCGCTCGCCGCCCGCCCGGCCTGGGTGATGGACGGCAACTACGGCAGCACCCTCGATCTCCGCCTGCCCCGCGCCGACCTGCTGGTGCTCTGCGACCCGTCCCGGCTGCGCTGCCTCGCCCGGGTGTTGCGCCGTCGCTGGACGTACCGCGCCACGTCCCGGCCGGACCTCCCGGAGGGCTGCCCCGAGCAGCTCGACCTCCAGTTCCTCCGCTACGTGTGGACCTATCCCCGCCGCTCCCGCCCCCGGGTACTGGCCGCCGCCCGCACGATCGCGCCCGACCTCCCGGTGCTGCGCCTCCGTACCCGCCGGCAGGTCCACCGCTGGCTGGCCACCCTCCCCCCGCCGGTGCCGTCGCGTAAGTAACGCAGGCGCTTGCGTCCCTTACCTGTCGCGTGCCAGGATCGGCGACGATGAGCCAGACCGCCGCCCCCGCCCCCGCCGTCGGCACCGCCTCGCCGCGCCGGATCGCCGCGCTCGCCCTGCCCGCCCTGGTGGTGCTCGCCGCCGAGCCGCTCTACGTCCTGGTCGACACGGCCGTGGTGGGGCACCTGGGCCGCGTCCCGCTCGCCGCGCTCGCCGTCGGCGGCACGGTGATGACGCTGACCGCCTGGCTCGGCACCGTCGTCGCGTACGGCACCACGGGGCGGTCGGCCCGCCGGTTCGGCGCGGGGGATCGGGCCGCCGCGGTGGCCGAGGGGGTGCAGTCGTCCTGGCTCGCGGTGACCGTCGGCGTGCTGCTGGCGCTCGCCGTCGGCGTCGGCGGCGGGTGGCTGGCGCGTACCCTCGTCGGCGGCCCCGGGGCGGTGGCCGACGCCGCCGCGAACTGGCTGCGGATCGCGGCGCTCGGCGCGCCCGGGCTGCTGCTCGCCGCCGCCGGCAACGGCTGGCTGCGCGGCATCCAGGACACCCGTCGGCCGCTGCTCTTCGTGCTCGCGCCCAACCTGCTCTCCGCGCTGCTCTGCCCGCTGCTGGTCTACCCGGCCGGGTTGGGGCTGGCCGGGTCGGCGGTGGCGAACGCCGTCGCGCAGACCCTCTCCGGCATCCTCTTCGCGGCGGCGCTGGTGCGCGAGCGGGTCTCCCTGCGCCCCCGGCCCCGGATGATCCGCCAGCAGCTCGTGCTCAGCCGGGACCTGCTCATCCGCGGCGTCGCCTTCCAGGCGAGCTTCCTCTCCGCCACCGCCGTGGCGGCCCGGTTCGGCGCGGCCGCGGTCGGCGCCCACCAGATCGCCGTACAGCTGTGGTTCTTCACCGCCCTGGTGCTGGACGCCCTCGCGATCGCCGCGCAGGCGCTGATCGGCGCCGCGCTCGGTGCCGGCGACGCGGCCGGCGCCCGGTTCCTCGCCCGCCGGATCGCCCTGCTCGGCGGCCTCTGCGGCATGGCCTTCGCGGTGCTGATCGCCGCCGGCGCCGGCCTGGTGCCGTCCTGGTTCAGCTCCGATCCGCAGGTACGCGAGCAGGCCATGATCGCCTGGCCGTGGTTCGTCGCCTTGCAGCCGATCGGCGGCGTGGTGTTCGCCCTCGACGGGGTGCTGATCGGCGCCGGGGACGTCCGCTACCTGCGCAACCTCACCATCGTGGCGGCGCTGGGCGGCTTCCTGCCGGCCATCTGGCTGGCCTACGGGCTCGACCTCGGCCTCGGCGGGATCTGGGCCGGGCTGACCCTGTTCGTGGTGCTCCGGCTGGTCGCGCTGCTGCTGCGGCTGCGCTCCGGCGGCTGGGCGGTGGTCGGCGCGGTCCGCTGACCACCGTCGCGACCCCCTACCGCGATCCGGTCAGCAGGGGTCCGCGACGTCCAGGGTGTGGTCGGGGTCGTAGGCGGCGTCCGGGTCCTCGGTGTCGACTGGTCCACTGAGGGCCGGCATGCCCGCCTCCAGTTCCAGCACGCCCTTGTCCAAGGCCGCACAGTCGACGTTCACGACGTAGGCATCCGCCTCCCAGAGCCAGAGCCCGTTCGAGTTGGCCCTGACGTCGTTTTGGTGCGGCACCTGCCAGACCACCGTGTCGTGCACCAGGACCACCCCGTCGTCGGGGTTCGGACTGGTGGTCTGGAAGGCGTAGACCCAGACGAAGTTGGTGATCACCTCCAGCACGCGGATGCCGTCCTTGTCGCGGGTCGCCCGGTAGGTGACCCGTCCCTTGACCCGGGGCTGGTGCTTGGTCAGCCGCGCTTCCGGTCCGAGTCGGGTCGCATAGTTGGCGAACGCCCCGGAGATGAAGTCCGCCCTGATGTTGGCTCGGTCGTCCGGGGCGAGCTGCCGGATGAGCCGTTCCGGGTCCTTCGCCGTCATGAACGAACGGTCCAGCCGGGCCGTCACCAGGGCTTTCCGGACCTTCGCCAGCGCCGCCGCCACCTGCTTCTCGGTGAACGGGCCGGTCCGCTTCGCCGCCGGCAGGGCGATCCCCGCCGCACCCTCCGGGAAAGCGGCCGCCGGAGTGCCGTCGAACGGGCCGGCCGCTGGCGGCGGCGACGCCGAGGTCACGGCCTGCTCACCCGGCGGCGCGCTGATCGTCGGGTATGCCGCCGAGGGCTCGCCCCAGCGCTGGAACGCCCGGTAGCCGGCGGTGCCGACGAGCCCGAAGAAGGTGAGCAGCAGCAGCGCCGCCGCGCCGCCGAGCAGCTTGACGGAGTGCTGACTCAGCCAGATCCGGCGGCGGTCGGCGGCGCTCGGCTCGGCGTCAGGCTGCGGATGGCGCAGCCAGTCCGGGACCGTCCCCAGCCCGTCGGTGGACGCCGTCCACGGGTCGGGATGGCTCGGCGGGTCGGGACGGTGCGGCGATTCGGGGGTCGGCCCGTGGTCGGTCATCGTGGTTCCCAGGGACGGTGCGGCGGGGCACTGCATGATCGCACCGGCGCGGCCATCGCGCTGCCCCGCCCGTTTCCGGTACGCCTCAGCAGGTGTCCGGGAGGTCCAGCGCCTGGTCCGGGTCGAAGACCGCGTCGGGGTCCGGGTCGTCCGGGCCGCCGCTGCCGGGCCTGCCCAGGTCGAGCAGGCCCTTGTCGAAGGCCGCGCAGTCGATGTTGGCGGCGTACGAGTCCGCGTCCTCGATCCACAGCCCGTTCGAACCGCGCTCGACGTCGTCGGGATGCGGCACGCTCCAGACCACCGTGTCGTGCACCACGACCAGCCCGTCGCCCGGTCCGGTGCTGCTGGTTTCCAAGGCGTACGCCCAGACGAAGTTGGTGGTCACCGCCAGGATCCGGATGCCGTCGGCGTCCTTGGTGGCCCGGTAGCTGACCCGACCCTTCACCCGGGGCTGGTCGGCGGTGAGCCGGGCGCCGGGCGCCAGCCGGGTGGCGAACGCGGCAAAGGTGTCGGAGGCGAAGTCCTTGCGCAGGTCGGCGCGGGCGTCCCGGGCGAACTGCCGGATCAACGGTTCGGGGTCCGCCGTGGTCATGAACCGGCGGTCCAGCCGGGCGGTCACCACGGCCGTCCGGACCTTCGCCAGCGCGGC
This sequence comes from Micromonospora yasonensis, assembly GCF_026013475.1. GTDB lineage: Bacteria > Actinomycetota > Actinomycetes > Mycobacteriales > Micromonosporaceae > Micromonospora > Micromonospora yasonensis. The sequence continues at coordinate 8,082 of NZ_JAPDPH010000218.1, read as the reverse complement.
CGCCACCTGCTTCTCGGTGAACGGGCCGGTGCGTTTCGGGGCCGGCAGCACGATCCCCGCCGGCCCTTGCGGGAACGCGGCGGCAGGGGTGCCGTCGAACGGGCCGGCCGCCGCGGGCGGCGGCGCGGACGTCTCGGCCGGCTCGCCGGCCGGCGGGCTGATCGTCGGGAACACCACCCGCCGCCCGTCGGCCTGCGGGATCGACACCAGCACGGCGACGCCGACCACCCCGACGAAGGCGAGCAGCAGCAGTACGGTCACGCCGCTCAGCATCGTGCCGGAGTGCCGGCCCAGCCAGCTCCGCAGCCCGCCGTCACGGCTCGAGTCGGCGTCGCCGTGCGGCTGGCGCGGCCACGGCGGGGCCGTTGCCGGCCCGGCCCCGGAGGGCGCCGGGGCGGGGTTGGGCGGTGCTGCGGAGTTCGGCCGATCGTCGGTCATCGCGGCCTCCGGTCAGGAGTGGGCGAGATGTCCCTGAGTGTCACACCTTGTCGCTCGCCGCGGTATCCCCCGGCCGGGCCGGAACCGGGGTCTGGCAGGCTTGGCGGTCGTGAGCACAGACGGTCTGATCGTGGTCGACAAGCCCGGGGGCATGACGTCGCACGACGTGGTGGCGCGGATCCGGCGGCTGGCGCGTACCCGGCGGGTCGGGCACGGCGGCACGCTCGACCCGATGGCCACCGGCGTGCTGGTGATCGGGGTGGGCCGGGCCACCCGGCTGCTCACCTACGTGATCGGCGCCGGCAAGAGCTACACCGCGACGGTCCGGCTCGGCCAGGCCACGGTCACCGACGACGCCGAGGGTGACGTCATCGCCACCACCCCCACCACGGGCGTGGCCGACGACGCGATCCGGGCCGCGCTCGCCGCGCTCACCGGCGAGATCGACCAGGTGCCGAGCGCGGTGAGCGCCATCAAGATCAACGGTGAGCGGGCGTACAAGCGGGTCCGCGAGGGGGAGAGCGTCGAGCTGCCCGCCCGCCGGGTCACCGTCTCCCGGCTGGACGTGCTGGCGATCCGCCGGGACACCCCGGACGTGGTCGACGTCGACATCGACGTGACCTGCTCGTCCGGGACGTACATCCGGGCCATCGCCCGGGACGCGGGCCTGGCGCTGCGGGTCGGCGGCCACCTGACCGCGCTGCGCCGGACCGCGGTCGGCGGCTTCACGCTGGCCGAGGCGGCCACCCTCGACGAGTTGGAGCAGCGCGCGCCCGACGTGGTCAACCTGCCGCTGGACGCCGCCGCCGACCGGTTCTTCCCGCGCCGCGACGCCACGCCGCAGGAGGTGAAGATCCTGTCCCACGGCGGTCCGCTCGACCCGGCCGGCATCGCCGGGCCGTACGCGGTGTTCGGCCCGGACGGCGGACTGATCGCTATCGTCAGCGAGCGGGACGGCCGGGCCCGCGCGGAGATCGTGCTCGCCCCGGCCTGACGACGGCGGCGCGGAGCACCTGGCGAGCAGGGGAGGAGCGACGAGTGGTTGCTTTCCTAGAGCTGCCCACAATTGAGGGGGCGATGCAGCAGTTCTGCCTCGCTCGCGGCCTGGCGGTGGACGAGTGGATCAGCGAGGCCGGCGGCGGGATGAACCTTCGCCGCAAGAAATTCCTGGCGTTGATGGACGCTGTCGAGCGGGGTGAGGTTGGCACGCTGGTGGTGGCGCACAAGGACCGGCTGGCCCGGTTCGGGTTCGAGTTGCTGGAGCCTCTGGCGGCGCGTGGCGGCTGCGAGATCGTCGTCGCCAGCCAGGAGCCCCTGTCCCCGCAGCAGGAACTGGTGGAGGACCTGCTGGCCATCGTGCGCACCTTCTCCGGCCGGCTGGACGGTCTGCGCCGCTACGCCAAGGCGTTGAAAGGGGCAGACTTGACCATGGAGGGTGACCGGTGAAGGTCACCCGGATCGCCTACTCGGCTCGGCTGAATCCGGGCAAGTACGCCGCCCTGGTGGAGCAGGCCCGCCGGCTGGGTCGGGTGCGTAGTGAGGTGTGGCAGCGTTACGGCTCGATGCTCGGAGTCGGGTCCGGGTTGAGAGACCGGCAGGTGCGGGACCGGCAGGCCGCCCGCCACCGCGCCCTGGTGCGTACGGAGATCTTCACCGCCGTGCACGAGGTCGTCGACAAGGCCGCCACCGTGATCGCCGAAGACCTCACCAAACGCTTCACCGGCCGCAAGAAGCTTGGCAAGAACATCAACCGGCGTCTCGCCGCGTGGACCAAAGGAATCACCGCCGAGGCCCTGAAAAACGTGTCGGAGCGCAGAGGTTCTGCGCACGTTCCCGTCAACGCCGCCTACACCTCACAAACCTGCCACCGCTGCGGAGCCTTCGGCCGACGCGACGGGGACAGGTTTCACTGCATCTCGTGCGGGTGGTGTGGCAGGCCGACGTGAACGCCGCGATCAACATCCTGCAGCGAGCAGGCGACCCCGACATCGCCCTGCACACCTCACACCACAGGGTGAAGCAGATCCTGCAGGACCGAATCGATCGCCACCGGACCAGACTGCCGGTCCAGGGCTCCAGCCCGGCAACAGCCGAGCGGAGAGCGAACTATCCCAACTGCTCAGCTATGGGCAACGAGTAGGAAGCAGGAGCGGGAATGCAGCGGTGGCGGGGGTACGAGGCGGCACCCGGCGGTTGGGGCCGTTCGGTGGTCACCATCGGCGTCTTCGACGGGGTGCACAAGGGACATCAGGCCACCATCGGCCACGCCGTGGCGCGCGCCCGGGAGTTGGGCGTCAAGTCGGTGGTGGTCACCTTCGACCCGCACCCGGCCGAGGTGGTCCGGCCCGGTTCGCACCCGGCGGTGCTCACCGAGCCGGCCCGCAAGGCGGAGCTGATCGAGGCGCTCGGCGTCGACGTGCTCTGCGTGGTGCCGTTCACCCCGGAGTTCTCCCGGCTGCCCGCCGAGGCGTTCGTGCACGACATCCTGGTCGAGCACCTGCACGCCGCGCTGGTGGTGGTCGGCGCCAACTTCCGGTTCGGGCACAAGGCGGCCGGCGACGTGGCCCTGCTGGAGCGGCTGGGCCGCACCTTCGGCTTCGGGGTGCAGGGCGGCCCGCTGGTCGCCGAGGCGGGGACGGTCTTCTCCTCCACGTACATCCGCTCGTGCGTCGACGCGGGCGACGTGACCGCGGCGGCCGCCGCCCTCGGCCGTCCGCACCGGGTGGAGGGCGTGGTGGTCCGCGGCGACCAGCGCGGCCGTGAGCTGGGCTTTCCCACCGCCAACCTGCTGACCCACCGGTACGCGGCGGTCCCCGCCGACGGTGTCTACGCCGCCCGGCTGGTCCGCCGGGGCGGCGAGCCCCTGGCCGCGGCCGTCTCGATCGGCACCAACCCGACCTTCTCCGGCCGCGAGCGCCGGGTGGAGGCCTACGCGCTGGACTTCACCGGCGACCTGTACGGCGAGCGGCTGGCGCTGGACTTCGTGACGCACCTGCGGGAACAACGGACGTACGACTCGATCGAGCCGTTGGTGGCCCAGATCGCCGAGGACGTCGCGCGGACCCGGCGGGCGCTGGGCTGAGCCCGGCGGCCCGCCCGGGACCGCGTCGCGCGGCCCTTGACCGGGTGGTACCCGACCGGGCTGGTAGTCTGGCGGGGACGTCGGCTGACCGACGCGGGGCCTCGCGTGCCTGCACGACGCCGCGGGTGCGAGGAACCGGTCCGTCCTCCGGTCGCTCCGACCGCTCCGATGGACCTCATCGAACGACCCACGAAACAGGGAGAACATGGCGCTCGACCAGGAAGCCAAGGCCAAGATCCGCGCGGAGTACGCGACCGCCGAGGGCGACACCGGTTCGCCGGAGGTGCAGGTCGCGGTCCTCACCAAGCGGATCGCCGAGCTCACCGAGCACCTGAAGGTGCACAAGCACGACCACCACAGCCGCCGCGGGCTGCTGCTGCTGGTCGGCCGTCGCCGTCGGCTGCTCAACTACGTCCAGAAGAAGGACATCAACCGCTACCGGTCGCTCATCGAGCGACTCGGCCTGCGTCGGTGACCTGACGGGGGAGTGGCCGTTCGGCCGCTCCCCCGTTCCGGTACCACGGAAAACCGGGCCACGCGACCACCCGAGAGGGGGCCGGTCGGCGTACCGGTCTCCGGTAGTGGCCTCCGGGCACCCCGGCATCCGCCGGTCACCCGGGCGCTTCGATCGAAGACCGGCCGTCTGAGCAGCTCCCGCGTCGTGGGCCCCCGATGCGAAGGAGCATTGCCGCACCATGACCGAGAACCGACTCGGCACCGAAGCCCGTACCGCCGTTATCGACAACGGCTCGTTCGGCACCCGGGAGATCACCTTCTCCACCGGCCGGCTGGCCCGCCAGGCCGCCGGCTCCGTCATCGCCCAGCTGGGCGAGACGGTCGTTCTCTCCGCGACCACGGCCAGCAAGCAGCCGCGGGAGCAGTTCGACTTCTTCCCGCTGACCGTCGACGTCGAGGAGCGGATGTACGCCGCGGGCCGGATCCCCGGCTCGTTCTTCCGCCGCGAGGGCCGGCCCAGCGAGGACGCCATCCTCACCTGCCGGCTGATCGACCGGCCGCTGCGCCCGTCCTTCGTCAAGGGCCTGCGCAACGAGGTCCAGGTCGTCGAGACCGTGCTGGCGCTCGACCCGCAGCACCCGTACGACGTGGTGGCGATCAACGCCGCCTCGATGTCGACCAAGCTCTCCGGCCTGCCGTTCTCCGGCCCGATCGGGGCCACCCGGATGGCGCACGTCGACGGCCAGTGGGTCGCCTTCCCGACCCACGAGGAGCTGGCCCGGGCCACCTTCGACATGGTGGTCGCTGGCCGCGCCCTGCCGGACGGCGACGTCGCGATCATGATGGTCGAGGCCGAGGCCACCGAGCACACCGTGAAGCTGGTCGCCGACGGGGCCCCGGCCCCGACCGAGGAGGTCGTCGCCAGCGGCCTGGAGGCCGCCAAGCCGGCCATCCGCGAGCTGTGCCGGGCGCAGAGCGAGCTGGCCGAGGTGGCCGCCAAGCCGACCGTCGAGTTCCCGGTCTTCCTCGACTACGCCGACGACGCGTACGAGGCGGTGGCCGAGGTGGCCCGCGGCGAGGTCGCCGAGGCGCTGAAGATCGCCGGCAAGCACGACCGCGAGGAGGCGCTGGACCGGATCAAGGCCAAGGTCGCCGAGGAGCTGGGCGCGCGCTTCGAGGGCCGGGAGAAGGAGCTCTCCGCCGCGTTCCGCTCGCTGACCAAGTCCGAGGTCCGCAGCCGGGTGCTGCGCGAGCAGGTCCGCATCGACGGCCGCGGCCTGCGCGACATCCGTCCGCTGACCGCCGAGGTCGGCGTGCTGCCGCGGGTGCACGGCTCGGCGCTCTTCGAGCGGGGTGAGACCCAGATCCTGGGCGTCACCACGCTCAACATGCTGCGCATGGAGCAGTCGCTGGACACCCTCTCCCCGGAGAAGTCCAAGCGCTACATGCACAACTACAACTTCCCGCCGTACTCCACCGGTGAGACCGGCCGGGTCGGTTCGCCGAAGCGGCGCGAGATCGGCCACGGCGCACTCGCCGAGCGGGCGCTGATCCCGGTGCTGCCGTCGCGCGAGGAGTTCCCGTACGCCATCCGGCAGGTCTCCGAGGCGCTCGGCTCCAACGGTTCGACCTCGATGGGTTCGGTCTGCGCCTCGACGCTGGGCCTGCTCTCGGCCGGTGTGCCGCTGAAGGCGCCGGTCGCCGGCATCGCCATGGGCCTCATCTCCGACGAGGTCGATGGCAAGACCCAGTACGTGACGCTGACCGACATCCTCGGTGCCGAGGACGCGTTCGGCGACATGGACTTCAAGGTGGCCGGCACCCGGGAGTTCGTCACCGCGCTGCAGCTCGACACCAAGCTCGACGGCATCCCGTCGGACGTGCTGGCCGCCGCGCTGCAGCAGGCGCACGAGGCCCGGCAGACCATCCTCGACGTGATGCAGCGGGCCATCGAGGCCCCGGCCGAGATGTCGGACTACGCCCCGCGGGTCACCACCGTCAAGATCCCGGTCGACAAGATCGGCATGGTGATCGGCCCGAAGGGCCAGACCATCAACGCCATCCAGGACGAGACCGGCGCCGAGATCTCCATCGAGGACGACGGCACCATCTACGTCGGCGCGACCAACGGGCCGTCGGCCCAGGCCGCGGTCGAGCGGATCAACGCGATCGCCAACCCGACCCTGCCGAAGGTGGGCGACCGGTTCCTCGGCACCGTGGTGAAGACCGCCGCGTTCGGCGCCTTCATCTCCCTGCTGCCCGGCCGGGACGGCCTGCTGCACATCTCCAAGGTGGGCGACGGCAAGCGGGTCGAGAAGGTCGAGGACTTCCTCAACGTTGGCGACAAGGTCGAGGTGGAGATCGCCGACATCGACCAGCGCGGCAAGATCTACCTGGACAAGGTCCGCCCGGAGGGCGCCGAGGCGCCGGCCGCCGGTGAGGCCGCCGGCGGCGAGCGGCCGGCCGGCCGGGACCGCGGCGACCGTGGCCCGCGTGACCGGGGCGACCGCGAGCGTGGCGGCCGTGGTCCGGAGCGGGGCGAGGGTGGCGAGGGCGGCGAGGGCGGCGGCGAGTCCCGCCCGCGTCGCCGGACCCGGCACAGCTGATCCACCGACCGGCCGGGCGACGCCGACGGCGTCACCCGGCCGGTCCACGGCTCCAGGTCGGAGCGCCGCGTATGCGCCGAGCTGGAGCCGTCGCTCGTCACCCCCACCCCCTCGTCAAACTGAGAGCAGGTTTTCGTGAGCCGGCGTTCGCCTTTCCCTGCGATTCGACGGGGGGTGGCGCCGTCCGGCGCCGTCCGGCACGCGACCGGGACCGTCCGGTCCGCCGGCGGCACGACCCGGGCGGTGACCCGCACGCTGAGCGAGGACCCGCTGGGCGGCACCGTACGCCGTACCGTGCTGCCCAGCGGCCTGCGCGTGCTCACCGAGGCGATCCCGGCGATGCGCAGCGTCTCGTTCGGCATCTGGGTCGCGGTCGGCTCCCGGGACGAGACCGGCCCGCAGGCCGGCGCCGCGCACTTCCTGGAGCACCTGCTGTTCAAGGGCACCCGGAAGCGCACCGCGCTGGACATCTCCGCCGAGATCGAGGCGGTGGGCGGCGAGACCAACGCCTTCACCACGAAGGAATACACCTGCTACTACGCCCGGGTGCTGGACGAGGACCTGCCGCTGGCCATCGACGTCATGTGCGACCTGGTCGCCGACTCGGTGCTGAACGCCGCCGACGTGGAGACCGAGCGCGGCGTCATCCTCGAAGAGATTGCCATGCACGACGACGAGCCCGGCGACGAGGTGCACGACCTCTTCGCCCGCGCCGTGTACGGCGACCACCCCCTCGGCCGGCTGATCTCCGGGACCGAGGAGACGGTCACCCCGATGACCCGGCGGCAGATCCAGAACTTCTACCGCCGCCGTTACACGGCACCGCAGATCGTCATCGCCGCCGCCGGGAACCTCGACCACGCGACCGTGGTCAAGCTGGTCCGGCAGGCGGTGCGCGGCACCCCGCTGGACACCGACCCGGCGGTGCCGGCCGCGTACCGGCCGGCCACCCCGACGGTACGCACGAAGCCGGCCGGCACCCTGGTCGAGCCGAAGGAGACCGAGCAGGCGCACGTCATCCTCGGCTGCCCGGGCATCGACCGCCTCGACGAGCGGCGCTTCGCCCTCGGCGTACTCAACAACGTCCTCGGCGGCGGCATGTCCAGCCGGCTGTTCCAGGAGATCCGCGAGCAGCGCGGCCTGGCCTACTCCGTCTACTCGTACGCCAGCCAGTACGCCGACAGCGGCCTGTTCGCCGTCTACGCCGGCTGCGCCCCGGGCAAGGTGGACGAGGTGCTCGGGCTGACCCGGGTCGAACTGGCCAAGGTGGCCGCCGGCGGGATCACCGAGGCCGAGCTGGCCCGGGGCAAGGGGATGAGCAAGGGCTCCTTCGTCCTCGGCCTGGAGGACACCGGCTCCCGGATGAGCCGGCTGGCCAAGGGCGAACTGCTCTACGGCAACCTGATGCCGGTGGACGAGTTGCTCGCCCGGGTCGACGCGGTCACCCTCGACGAGGTGAACGCGCTCGCCGCCGACCTGCTCGACCGGCCGATGTCCCTC
>NZ_JAPDPH010000217.1 GCF_026013475.1 Micromonospora yasonensis | reverse complement strand
CCTCGCGGGCGGCGGCCATGGCGGCGGGCAACGCCCGGCCCGGCTCACCGGCCAGCCGCCAGTGGTGGGCCAGCCGGGCCTGGTGCAGCTCGGCGGTGGCCGAGGTCAGCGCCTCGGCGTAGCGACGGTGCAGCGCGGCACGTTCGGCGGGCAGCAGCTCGTGCGCCAGCACCTCGGCGACGAGGCGGTGCCGCAGCCGGTAGCCGTCGTCGGCGCTGACCAGCAGCCGATGCGCCACCGCCGCCCGGACCGCCTCGATCAGCTCGTCCTCGGGCAGCCGGACCACCTGGGCCAGCAGCCAGTGCTCGACCGGCTCGACGCCGGCGGCGATCGCGTGCACCACCGTGTGCGCGTGCTGCGGCAGGGCGTCGACCCGGGACAGGAAGACCTCGCGCAGCGTGTCGGACAGGTCGTCGCGGCCGTCGCGCAGGTCGCGCGCCAGCTCCTCGATCACGAAGGGGTTGCCGCCGCTGCGCTGCCACAGCCGGTCGGCGGCCTCGGGCACGAGCGGATCGCCGACGATCGCGGCGGCCAGCGCGTCGGTGCCGGCCCGGTCCAGCGGCGCCAGGTCGACCACCCGGACCGAGCGCAGCCGGCGCAGCTCGGTGAGCACCCGGCGCAGCGGGTGGGCGCCCTGCAACGACTCGGCGCGGACCGCGGCGAGCACCGACAGCTGCAGGTCGCCCAGGCCGGCAAGTAGGTAGAGCAGGAGCTGGCGGGTGCTCCGGTCGACCCACTGGAGGTCGTCGAGGACCAGGACCAGCGGGCGACCACCGGCGACCAGGTGCAGCCCCTGGGAGACGCGCTCCAGCAGCGCGCCGGCGCCGTCCGGACCGGGGGTCTCCTGGTCGAACACCTGGAGCAGGCCACGGACCGCCGAGGCGGTACGGGCCCCGGTCGGCTCGGCGTCGAGCCGGCGCAGCGCCTGCCGCAGCGGGTGCAGCGGGGACGCGTCCCCGATGTCCAGGCAGGAGCCGGTGAGCACGAGTGCGCCCGCGTCCCGTAGCCGGGCGGTGACCTCGGCCAGCAGCCGGGTCTTGCCCACCCCGCTCTCGCCAGTGAGGAAGACCGCCGCGGTGTGCCCGGGGGCCAGGTCGTCGAGAAGTGCCGATCGGAGCGCCGCCATGGTGTCGGCACGACCGACGAGCGGCGCGGTGTCCACATCGCTGGCCATGGCACGCAGCCTAGTCACAGGCCCCCGTAACGTTCTACGGCGTCAGGGCGCTAGTGGTACTCCTCGCGTCGACATTGCGACTAATGGTTGCGAGTGGTCGACATACGTCGTCCTACCGATCCCCCGACGTACCGGTGGTGCAAGTCTCCAGAGGTCGTCAGGCAGCGGGCCGGGGGAAAGGGTGGGTGCGATGCCAGTGACCACGACCGGGGAAAGTCGGGAAGCCGTCACGCGCTGGCCGGTACCGGAGGAGAGGCGGACCGTCAGCGTGCTCTTCGTCGACATCGTCGGCTCGACCGGCCTGGTGGAACGGCTCGACCCGGAGGACGTCCGGGCGCTGCAGCGCGCGTACTTCGGCACGGTGGCGGGGGTGCTGCGCCGGTGGCACGGCGTGGTGGAGAAGTACGTGGGCGACGCGGTGATGGCCCTGTTCGGCGCGCACGGCTCCGACGGCTTCGACGCGTACCGGGCGGTGCGGGCCGGGCTGGAGATCCAGGAGGCGCTCGACCGGCGCGCGCCGGCCGGGACCCGGCTGCGGATCCGGGTCGGGGTGGCCACCGGGGAGGTCCTGGTGGACCTGGCCGGCACCCGCGACGGCGGGCACGGCAACGCCAGCGGCGCGGTGATCACCACCGCTGCCCGGTTGCAGGAGTACGCCCCGCCGGGCGGCGTGGTGGTCTGCGCGGCCACCCGGCGGACCGTCGCCGGTCTGCTCGAGCTGCGCCCGCTCGCCGCGATGGCGGTGGCCGGCAAGGCGCAGCCGCTGGACGTCTGGCGGGTGACCGGGCTGGGCCGGCTCGGATCGGCCGACCACCAGGGTCCGCTGGTCGGCCGGCGCCGGGAGCTGACCACGGCCGCTGACGAGATCGCCCGCGCCGTACGGGAGCGGCGGCCCCGCTGGGTCTCCCTGGCCGGCCCGAGCGGCAGCGGGCGCAGCCGGCTGCTGCACGAACTGACCCGCGCGGCGTCGACCGTGGACGGTGTGCCGGTCCGCTGGTACGTGGCGCACTGCCCGCCGTACCCCGGAGGGGACCTGGCGCCACTGGCGGACATGGTCCGTGCCTTCGCCGGGGTCGCCGACGCGGATCCCGCCGCGACGGTACGCCGCCGGCTGGCCACGGCGCTGGACGGACTGCTGCCGCCGGCGCGGCGGGCGGCCGCGACGCACGCCCTGGCCGATTTCGTGGTGGCGCCGGAGGACGCCGGAGCGGCGGCCCGCGGGGCCGAGGTGTGGCGGGAGGTCCTCCTCGACCTGGCGGCCGACCGCCCGGTGGTGGTGGCGGTGGACGACCTGGACCGCGCCGCCCCGGCGCTGAACCGGTTCCTGCACCGCCTCTTCGCCGCCGCGACCGGGCGGGCCCTGCCGCTCGCGGTGGTGGCCACCCACGGTCCCGGCTGGGCCGACCTGCTGTCCGGGGCCGCCGACCGGCGACGCCGCGTACCCCTGGCCCCACTGGACAGAGTGGACACCGGCCGGCTGCTGCGCCACCTGCTCGCCCGGTCCGGCCGACCGGCCGCGCTGGCCCGGGAACTGCTGCCCCTGACCGCCGGCAACCCGGCCGTCGCGCGGGCGTACGTGCGGGCGCTGGACGTCCCCGGCGGCCCGACCGACGCGGCGCCCGACCCGGTACGCCGGATGGTGGACGCCCGGCTGGACCGGCTGGACGGGGAGCAGCGGGCGGTGCTGATGGCCGGTGCGGCATACCGGACGGACGTCACCGCCGACACGGTCGAGCGGCTGCTGGACTGGGCGGCGGGCCGGGCCGAGCCGGTGCTGCGGACCCTGGTCCAGATCGGCCTGCTGCGCCGGGCCGGCCACGGTCGGTACGCCGTCGCCGAACCGACGGTGGCCCGGGTGGCCCGGCACCGGGTGCCCCGCACGCTACGGGCGGAGTTCGCCCGCCGGGCCCGGCCCGTCGCGACCTGCCCAAACCCGCACCCGGCCGCCGGGCGGCGGCACCCGGGCGGCGCGGACCCGCACCTGGTCCGCCCGACCGCCCACCCGGCCGCCACCGGCACGCACCCGGCCGGCACGCGCCCGCACCCGGTCCGCGCAGACCGCCACCGGGGCGACGCGGACACCCGACCGGCGGGCGGGGCGACGCACCCGACGGTCGACGGGCGGCGGCCCGCGACGGTTCGGCCGGTACGTCCGCCGCTGGCCAGGCCGGCCGGCCGGGCCACGGCCGCGCAGAGCGATCCGGCCGGCCGGGCCACGGTCGGGCAGAGCGATCTGGCCGGCCGGGCCACGGTCGGGCTGCGCGGCACCGAGCGGGCGCCCGCCACCGCCGCGCCGGCCGCCGAGGTCCGCGACCGGAACCGGCGGCCGGGTCGGGGCGCACCGGCGCACGCGACGGCGCCGCCGGGGGCTCGACCAGGCCGGGCGGCCGAGACCGGACCGCCGGCGCTCGCCGCGGCATGACCCGACGCCGTGACCGGAGCGGGCACGGGGCCACTCCGGTCACGGCGTCGCGCCGGGCCGATCCCGGCGGGACGGTCCCGGCGGGATCGGTCAGCGGTCGGCGAGGAAGGCCAGCGCCCGCTCCCAGGTCAGCGCGGCGGCCAGCGCCTCGTGGTCGGGCAGGTCGGGGTCGGTGTAGAGGTGCCCCGGGCCCGGGTAGCGGTACACGGCCAGCTGCGCGCCGGCGGCGGTCATCGCCTCCCGCCACTGCTCGACCTCGTCGTGCGGCTCGTACTCGTCGGGGTCGGCGAGGTGCAGCTGCACCGGCAGGCCGGGCCGCACCGACTCCGGGGCGCCGCCCGTGCCGTGCAGCAGGAGCAGGCCCGCCGCCGCCGGCCGTTCGGCGAGCAGCGCGCCGGCCACGCCCGCGCCCATCGAGAAGCCGGCCAGCACCGTCTCGGCGGGCAGCTCGGCCACCGCCGCCCGGGCCCGTTCCAGGACGGTGTCCCGGCCCACCTTGTCCAACAGGGCGAAGCCCTCCGCCACGGTGCCCGCGGGCGGTGCCCCGTACAGGTCGGGGGTGCTCACCTGGTGGCCGGCGGCGCGCAACCGGTCGGCGGCGGCGAGCACGGCGGGCCGCAGCCCGTAGACCGAGTGCAACAACAGGATGTGTGCCATCGGCCCATCCTGGCGCACCCCACCGACAGTCCGGCCCGGCGCGCCGGGCCCTCAGGGCCGGCCCTGGTCCCGGGCGATGGTGCGGCTGCGGCCCCGGAACTCGGCGACCACCTCGTCGTCCCGCCACACGGTGACGTCGTAGATGCCGCTGCGGCCGTGGCGGACCCGCTCGGTGGCCCGGGCCTCCAGCAGGTCGCCCTCGTGGACCGGGCGGAGGAAGCTGATCTCGCCACCGGCGGCCACGGTGGCCGGGCCGTGGCTGTTGCAGGCCAGCGCGAAGGCGGTGTCGGCGAGCAGGAAGACGAACCCGCCGTGGCCGATGGCGTGACCGTTCAGCATGGCCGGGGTGACCCGCATCCGGGCCACCGCCGCCCCGTCGCCGGCCGAGACCAGCTCGATGCCGAGCCCCTTGGACGCCACGTCGGCGTCGAACATGTCGTGGGCCGCGGTGCGGCCGTCGTGCTCCCCCACCTCAGTGCCCCCGCCGCTGGTCCACGATCCGGCGCATCTTGCCCATCGACCGCTCCACCCCGTCGGGTTCGATGACCTGCACCGCCACGCTCACCCCGATGGTGTTCTTGACCTGCTGCACCAGGGCCGCCCCGGCGCGCTCCGCCTCGTCCGCGGCGACGCCGACCCGCCGTTCCACCTTGACGGTGAGGGTGTCCAGCCGGCCCTGCCGGTCCAGCACGCACTGGAAGTGCGGCGACAACGCCGGCGTACGCAGGATCAGTTCCTCGATCTGGGTGGGGAACACGTTCACCCCGCGCACGATCATCATGTCGTCGGTCCGGCCGGTGATCTTCTCGATCCGCCGCATGGACCGGGCGGTGCCGGGCAGCAACCGGGTCAGGTCCCGGGTGCGGTAGCGGACCACCGGCATCGCCTCCTTGGTGAGCGAGGTGAGCACCAGCTCGCCCGGCTCGCCGTCGGGCAGCACCGCGCCGGTCACCGGGTCGATGATCTCCGGGTAGAAGTGGTCCTCCCACAGGTGCAGGCCGTCCTTGGTCTCCACGCACTCGACCGCCACCCCGGGGCCCATCACCTCGGACAGCCCGTAGATGTCCACCGCGTGCATGTCCAGTCGCTGCTCCATCTCGCGGCGCATGTCCTCGGTCCACGGTTCGGCGCCGAAGATGCCCACCTGCAGTGACGTGGTCCTCGGGTCGATCCCCTGGCGCTCCAGCTCGTCGACGATGGCGAGCATGTAGCTGGGGGTGACCATGATGACCTCCGGCGCGAAGTCGCGGATCAGCAGGGCCTGCCGCTCGGTCATGCCACCGGAGACCGGGATGACCGTGCAGCCCAGCTCCTCGGCGCCGTAGTGCGCGCCCAGGCCGCCGGTGAACAGTCCGTAGCCGTACGCCACGTGCACCCGATCGCCGGGGCGGCCGCCGGCGGCCCGGATCGAGCGGGCCATCAGCCGGGCCCAGGTGGCGAGGTCCTGCTTCGTGTAGCCGACCACGGTCGGCCGGCCGGTGGTCCCCGAGGAGGCGTGCAGCCGGGCGATCCGTTCCCGGGGCACCGCGAACATCCCGAACGGGTAGTTCTCCCGCAGCTCGGCCTTGCCGGTGAACGGGAAGCGGGCCAGGTCGGCCAGCTCGCGCAGGTCGTCGGGGTGCACGTCGGCCGCCTCGAACGCGCGGCGGTAGTGCGGCACGTTGTCGTACGCGTGCCGCAGCGACCAGCGCAGCCGCTCCAGTTGCCGGGCCCGCAGCTCGTCGACGCCGACCCGCTCGACGGGTTCCAGCTCCTCTGGACGAGGGGTGCGGTCCTGCACGGTTGCCTCCTGCGCGACGGCCCCGACGCCGCATCGCGCCGGGCGATGCCGCACACCGTACGCCCGTACCGTTCGTCGTGCCAGGTCAGGGCGGGACGTCGAGCAGCCCGTCCGTGCGCCGGTCGACGCCGCCGGATGATCCGTGGCGGGCCGGGTTATCCTCGGCGGAGACCGGCGGTGGGGCCCGCCGTCCCGAACCGACCGGGAGAACCGCGTCACGTCGCCAACGGTCCCTGCCAGTGATGCCCTGACTGGTGGGAGGCACCGGTGACCCAACCCGACGAGTTCCGCGTCGACCCCGACGTCGACCTGCACGTACCCGCCGACCGGGGGGAGCTGGCCGCCCACCCGGCGGCGGTGCTCGGCGCCATCGCCGCCGGCGGCGTGCTGGGCGCGCTGGCCCGGGCCGGCGCGCAGGCCGCGTTCCCGCACCCGCCCACCGGCTTCCCGTGGGCCACCTTCGGCATCAACGTCAGCGGCTGCCTGCTGATCGGCGCCCTGATGGCGGTGCTCACCGCCCGCCCGGCCGGCCCGCTGGTCCGGCCCTTCCTCGGCGTCGGCGTGCTCGGCGGCTACACCACCTTCTCCACGTACGTGGTCGAGGCACACCGGGCGGTGCTCGCCGGCGCCCCGGGGACCGCGCTGGCGTACCTGGCGGCGACCGTGCTCGGGGCACTGCTGGCGGTCTGGACCGGGGACGCGGTGGCCGGCCGGCTACTGGCCCGGGCCGGCGGTGGGGAGGCCCGGTGACCGTCCTGCTGATCGCGATCGGCGCCGCGCTCGGTGCCCCGCTGCGCTACCTCACCGACCGGGCGGTCCAGGCGCGGCACGACTCGCCCTTCCCGTGGGGCACGCTGACCGTCAACGTGATCGGGTCGCTGGTGCTCGGCGCGGCGACCGCGGCGCCCGCCTCCCCGGCGGTGGCCGCGCTGGTCGGCACCGGTTTCTGCGGCGCCCTGACCACCTGGTCCACGCTCAGCTACGAGACGCTGCGGCTGAGCCGCGAGGGCGCCCGGTTCCACGCCCTGGCCAACATGTCGGTCAGCCTGGTCGCCGGGCTGGGCGCGGCCGCCCTGGGGTACACGCTGACCAGCACGGTCACCGGCTGACCGGCGTCTCGGCGTACCCGGTCTCCTTGGCCAGCAGTGCGGCCCGCTCGTCGAGCCGGGCCGCCTCCGCCGGGTCCCCGGTGGCCTCGGCCACCCGGGCGAGCACCCGCGCGGCGCGCAGCTCGATCGGCCGGTAGCCGGCCCGGACCGCCAGCTCGACGGCGGCCTGCCCGTGTTCCCCGGCGGCGTCGGGCGCCCCGGCGGCGTCGGGTGCCCCGGCGGCCAGCTCGGCGGCGGCGAGACCGGCCAGCGAGGTCGCCTCGCACCAGCAGAACCGGGTCTAAAAGGTCGACCACCGACCCGACGACGACCGCCGGCGTCGCGTTCGGCGTCTGACCGCGGGCCCCCCACGCCCGGCCGAGCTGCCCTATCCTCGGCCGATGCGGGACCGCCGGGTGATGCTGCTGTGGACCCTGTTCACGCTGGCCGCGGCGATCTCCGTCGGGCTGGTGCTGCGCCGCCCGGACCACCTCTCCGACCTGCACATCTACTACGGGGCGCTGGCCGACCTGCGGGCCGGCCGGCCGCTGTACGGGTACGTCGCGGAGAACGGCGTGCCGTTCACCTACCCGCCGTTCGCGGCGCTCGTGCTCTGGCCGCTGACCGCGCTGCCGGAGTCCGTGCTGGGGGCGGTCTGGCTGCTGTCGACGGTCGCGGCGGTGGTCGCCGTCGCCGTACCGGTCGGTGGGGCGCTCGCCGCCGCCCGATCCGACCGGCCGCTGGCGGTGGCGGCGACCGCGACGGTGCTGCTGCTCTCCGCGCCGGTGCAGAGCAACCTGCGCTTCGGGCAGGTGAGCATCTTCGTGGTGCTGCTGGCCCTGCTGGACGGCATGGGCACGGTGCCGGCCCGCTGGCGCGGGGTGCTGGTCGGGGTCGCCGCCGCGGTGAAGCTGACCCCGCTGCTCTTCGTGGCGTACTTCCTGGTCGCCCGCCGGTACCGCGACGCCGGCCGCGCGGTCGGCGCCTTCCTGGCCTGTGCGGCCGTCGCCGCCGTCGTGCTGCCGGCGGAGAGCCGGACCTACTGGGCCGGCACGGTGGTGCAGACCTCCCGGATCGGCGACCTGGCCTCGCTGGGCAACCAGTCGGTGCACGGGATGCTGCTGCGGGTCGGCCTCTCCCCGGCCGCCCTGCCGGTGGTCTGGGCCGCCCTGGTGGCCGCGATCTGCCTGGCCGCGCTGCTGCGAGCCCGGCAGCTCACGGCGGACGGGCGGCCGGGGCACGCCGCGGTGCTGGTCGGCTGCGCCACCGTCGCCGCCTCCCCGGTCTCCTGGACCCACCACCAGATCTGGCCGGTGCTGGCCGGGATGCTGCTGGTCGGCGCCACCGGGGTGGCCCGGAGGATCGCCGGGGCGGCCCTGCTGGTGGCCATGGTGGTGTCGCTGGGCGCGGTGCTCGGCCCGGTGTCGACCCGCCCCGGCGTGCAGTTCCTCCTGGAGAACGCCCGCGCGCTCGGGGTCTGCGCGCTCTGCCTGGCCGGGTTCGGCGGCGTCGCGGTCGCGGCGACCCGGCCGCACCGGCGCGGCCTCGCCGGCCGGGCCTGGCTCCGGCTGGGTGTCGCCGCCACGGCGACGCTGGCGTTCTTCGCCGTGCAGCCGCTGCCGGCCGGGGCCGACCCCACCTTCAAGGCCTACTCGCTGGCGGACGTGGCGAACCCCCGGTACTTCTTCGTCTGCCGGGGTCCGGCCGAGTGCGCCGCGTACGGCGGGACCGGGCCGGTCACCTTCGGCACCGCGGTCGAGCCGACCAAGGTACGGGTCAACGGGGTGGTCTCCCCCGACGTGGCCCGCCTGGAGTACTACTCGGCGCCGGGCGGGGCGCCCCGGGTCATCCCGCTGCTCGCCGCCTACCCCGGCTCCCGCACGTTCTCCTTCCGGTCGGCCAGCATGACGCACGGACGGTTGGTGGCCTACGGGCCGGACGGCCGGCCGATCGCCGTGTACGACGACGAACTCGCCGCCGCGTTCCGCTGATCGGCCGGGGACGGGTCAGCGGGCGCGCCGCTCCGGGTGGGCCCGGTTCCAGGCCCGCATCCGCTCGGGGTAGCCGGTGCGGGCGGCCTCGTACAGCGGGACGGCGTGCCGCTGGGCGATCTTGGCGGCGGCCCGGGGCGAGCCGGTACGGCGTCGGATCCACTCGCCGTCGTCGGCGATGGCGACCACCGTGGTGTCGGTCGCGGTGGTCTCCGGCTCCAGGTAGAACTCGACCCCGCGGCGGCTGGTCACGAACGCCTCCAGGGCGGCCAGGTCGTCCCGGTTCGCCTCGCGGTCGAGCTTGGTCGGGGTGGTCGGGTCGGTGCCCCGGCGGCTGAACCAGCCCATGGTCGCCTCCTTTCCTCGGCGTCCACCCAGTGCAGCACCCGTAGCTGGCAATCGGCTGCGAGACCGGTGGGAGTCGGCTGGTGATCGACAGCGCCGGGGGTCGGGCTGGTCGGGCAGCTCAGCGGGCCGGCGGGCGGAGCACCGGGACCAGGGCGAAGGTGGGCAGCAGGAGCAGCGGCACCAGCCCGAGGGCGGACAGGATGCCCAGGTGGTCGCCGAGGAAGCCGAGCAACGGCGGACCGGCGAGGAAGGCGGTGTAGCCGATCATGGCGACCACGCTGACCCGGGCCGGCGCCCGGTCCTCGTCGTCGGCGGCCGCGCTCATCCCGACCGGGAAGCCGAGCGAGGCGCCGATGCCCCACAGCGCCACGCCGACCACGGCGAGCGGACCGGAGCCGGCCAGCACAGCCAGCGTGGCACCGACGGCGGCCAGCCCGATGGTGCCGGACAGGACGCGTACCCGACCCCAGCGGTCGATGGCCACGGTGCCGGCGGTCCGGCCGAGGGTCATGCCGAACACGAAGACGCCGAAGACGGTGGCGCCGACCGCCTGGCTGACGCCGTACCCGTCGACGAACGCGACCGCCAGCCAGTCGTTGGCGCTGCCCTCGGTGAAGGCCATCACCAGTACGAACAGGCCGATCAGCAGGGTGCGGGGCTCCCGCCAGGTGGCCAGCAGGGCGCGCCGGCGGGACGCCGGGTCGGTCGGACCGGTCGGCTCGGCCGGGGCGGGCAGGAAGGCGCGGGCGGCGAGCAGCGTGCCGGCCAGGACCACCACCGCGACCGCGCACAGGTGCCACCCGACCGGTACGGCCAGCCGGGCCGCCCCGGCGCCGATCCCGGCGCCGGCCACCGAGCCGAGACTCCAGGCGGCGTGGAACCGGGGCATGATCGTGCGGCCGAGCCGCCGCTCCACCGCCGCGCCCTCGACGTTCATCGCCACGTCGCAGGTGCCGGAGCCGTACCCGAGGGCGAAGAGCCCGACCGCGACGCCGACCAGCGAGCCGGCCAGGCCGGCGGAGAGGCCGGCGCCGGCCAGGCCCGCCGCGACCAGGACGGTGGACGCCGCCACGGTCCGGGCCGGGCCCAGCCGCAGGGTGACCAGGCCGGCGGTGGACATCGCCACCAGCGCGCCGGCCGACAGGGCCAGCAGCAGCAGGCCGAGCCGGCCGGCGCTGAGCCCGAGCGCCTCGCGGACCGCGGGCACCCGGGAGAACCAGGTGGCCACCGCGAGCCCGTTGAGGGTGAAGACGACGGCCACGCCGTTGCGGGCCGCCAGGACCGCCCGCGGCACGGCCGGCCGGTCGACGGCCGGCGTGTCGATGGTGCTGCTCACCGCGTCATGGTCCTCTCCCCCGGGTCTCGAGGACAATCGGACAACGGAGAGCGCTCTCAGGGCAAGCCCGCCCACCCCTTACCGCCGGCGGCTCCGACCGGGCATGATGCCGACATGGGTACGCCGACGACACGATCCGCCACCCTCGACGACGTCGCCCGGGCGGCCGGGGTCTCCCGGGCCACCGCGTCCCGGGTGCTCGGCGGCTACGGTTTCGCCTCCCCGGACGCCCGGGACCGGGTGGCGGCCGCCGCCGACCGGCTCGGCTACGTCCCGAACACCGCCGCCCGGGCGCTGGTGCGCGGCCGCGGGGTACGCCTCGTGGTGGCCGTCGTGGGCCGGGACGACACCCTCTTCGACGACCCGTACGTGGATCGGGTGGTGAGCGCGGCGGCCCGGGTCTGCGCCCCGCACGGGCTCGGGGTGACCCTCGAATGGCTGTCCCGGCGCGCCCCGGCCGACCTGCGGCGGCTCGGCGACGACCGGAGTGTTCACGGGATGCTGCTGGTCAACACCACCCAGGCGATGCTCGACGCGGTGCCCGCCCGGATGCACGGCCGGGTCATCTCGATCGGCATCGGCTCGCCCGTCGTCCCCTCCTTCGACGTGGACAACGCCGGGGGCGCCGAGCAGGTCCTGCGTCACCTGTACGCCGGCGGCCACCGCCGGATCGCCATGATCACCGGCCCGCGCTGGCTCACCTGCGCCGAACGGCCGGTGGCCGCGTACCGGTCGTTGATGCGGGCAGCCGGGCTGCCGGAGCGCGTGGTGCGCGGCGACTTCACCGCCGCCCGGGGCGGCCGGGCCGCGCTGGAGGTCCTCGACACCTGGCCGGACACGGACGCCATCTACGCGGCCAGTGACGCCACCGCGCTGGGTGCGATCGCCGCGCTGCGCCGGCGCGGCGTCGAGGTGCCGCACGACGTGGCGGTCGCCGGCTTCGACGACATCCCGTACGCGGCGGTGAGCAGCCCGCCGCTGACCACCGCCACCCACCCGGTCGCCCGGATCGCCACCGCCGCGGCCACCGCCGTGCTGGAGGAGCTGGCGGCGCCCCCGGTCACCGCCTTCCCCTCGACGCTGGTCGCCCGGGAGAGCGCCTGACCCGCGCGGTTGGACCGGCGGGAGCCGGGTAAGCCCCGGCGACCCGACCGCCGGGGGGGGGTGGGCGTGGGGGCCCC
>NZ_JAPDPH010000216.1 GCF_026013475.1 Micromonospora yasonensis | reverse complement strand
GCCGCCCGTCGGGGCGGGTCGCCCGCGCGCCGCCCGCCGGGTCGTGCTGACGCCCGCCGCCCGCTGGGTCGCCTGCCGCTCACCGGGCCGCGGGCCGGCCGGCCAGGCCGGGCTGCCGGGCCGCCGGGCCGAGCCGGACCGGGCGGCGTCGGGCGTACCGGATAGCCTCGACGTCGTGGCGACCGCGCTGGTGATCGAGAACGACCCGACCGACGACCTCCGCCGACTGGGGGAGTGGCTGACCGAGGGAGGGCTCGAGCTGCGGGTGCTGCGCCCGCACGCCGGCGACGACCTCCCCGCCGACCTCGACGGGTACGCCGCGCTGGTGGTGCTCGGCGGCGAGCAGCGGGCGTACCCGCTGCCCGACGGCAGCCCCAGCGCGCCCTGGTTGCCGGCGCTGGAGAGGCTGCTGCGCAAGGCGGTCCGGCAACGGGTCCCCACCCTGGCGATCTGCCTCGGCGCGCAACTGCTGGCCGCCGCACACGCCGGCCAGGTCGAGCGGAGCCCGTCCGGGCCCGAGATCGGGCCGACCGTGGTCGGCAAGCGGGACGCCGCCGACACCGACCCGCTCTTCCGGTACGTGCCGCTGATGCCGGACGTGTTCCAGTGGCACTCCGACGAGATCACCGAGCTGCCGCACGGGGCCACCCTGCTCGCCGCCTCCACCCGCTACCCGCACCAGGCGTTCCGGATCGGCGACCGGGCCTGGGGGCTGCAGTTCCACATCGAGTGCGACACCGCCATGATCGCCGACTGGGCCCGCGACTCGGCCCAACTCATCGAGCTGGGCTACGACCCGGAGCTGGTGGTCGCCGCCTGCGACCGGGTGATGGCCGACGTCGAGGAGGTCTGGCAGCCGTTCGCCATCCGGTTCGCCGCGCTCGCCCTCGGCCAGCTGGACGACGACAGCCCCCGCCGCAGCCTGCCGCTGCTCGGGCACTGACATGACCCGACCGACCAGGGGACGCCTCGCCCGGTACGGCTTCGCCGAGGGCGACGGCGGTCGCGCCGCCAACCTGCTCGGACCGGACGGGCTGGGGCTGTGGCGGCCGGACGCCCAGGAGCCCGCCGACGAGCGTGGGGCCGACCTGCTGGCCGCGCTCTCCCGGGCCGCCGACCCGGACCTGGCGCTGCGTCAGCTGCACCGCCTCGTCGAGGCGGAACGCCGGGCGGCCGGGGCGGACGGGCAGGAGAAGGTGCTGGCCGCCCTGCACGACGACCCGGGGCTGCGCCGCCGACTGGTCGCGGTGCTCGGCGCCTCGTCGGCGCTCGGCGACCACCTGGTGGCCAACCCCGACCAGTGGCGGGTGCTGGCCACCGCCCCGGACGGGCTCGCGCCGCCGGCCGACGGCCGGCTGGACCTGGCCGCCGCCGCCCGGATGACCGCCGCCACCGGCCCGATCCCGGTGCTGCGGCAGGCGTACCGGCTGGCGCTGCTGCGGATCGCGGCGGCCGACCTGACCGGCGGGCGTGGCCTGGAGCAGACCATGGCGGCGCTCTCCGGGCTCGCCGACGCCACCCTGGCCGCCGCGTACCGCATCGCGGTGGACGAGCTGCCGGAGGGGACGGCCCGGCCCCGGCTGGCCGTGGTGGCGATGGGCAAGTGCGGCGGTGACGAGCTCAACTACGTCTCGGACGTGGACGTGATCTTCGTCGCCGCCGAGGACGACGACCTGGGCGCGGCCACCCTGGTCGCCACCCGGCTGATCCACATCTGCGGTCTGGTCGCCTGGCCGGTCGACGCCGCGCTGCGCCCCGAGGGAAACCGGGGGCCGCTGGTGCGCACCCTGGCCAGCCATCTGGCCTACTACCGGCGCTGGGCCCGGACCTGGGAGTTCCAGGCGCTGCTCAAGGCCCGCCCGGCGGCCGGCGACCTGGACCTGGCCCGGAAGTGGATCGACCAGCTCGCCCCCCTGGTGTGGACCGCCGCCGAGCGGCCGGAGGCGGTCGAGGACGTCCGGGCGATGCGCCGGAAGATCATCGACAACATCCCGCCGAAGGAGCTGGAACGCGAGATCAAGCGCGGCCCGGGCGGGCTGCGCGACATCGAGTTCGCCGTCCAACTGCTCCAGCTCGTGCACGGCCGGGGCGACGAGTCGCTGCGGGTGCCCGGCACGATTCCGGCGCTGCGTGCCCTGGTTGCCGGCGGCTACGTCGGCCGCGCCGACGGGGAGGCGCTGCTGCGCGGCTACCGCTTCCTGCGCGGCGTCGAGCACCGGCTCCAACTCCAGGGCCTGCGCCGCACCCACACCGTGCCGACCGAGCCGGCCGCGCTGCGCTGGCTGGCCGCCGCGCTCGACTACCAGGCCACCCCGGGCCGCAGCGCCGTCGAGGAGTTCCGCGCCGAGTGGGTCACCCACGCCGCCGAGGTACGCCGGCTGCACGCCAAGCTGCTCTACCGGCCGCTGCTGGAAGCGGTGGCCCGGGTCCCCGCCGAGGGGCTGCGGCTGACCCCGGAGGCGGCCCGGCACCGGCTGGAGATCCTCGGCTTCGCCGACCCGGCCGGGGCGCTGCGCCACCTCCAGGCCCTCACCGGCGGGGTGAGCCGCACCGCCGCGATCCAACGCACCCTGCTGCCGGTGCTGCTCAGCGAGTTCGCCGACGCGCCGGAGCCGGACCGGGGGCTGCTCAACTACCGGCAGGTCTCCGACAAGCTCGGCAGCACCCCCTGGTACCTGCGGCTGCTCCGCGACTCCGGGCCGGTGGCCCGGCGGCTGGCCCGGGTGCTCTCCTCCTCCCGGTACGCGGCCGACCTGCTGGCCCGCGAGCCGGAGGCGCTGCGGCTGCTGGCCGAGGACAGCGAACTCACCCCGCGCCCGCGCGAGGTGCTCGGCGAGGGCTTCGCCGCGGCGGCGGCCCGGCACGACGACCCGGTCGAGGCCACCCGGGCCGTCCGCGCCCTGCGTCGCCGCGAGCTGGTCCGGTTGGCCTGCGCCGACGTGCTCACCCGGGCGGGCGCGCTCGCCCCGCTCACCCCCCGCTCCGCCGAGCCCGGTGCCGAGCGGGTGCCCACGCTGGTCGACGTGAGCGCGGTCGGCACCGCCCTGGCCGACGTCACCGACGCCACGCTGGCCGCCGCGCTGCGGACCGCCCGGGCCGCCCAGCCGGCGCCGCCCGGGCTGCGCTTCGCCGTGATCGGCATGGGCCGGCTCGGCGGGTACGAGTCGAACTACCTCTCCGACGCCGACGTGCTCTTCGTCTACGACCCGCCACCCGGGGCGGACGAGGGCGCGGCCAGCGCCGCCGCGCACGCCATCGCCGAGGAGCTGCGCCGGCTGCTCTCCGCGCCGGCTCCCGACCCGCCGCTCGGGGTGGACGCCGACCTGCGCCCCGAGGGCCGGCAGGGCCCGCTGGTGCGCAGCCTCGCCGCGTACGCCCAGTACTACGCCCGCTGGTCGAAGGTGTGGGAGGCGCAGGCGCTGCTGCGCGCCCGGTTCGTCTGCGGCGACGCCGACTTGGGCGCGGCGTTCGAGGCGATGGCCGACCCGGTCCGCTACCCGGCCGACGGGCTGACCCGCGAGCAGGTGGTGGAGATCCGCCGGATCAAGGCCCGGGTGGAGACCGAGCGGCTGCCCCGGGGCGCGGACCCGGCCACCCACACCAAGCTGGGCCGGGGCGGGCTTGCCGACGTCGAGTGGGCGGTGCAGTTGCTCCAGCTCCGGCACGGCGGCCGGCGGCCCGAGCTGCGCGGCACGCGTACCCTCGACGCCCTCGCGGCGGCCCGGGACGCCGGCCTGGTCGACCCTGAGGACGCGGCCGAGATGGCCGCCGGCTGGACCCTCGCCGCGCAGGTCCGCAACGCGCTGATGCTGGTCCGTGGCCGGGCCGGGGACCAGCTGCCCCGGCACGGGGTGGAGCTGGCCGGGGTGGTGCGCCTGCTCGGCCGGGACGACCCTGGCGAGTTCCTCGATGAATACCTGCGCACCGCCCGCCGCTCCCGGACGGCGATGGAACGGGTTTTCGGTGCCTGAGGCGTCCACGCTCCGTGCCCCGTCCGCGGCCGAGCCGCGCACCGATCGGCGAGCGCTGGCCGCCCGGGTGGCCGCCCCGGCGGTGGCGCTGCTGCTCGGCGTGGCCTTCCTGCTGGCCCCGCCGATGGGCACCGACCTGGCCGCGCAGGTCGCCCGGGCCGGCTTCGTCGCCCGCCACGGCGGCGCCCCGATCGACGTCGGCTGGTACGGCGGGGTGAACCAGTACGGCTACAGCCTGTTCACCGCCCGGCTGGGCGCCTGGCTCGGGGTACGGCCGCTGGGCGTCCTGGCCGCCGTGCTCGGTGCCGCGGCCCTGGGGTGGCTCTTCCGTCGGCACCGGGCCCGCCGGCCGGCGCTGGCCGGGGTGCTCGGCGCGGTGGTGCTGGTCGGCAACCTGGCCAGCGGCCGGATCACCTTCGCCGTCGGCCTGGCGTTCGGGCTGCTCGCAATCTGCGCGGTGGGCGCCGAACGGCCGAGCCGGCCGGCGCGGCTGGCGCTGGCCGCCCTGCTCGCCGGGGCCGCCACCTGGGCCAGCCCGGTCGCCGGGCTGTTCACCGGCCTGGCCGGTGCCGCGCTGCTGCTGGCCGGGCTGCGCCGGGGCGACGGCCCGGGCCGGTCGCTGCCGGGCGGCTGGCGGTTGGACCGCCCGCTCGCCGAGAGCCTGGTCCTCTGCCTCGCGCCGGCGCTGGCGCTGGCGCCGATGGCGGTGCTGTTCGGCAACGGCGGCACTCAGCCGTACTCGGCCGAGTCGATGCGGCTCAACGCGGCGCTGGCCGTGCTGGTCTTCGCCGTCGTGCCCCGGCGTCGTCGGGTGCTGCGGATCGGCGCGGTGCTCACCGTGTTGCTGCTGGTCGCCGCCTTCTACCTGCCAAGCCCGGTCGGCTCCAACGCGCTGCGCCTGCCGATGCTCTTCGCGCTGCCCGTGCTCGCCGGGTACGCGTCGCTGCCCGGCCCGTGGCTGGCCGGCCTGCTCGCCGCCACCGTCTGGTGGCAGAACCCGGTGATGGTCAGCGATGTGACCCGCGCCGGCGCGGCGGAGAGCGCCGCGTCGTTCCACCGTCCGCTCGCCGACGAGCTGGCCCGGCGGCAGCCCGTCGGCCGGGTCGAGGTGGTGCCGCTGCGCGACCACTGGGAGTCGGCGTACCTGCCGCCGACGGTGCCGCTGGCCCGTGGCTGGGAACGCCAGGTGGACACCGACCGCAACGCCCTCTTCTACGCCGACGGGCTGACCCCCGAGGCGTACGCGGACTGGCTGCGCCGGGAGGCGGTCCAGTACGTCGCGGTCGCGCCCGACGCCCCGCCCGACCGGTGGGGGCGCGCCGAGGCCGACCTGATCGAGGCCGGCCAGCCGTACCTGCGCGAGGTGTGGCGCAACGCGGACTGGCGGCTGTACGCGGTGGCCGACCCGACGCCGCTGGTCGGCGCGCCGGGCCGGCTGGTCGCCGCCGACCAGGCCCGGGTGCGGTTCACCGCGGACCGGGCCGGCGACGTGCCGGTCCGGGTCCGCTGGTCGCACTGGCTCTCCCTCGCCGGCGCGGACGGGTGCCTGCGGCCGGGGCCGGACGGCTGGACCGAAGTCCGGGTCGGTGCCCCAGGTGAATACGCGATCTCCAGCAGCCTGGCGCCGGCGAGGCACTGCTGAACACACCACCCGGTCCGGTGCCCACCGTCGGTCTCGGCGGGCGGGGCTGGCAGCATGGCGGGGTGTCTCACCACCTCTCGCGCTGGACCGGCCTGGCGGGCTCGCTGCTGCTCGCCCTGGCCGCCTTCCTCGGCGGCGCGTTCCCGCACGGGAACCTGCGCCCCACCCCGGTCGGCATCTGGCAGGGGCCGCACGGGCCGCTGATCCTCGGTAGCTGGCTGGTCGGTACCGCGCTGCTGGTCTGGGCCTGGTGGTCGTTGCGCGACCGGGTGCCGTCGGTGCGCTGGGCGCTGGTCACCGCCGGGCTCTGGCTGCTGCCGATGCTGGTCGCGCCGCCGTTCGGCAGCCGGGACGTCTACGCGTACGCCTGCCAGGGCGCCAGCTACGCCGCCGGGATCAGCCCGTACGAGCAGGGCGTCTCAGCGCTGCCCTGCCCGTGGCTGGACACCGTCTCGTACATCTGGCGGGACAGCCCGGCGCCGTACGGGCCGCTCTTCGTGGTGCTCGCCGGCGCGGTGGTCAAGGCGACCGGCTCGCTGACCGCCAGCATCGTGGTGTTCCGCGCGCTCAGCCTGGCCGGGGTGGCGCTCACCGCGTACGCGGTGCCGGTGCTGGCCCGGCGGTGCGGCGTGCCGGCCGAGCGGGCGGTGTGGCTGGCGCTGGCCTGCCCGCTGGTCGCCATGCACCTGATCGGCGGCCCGCACAACGACGCGCTGATGGTCGGGGCGCTGGCCGCCGGGCTGGCCCTGGTGGCCTCCCGGCCGGGCCGGCCCGGCCCGCTGCTGGCCGGGGGCGCGCTGCTCGGCGTGGCCGTGGCGATCAAGGTGACCGCCCTGGTCGTGGTGCCGTTCGCCGCGCTGGCCGCGATGGTCGGGCCGTACCGGATCCGGACGCTGGTGCGCGACGGCGGGTGGGTGGTCGGTGGCGCGGTGGCCGTCGTGGTCGGGGTGACCTTCGGCGGCGGCCTGGACTTCGGCTGGGTGGGCGGGCTGTCGCAGGGTGGGGTGGCGATCGCCTGGACCTCCCCGCCGACCGCGGTCGGCCAGACCGTCGGCTACCTCGCGGCGCTGTTCGGCGCACACGTCGACGCGCTCCCGGTGACCCGAGGGATCGCCGTGGTGCTGCTGGCGGTCCTGCTGGTCTGGCTCTGGTGGCGGGCCCGGAACCGGGACCCGCTCTACCACGCGGGGCTGGCGCTGGCCCTGACCGTGGCGCTCTCCCCGGTGGTGCATCCCTGGTACTGGATCTGGCCGCTGACCGTCCTCGCCGCGACCGCCGCCCTGCGGGAGAAGTGGTACCTGGTGGTCGCCGTCGTGGGGTCGTTCCTGATCCTGCCGGACGGCACCGGCCTGCCCCGATGGACCAAGATGCCCGGCGCGCCGCTGATGACGCTGTTGGTGATCGTGGTCACGGTCCGGTTGGTACGGTCGGCTCGGGCGGCCCGGAAGCCGGTTCCCGCCGAAGCGGCAGCCGACTGAGGAGAGGTGCCGGTGACCGAGCCGGACGCGGTGCGTGACGGGCCGGTCGGGCCCATCGCCGCCGCAACGGCCCGGTACGCGGGCCTGCTCGGCACGGTGCTGCTGGCCGTCGCCGGCTGGCTGGGCGGCGCGCTGCCCGACGCCCCGCTCGTCGACCGCCTCGTCGACCTCTGGCGCGCCCCGCACGGGCCCTGGGTGCTCGGCTGCTGGCTGGCCGGCATGCTGCTGCTGGTCGGCGGCTGGTGGTCGTTGCGCTGGGGTGCCCCGTCGGCCCGGTGGGCGTACCTGACCGCCGGGCTGTGGCTGCTGCCGCTGCTGGCCGTGCCGCCGTTCGGCAGCCGGGACGTCTACTCGTACGTCTGCCAGGGCTGGTCCTGGACGCACGGCGTCGACCCGTACCGGGTGGGGGTGGCGGCGGCCGGCTGCCCGTGGACGGACACGGTGTCGCCGATCTGGCGGGACACTCCCGCCCCGTACGGGCCGTTCTTCGTCCTGCTGGCCGGCCTGGCGGTGCTGGCCGGGGGCGGCCTGGTCGGCGCGATCGTGCTGCTGCGGGTGATCGCCGTGGCGGGGCTGCTGCTCGCCGCGCTCTGCCTGCCCGGGCTGGCCCGGGCCGCGGGCGTGCCGACCCGGCGGGCCGCCTGGCTGGCGCTGGCCTGCCCGCTGGTCGGGGTGCACCTGGCGGCCGGCGCGCACAACGACGCGATCGGGCTGGGCCTGGTGCTGTTCGGGCTGCTGGTGCTGGTGCGCCGGCCCGGCCGGCCACGCGCGCTGGTGGTGGCCGGGGTGCTGCTCGGCCTGGCGGTGGCGGTGAAGGCGGTCGCCGTGGTGGTGCTCCCGTTCGCCGCGCTCGCCGCCGTGCTGGGCCGGTACACCTGGCGGGCGCTGCTGCGCGACGCCGCCTGGCTGGCCGGGGGAGTGCTGGCAGCGCTGCTGGCCTGTTCCCTGGCCACCGGGCTGGGGCTGGGCTGGGTGGGTGGCCTGGCGCACAGCGGCGACTCCGAGCAGTGGACCTCCCCGCCGACCGCGGTGGGCTTCGTGGTCGACTACGCCGGCAACCTGCTCGGCCGGGAGCCGCACGCCGTGCCGGTGGCCCGGGTGGTCGCCCTGGTGCTGCTCGCGGCGCTGCTGGTGGCGCTGTGGTGGTGGGCCTGGGCGGTGCTTCGCCGGCTGAACGAGGCCCGGCCCCGGGTGGCGCTGACCGGCGCCGGCCTGGCGCTGGCCGCCACGGTGCTGCTGGCCCCGGTCTTCCACCCCTGGTACGCGGTCTGGCCGCTGGCGCTGCTGGCGGTGGCGACCCGGTCGCCGGCCCGGACGGTGTGGTTCGTGGCGCCCTGCGCGGTGGCGTCGTTGCTGGTCCTGCCGGACGGCACCAACCTGGCCCGGTACACCAA
Organism: Micromonospora yasonensis; assembly: GCF_026013475.1. Classification (GTDB taxonomy): domain Bacteria; phylum Actinomycetota; class Actinomycetes; order Mycobacteriales; family Micromonosporaceae; genus Micromonospora; species Micromonospora yasonensis. The sequence continues at coordinate 3,541 of NZ_JAPDPH010000216.1, read as the reverse complement.
GGCGCCGGGGGCGATCCTGATGACCGCGCTGGTCGTGCTGGTGGCCGTCGGGGCGGCCCGCGCCCTGTTGGCCCGACGCGCCCGCTGACGAGAACGGCCGGGCCGGCCCCGCTGTCGCGGAGCCGGCCCGGCCGGTGCAGGTGAGGCTGGTCAGCAGTCGAAGTACATGGCGAACTCGTGCGGGGTCGGGCGCAGGCGCACCGGGTCGACCTCGTTGGTCCGCTTCCACGACACCCAGGTGGAGATCAGGTCCGGCGTGAAGACGCCGCCGTCGAGCAGGTAGTCGTGGTCGGCCTCGAGCGCGTCGAGCACCTCCGGCAGCGAACCCGGCACCTGCTTGACGTCGCCCCACTCCTCCGGCGGGAGGTCGTAGAGGTCCTTGTCGATCGGCGCCGGCGGCTCGATCTTGTTCTTGATGCCGTCCAGGCCGGCCATCATCATCGCCGCGAAGGCGAGGTACGGGTTGCTGGACGGGTCCGGCACCCGGAACTCGACCCGCTTGGCCTTCGGGTTGCTGCCGGTGACCGGGATACGGGTGCAGGCGGAGCGGTTGCGCTGCGAGTAGACCAGGTTGACCGGCGCCTCGAAGCCCGGCACCAGCCGACGGTAGGAGTTGACCGTCGGGTTGGTGAAGGCCAGCAGCGACGGCGCGTGGTGCAGCAGGCCGCCGATGTACCAGCGGGCGGTGTCGGACAGGCCGGCGTAGCCGGTCTCGTCGTAGAACAGCGGCTCGCCGTTCAGCCAGAGGCTCTGGTGGGTGTGCATGCCGGAGCCGTTGTCGCCGAAGAGCGGCTTCGGCATGAAGGTGGCCGTCCTGCCGTTCGCCCAGACCTCGTTCTTCACGATGTACTTGAAGAGCTGGAGCTGGTCGGCGGCGTGCAGCAGGGTGGAGAACCGGTAGTTGATCTCCGACTGGCCGGCGGTGCCGACCTCGTGGTGCGACCGCTCCACGGTGAAGCCGTTGTCCACCAGCCGACGGACGATCTTGTCACGCAGGTCGGCGAAGTGGTCGACCGGCGGCACCGGGAAGTAACCGCCCTTGTACGCGGTCTTGTAGCCGCGGTTGCCGCCCTCCTCCTCGCGGCCGCTGTTCCAGGCGCCCTCGATGGAGTCGATGTAGTAGAACGACCGGTGCGCGGAGGTCTCGTGGCGGATCGAGTCGAAGATGTAGAACTCCGCCTCGGCGCCGAAGTAGGCGGTGTCGGCGATGCCGCTCGCCGCCAGGTACGCCTCGGCCTTCTTCGCCACGTTCCGCGGGTCGCGCGAGTAGGCCTCGCGGGTGAACGGGTCGTGGATGAAGAAGTTCAGCGCGAGGGTCTTCTGCGCGCGGAACGGGTCGATGAAGGCGGTCGCGACGTCCGGGAGCAGGAGCATGTCCGACTCGTGGATCGCCTGGAAGCCGCGGATCGACGAACCGTCGAAGGCGAGGCCGTCGGTGAAGACGCTGTCGTCGAAGGACTCGACCGGCAGATTGAAGTGCTGCATCACGCCGGGCAGGTCACAGAAACGTACGTCGACGAACTTAACGTCCTCGTTCTTGAGGTATCGCAGGAGTTCCTCGGGATTGGCGAACACACGTCCTCCTGGCAGGTCCACTCCGGTGGCTGGCTCCTGGCGACGGTATGGCCGCGCGGTTGCCCGGCCGTGTCTCCTCTGTTTCCGCCGTGTTACGTCCCTCGCGGAGCGTCATCTGTGCCGCTCAGTCGCCTACGGGTCTCCGTTCGGACGATACCCGCCGTGACGGTGTGCCGCTAATTGATGGCTTTGGTCCGATTCTTCACGTGGTGCCGAACCGGCGTGTCCGGGCGGTGACCCGCACCGCTGCCCAGCCCGGCCGTTCCGGTCGGGGATCCGCCCATGACTACCCTTGACCGCTGTGACCGATACCGCCGCCGTGCCGGTGCCGCCCGCCGCGGACCGTGCCTTCACGCCCCCGAGCCTGGGCCGCCGCTTCGGCGCGCTGATCATCGACTGGGTGCTCTGCCTGCTGATCGCCAACATCTTCGCCGACCCGACCCGGGACGGCTGGGCCCCGGTGCTGGTGCTGATCCTCGAGTACGGCTTCTTCCTCGGCCTGTTCGCCCAGACCCCGGGCATGTACGTCACGAGGATCCGGTGCCTGTCCTGGGCCGACGGGGGCCGGATCGGGGTGGTCCGGGCCCTGCTGCGCGGTGTCCTGCTCGCCCTGGTGGTGCCCGCTCTGATCATGGACGAGCACCGGCGCGGCCTGCACGACCGGCTCGCCGGCTCGGTCATCGTCGACGCCCCCCGCCCCGCCCGCTGACCGCACCGGCGCCGCCGGTGCCGGCCGGGGCAGAGACCAGCAGGAGCCGGACCCGTGCGGGGCCGGCTCCTGCTGCGTACGACTCGGGTCAGCGACCGCGGGTCTGGCGGAACGCGCCACGCGGCGGCCGCATGTTCTTCGGGATCGCGCCCTTGGGCAGCTGCGGGCGGGCGGTGAGCGCCTTGAGCCGCTTGTCGAGCGCGTTGACGTCCTTGGGGGCGAGGCTGCGGGGCAGCCGCATCAGGGTCATCCGCAGCTTGCGGATCGGCAGCTCGCCGTCGCCCTGGCCGATCACGTAGTCGTGCAGGGGCGCGGAGCCGATCACCTTGGCCAGCCGGCGCTTCTCCTGGCCGAGCAGGCTCCGGACGCGCTGCGGGTCGCCCTCGGCCAGCAGGATCACGCCGGGGCGGCCGATCACCAGGTGCACCATGTCCATCTGCGTGGTCGAGCTGACCGCCGGGGTGACCCGCCAGTCGCCGCGCATGCTCTCCATGATCTGCGCCGCCGCGCCCGGCTGGCCCTCGGCGGCGTTCATCATCGCCTTGTTGGACCGCAGGTTGAGCACGATCAGCAGGGCGAGCAGGGCGAACAGGATGCCGATCGGCAGCCAGATCCAGCCCGCGAGGAGCACCGCGACCACGGTGAGCGCGAGCGGGATCAGCACCGCCGCGGCGGCCAGCGGCGCGAACCACCGGTCCTGCTTGGCGGTGAACCGGAACACCATCCCGATCTGCTTCAGCCGCTGGCCGAACGAGACCTTCTCCTGGGGCTTTGCCATACCGCAGAGTCTAGTGGTCGCTGCGCGACGCGTTGATCCGTGGCTGCCACCCGGCGGCGGCTGAGTACCTTACGGCGTCGCCGGCCCGCGGCGGCCCCGGAGTAAGGAGGGGGCGCGGGCGAAGATCGGGCGGCGGACCCATGCCCCGGGGCCACCTTCGCGCGGAAAGTCAGTGTCGACAGCGAAAACGACACGACAGGGGAAACCGAGATGTTCGGCAACGACGCAGACCTGATGCTCTCCATCCACCGCAGCCACGCCGCCGAACTCCAGGCCGACGCGGCCCGCGACCGGCTCGCCCGGTCGCTGCCCCGCCGGCACCCGCGCGGCTGGCTCAGCCGTCGGCAGCACGCCGCCCGCGTCGTCGACGGCCGCCGGTGACCACGCTGGCCCAGCCGGCCGTGCGACCGGCGCAGCCCGCGCCGCCGCCGACCGGCCGGGAGGCGACCGCCGTACCGGCTGACCCGCTCTTCCGATCT
>NZ_JAPDPH010000215.1 GCF_026013475.1 Micromonospora yasonensis | reverse complement strand
CTGCTCGCCCTCGCCAACGCGGCACGCCGGCGGCGGCGGCGAACCGAACCGGCCGACAGGCGTGCGCCGGTGGCGGCCGGAGTTCCGGCATGAGCGCGGGAAGCGGGCGGTCCTGGTGGCGGCGTATCCGGCTCGCCCCGGCCATGGTGCTGGCGCTCACGGTCGGCCTCGGGATCGCCCTCGCGACCGACCGCCGCGCCGGCCTCGGGGACGCCGGACAGCGGCCAGCGGTGGCCGCCCCCGCGCTGACCGGCACCACCCTCACCGGTCAGCGGTTCGATCTGGCGGCGGCGCGCGGGCACGTCGTACTGGTCAACGTCTTCGCCTCCTGGTGCGGGCCCTGCCGCGACGAACTGCCGCTGCTGGTCGACACCGCCCGCCGCTGGTCGCCGCAGGGACTGCAGGTGGTCGGGCTCAACCTGCGTGACGGCCCGGAGGCGGTCCGCGCCCTCCTGAAGGAGACGAACGCCGACGACCTCACCGTGCTCCCCGACCCCGACGGCACCCGAGCCGTCGACTGGGGCGTCCGCGGCGTGCCCGAGACCTTCGTGGTGGACCGCGACGGTCGGATCGTCGCGCACCAGCCCGGCGTGGTCACCCCGCAGTGGCTGCAGGAGCGGCTGTCCCCCCTGCTGGCGCCGGCGTGACCCGGCGACGCCTGCTCGTCACGTTGAGCCTGGCCGTGCTGCTGGCGCTGGCCGTGGCCGGGCTGGTCCGCTCGCTCGGTCCCGGCAGCCGGACCGACCCGGTGCAGGCCGTGGCCGCCGACCTGCGCTGTCCCGCCTGTCAGGGCGAGTCGGTGGCCGACTCCCGCTCGCCGATCGCCGCCTCGATGCGCCAGGTGATCGCCGATCAAGTGGCGCAGGGCCGGAGCCCGGCGCAGATCCGCCGCTGGTTCGTCGACCGGTACGGCGAGGACGTGCTGGCGCGGCCCGACGCGCGGGGACCCGCACTGCTGCTGTGGGCCGTACCCGCGACGGCGCTGCTGGCGGGCGCCGCCGCCGCGCTGCGCACGCTACGCCCACGCCGACCCCGCCGGCACCCGGACCGCGGGCCACCGGCGGGCGGCCGACCGCGGGCACGACACGCCTGGTGGCTCAGCGCCGCCGGGCTGGTCGCCCTCGTCGCGACGGTGGCCGTGGCCGCCGGACGACTGGCGCCGCCGGCACCGAGCCCACCCGCCGACCCGGCGGCGGTCGCCGTGCGGCTGGCGCAGGACCTGGAGGGCCAGCAGCGGTACGCGGCCGCCGCGCAGATGTACCGGGAAGCGCTGCAGGAACGGCCCGACGACGGCGTCCGGCTGCGCCTCGCCTTCGCCCTGCTGCGCTCGGCGGACGCCACCGGCGCGGAGCGGACGGCACGGGAGGTGCTCAGCCACTCCCCCGACTCGCCTGACGGGCTGCTGGTGCTGGGGCTGGCCCAGCGAACCACCCGGCCCGCGGACGCGCCGGCTACCCTGCGGCGGTTTCTCGCCGTGTCGCCCGAGCACCCAGCCGCCGCGGAGATCCGCCGGCTGCTCGGCTCGTGACCGGCCGCCGTCGACGCGCACGTGCGGGGTGCGCCCGGATCACCTCATGCGGCTGAGAAAGGTCGTGGTCGGAGCCATCGGGGCGAGGCCGAGGCCGACGAGTGCGGCCGCGCCGCGGGCCACATGGTCGCCGCCGCCGAGCACCATGGTCCGCGCCGCCTGGTAGCGGCATCCGGCGGCCTCGAAGACGTCGGCCGTGGCGAGCAGCCGCGCCCGGTCGTTGTGGTGCAGCGCGGCTGCCCGCTCCACGATGGCAGCGGCGACCGGGTTGCCGGCCACGATGGTTCGGGCCTCGGCCAGTCGGTCGCCGGCATCGGGACTCCCGGCCAGCACGGTGGCTTCGGCGCGCAGCGCCACATACCAGTGCAGCCAGATCCACGTGACCCATTTCCACACCTCGCCGGGCTCGGGCGCCAACCGGTCCAACGCCTCCCGCGCCTGCCCGCAGTGGAGCATGAGCATCGCGTCGAAGACCGCCCCGTAGCCGTAGGTGCGCTCCGGTGGGGTGCCGAGCTGATTCAGGACCGCACTCCAGACGAGGCGGGCGTCGTGGTCGTCGCGGAGGCCGTGGATCATCGCCACACCGGCCACCGCCGGAGCGAGGGCCCACCTGGCGGGGCTGCCGGCCCGGCGCCAATCTTCGAGGAACCCGGCGCTGACGGTGAGTACCTCGTCGACGTTGCCGGCCAACGCCTCGGTCACCAGCAGCCAGCTCGTGGCACGATGGCCAACCTCCGCCAGCAACGGGTGGTCCGCGAGTTGCCGTGCCCAGCGGCGGGCGCCGAGCAGGTCGCCCGCGCCGAGGCTCGCCTCGGTGGCGTTGCCGAGGGCGTCGAGCAGCTCGTGGGTTCTGGCCGGACTGTCCGGCGCGGAGGACAACAGTGCGATACGGCGCCGTGCCGTGGCCGCGGCGGCGAACGTCTCACCGGCCCAGCTCTGGGCACCGGTGAGCGCGTCGAGGGCGGCGGACTCGGCGAGCGGGTCGCCGGTGCGGTGAGCGAGGTCGACCGCCCGTTCGGCACGCGCCATCGTCTCCGGTACGGCGTTGTCGGGCGGGCCCAGTTCGGAGCCGAACGCGTCGGTGAGCGCCCCGGCCTCGGCCAGCGCCACCGCGGCCTGGGCGGCCGGATCGTCGCCGGCCAGCTCCCGCGCCTCGGTGATGAGCGCGAGCGCCTCCTGCTGCGACGGCATTCGTTCGAACTTGCTCCAGAACCGGTACGCGTTGGTGGCGGCGGCCGCCAGATCACCGGCGGCGCCGGAGGTGTCCCCGGACCGGCGGGCGGCGGCCGCGGCCGCGCGCTGGAGGCGGTACATGTCGTCACCACGCATCCGGCATCCGGCCACGGCCGCGGCGTGGCGGAACATCGATGCGGTGGTGGCCGGGTCGTCCGCGAGCGCGGCCGCCTGCTCGTACCGCAGCTGGGACTCGCCGATCAGGTTACGGGTGAAGGCCAGCTCCGCGAGGTGCCAGGCGAGGCGGTGCGCGTCCGCGCGCTGTTCCGGCCGGTCGGCCGCCCACGCCAGGGCGGCGCGGAGGTCGTCCGCGACCGGGTCGAACCGGACCCGCCAGTCCGCCCGTACCACCGCCAGGTCGGCCGCCCTGGCCAGGCACCAGCGAAGGTGCCGGGATCGAGCGTCGACCAGCTCACCGGCCTCCTCGAGCCGCTCCGTCCCGTACTGGCGGATGGTTTCCAGCGCCCGGTACCAGGTGCCGCTCGGGGACGCCGTCACCACGAGGAGGCTCTGCTCGGCGAGCCGGGCCAGTCCGTCGGCGGCCACGCCCGGCTCCGACCCGACCACCTCCGCCGCCGCCTCGACGGTGAACGGCGCCACGAACACGGACAGCCGGCGCAGGAGCGCCCGATCGGCCGGCTCCAGCAGGGCGTGGCTCCAGTCCAGCGCCGCCCGCACCGAACGGTGCCGGTCATCGGCACGGGAACCGCCGGCCAGCATCCGGAGCGGGTCGGACAGCGCGGCGGTGAGGCCGTCCAGCCCGAGCGTGGGCCACCGGGCGGCGGCCAGCTCGATCGCCAGCGCCACTCCATCCAGCCGCTCGCAGATCGAGGCGATGTGGTCGCGCAGGGCAGGATCCGGCGGCCGGCCCACCGCCGCCGCCCGGTCCATGAACAATGCGACCGCCTCCGACTCGCCGTCGCCGGCCAGCGACAGCGGCGGGACCGGATACACCCGTTCGAACGGCACCATCAGCCGGGCCCGGCTGGTCGCCAGCACCGTCAAGCGGGGGCAGGCGGCGAGCAGCCGCTCGAGGAATGGCGCCACCCCGTCCCGTACCTGCTCGCAGTTGTCGAGCACGAGCAGGACGTGACGGTCGGCCAGCGCGGCGACCACCGATTCGTCCATGCCCCGGCCGGGCTGCTCGCCGAGGCCGAGCGCGCCGGCGACCGCGGCCGCGACCATGTCCGGGTCGGTGATCGGGACCAGGTCGACGAACCACACCCCGTCGGCGTACTCGCTGCCGGCGTCCGCGGCCACGGTCAACGCGAGCCGGGTCTTGCCCACTCCGCCGGGGCCTACCGCGGTCACCTGCCGGTGGGTCTTGATCATCTCGGTCAGCTCGGCCCGCTCCCGCATCCGGCCGATGAACGAGGTCAGCGGCGCCGGCAGCAGCGGTGCCGGGTGGGACCGGTCGGCGCGAGCCAGCTCGGACGCGCGCCGGGCGAGCGCCCGCCGATCGGGCACCGCCAGCTTGCGCAGCAGCGAGGAGACGTGGCTCTCCACGGTACGCACCGAGATGAACAGCCGGGCCCCGATCTCGGCGTTGCTGAGATGCTCCCCCAGCAGCGCCAGCACCTCGGCCTCCCGAGCCGAGATCTCTGCCGTCGTCGCCACGGCCCCATTCTTCCGCACCCACTCCGTGCTCCAGATCGGTGGTGGGTTCCGTGGTCGGCACCGATGCCGGACCCGGCAGAGCCCGGCGAGGCTGAGGCCACCGGCAGATCGGCCTCGGCTTACGGAGCGTGAGAGATGAACCACCTAGGGTCTGGTGTGCGGTCGTGGGTCGGATCAACCGGCCGGCTGCTGCGGCACCCGGTGCTTCGCTGGATTCTGCCCGGGATGCTGGTCTCGGCTCTGGGCGACGGCATGAGCATGGTCGCGGTGGCATGGCTCGCGGTCCAGATCGCGCCGCCCGAGCAGGTTGGTGTCTGGACCGCACTGGCGGTGGCGGCGTACGCGCTGCCAGCCCCGATCGGCGCGGCCGTGCTCGCCCGGCTGATACGACGGCGGCGCGCCGCGCAGTTGGTGGCGGTGGACGCCTCGTTGCGAGCAGTGGCGCTGGGCGCGGTCGCGGCACTCGCGGTGGCGGGGCTGCTGACCCCGGTCGGGTACGTGGCGTTGCTGGCGGTCTCCTCGCTGTTGCACGCCTGGGGAAACGCTGGGGCGTACACCCTGATCGCGGAGCTGCTGCCCGAAGAGGACCGGATCACCGGTAACGCGCTGCTGTCAACGTTCGCGCAGGCGGCATTCGTGGTCGGCCCAGCAATGGCCGGCGGGCTGAGCGCACTGATCGGGCCGGGCTGGGTGATCGGGGTGGACGCGGCGAGCTTCGCGGTCCTGGCGGCGGCCGGCTGGACGGTCTCCGCCCGGCAGGCTGCCGCCGTCGGAGCGGCGCCGGACGCAGCGACGAGCGGCGGCTGGCGCACCATTCTCGACCGGCCACGCCTGCTCGGGTTGATCGTGGTGACGTCCGCGTTCTTCTTCCTCTACGGCCCGGTCGAGGTGGCCCTACCGGTCCATGTCGCGCAGGGGCCGCACGGCTCACCCGGCCTGCTGGGCCTGTACTGGACCGTGTTCGGCCTCGGGGCGACGATCGGCGCTCTCGGGGCAGCGCTGCTCCGGCATCGACCGCCTTGGCGGGTGGTGGTGAGCATCATCGTCGGCTGGGGCGTTGCCCTGCTGCCCCTCGGGCTGACCGATGCCGTCGCGCCCGGGTTGGTCGGGCTCGCGGTCGGCGGTCTGATCTACGGCCCGTTCACCGCCATCTCCACGGCGCTGTTCCAGCGCAGCACCCCACCGCAGGCGCTGAGCCGCGTGCTCGCCGCCCGCACCGCGTTGACCACTCCCGCCACCGCGCTGGGCACCTTGTTGGGCGGCGCGGTCGTTACCGCGGTCGGTGGTCGGCACACCCTGCTGATCTCCGCCCTGCTCACGATCGTGCTGGGCGCATCCGTCGCAGCCGCCCTACGGCTCGCCCGTGGCCGGCGTGCGGCACCGATCCGTGGACGGTTCCGTGGTCGTTACGGATACGGATCGGCGGCGGCGAAAGAAATGCTGTGAGTGCTTCCCGTTCGTCTTGACGGGCCGTACCGACCGGGTCGACGCGACCCACGACCTTCAGGAGTAAGCATGACCGACTCGTCCACCCAGGGAATCCAGACCGTGCTGCACCCCGTGTCCGACCTGGCGGCGGCCAAGGCCGTGTACAGCGCCCTGCTCGGCGTGCCGCCGCAGACCGACTCGACCTACTACGTCGGCTTCGAGGCCGCCGGCCAGCAGATCGGGTTGGTGCCGGGCGGTGGACCGCAGGGCATGACCTCACCGGTGGCCTACTGGCACGTCCCGGACATCGAGGCGAAGCTGGCCGAGGTGGTCGCCGCGGGTGCCACGGTGAAGGAGGCGGCGCACGACGTCGGCGGTGGCCGCCTGGTGGCCACCGTCACCGACCCCGATGGCAACGTCCTGGGGCTGCTTCAGGATCGATGACCTGCTACCGCGGTCCGGAGTTTGGAGCCGGACCACTGGGGTAGGCCCGTCTGCCACGCGGGTGGCCGGACCGTGCTCGGTTCCGCCACCCGCGGTCGGGCTGCCGAGATGTCTCGGAGGGTCGATGTCGGCGGGATCAGCGGGAGCACGCGGATCGGCGACGCCGGATGACCCTGACCGCGCTGTACGTGCTGGCCGCCGTCGGGGTCGCGCTGGACCTGGTCGCGTGGCAGTGCATGTCGTCCTCGGCCTGTCTGTCCGGTCGTAGCTGGCTGTCCTGGCTCGGTGACCGCCCCACCGGTTTGCGGCTGGTGGTGCTCGCGCTGATCCCGGCCGCCGCCATCGGCCTGATCTGTGGGCCAGCACCCGCCCGGGACGGTCCTTCCAGGCGTTCCGGCCGCCGGAGGGCGCGGTGTCCGGGCACCCGCTCAGCACCGTCGGGCACTGGGACGCGGAGCCGCTCATGGGACGACTGCGCTCGATCCACATCGCTGCGCGTTCGCGACCCTGAGCGGCAGCCTGCTCGCCGCCCGGGCCGCACAGGGCGCGTCGCCCACCAGCATCGTGTTGGCGGTGGCAACGGGGGTGGTCCTGGCCACCTGTGTGGCCCTGCTCTGCGCCCCCGCGCTGATCGACCGCGCCCCCGCCGACCCGCGGCGGGACGGTGTCGCCCGTACGCTGCGGACCCTCGCCATCGGTCTCACCATCGTGGTCTGCGCCCACGTCGTGGCCGTGCCCACGCGCTGGCACGAAGGTGGTGGCCTGCCCCGGCTACGGCTCGACCCTCACCTGGCTGTTCGTCGCGCACGCCGGACTGCTGGCAGCCCTGGCAGCCGTGCTGCTGTGGCGCCGGTTCCAGCATCCGAGCCGCCCGCCGCTACGCGGGTTCGGCGTGCTGTCAACTTCGGCATCGGGTTGGGCGGCTACGTGATCTCGGCGACCGTCCTCGGCCTCGTCATCGGCGGAATCTTCGCCTACCGGACCGCCGCGTTCCGGCACCACGTCGGCGTGCTCTGAGACCTGGCCACGTTCTGGCCCCGGTCCGCCCACCCGTTCGCGCTGCCCTGCTACGCCGAACGGGCCGTGCCGGAGCTGGCACGGCGCATCACCTACCTGGTCGGCAGCGGCAACGCGGTCCTGATCGCCGGGTACAGCCAGGGCTCGGTACTGGTCGCCGCCACCGTCCTCCAACTGCCGCCCCACGTCAGCGGCCGGGTCGCCCTGATCACCTACAGCTCACCACTGCGCCGGCTCTACGCCCGGCTCTTCCCCGCCTACGTCGACGACGCCATGCTGCACGAGGGGGGCGGCCGGGTCGGTTGGCGATGGTTGAACCTGTGGCGCGACACCGACCCCATCGGTGGATGGATCTTCGCTGCCCACCGGCCGGGCGCGCCCGGCACCGTCACCGGTCCGACGGCATCGGTGGACCGCCGACTCCGAGACCCCAGCGACCTGGTCGCCCCGCCCGGGGACAGCGTCCCGCCGCCGATCAAGGGACACTGGCCCGGCGAGTCCGACGAGCAGTTCGACGAGGCGGCACGGGATCTGGTCGAGCGCCTCCGCAAGCCGCCGGCCCCGCGGCCTGATCCGGCCGGACCGTGAATTCGACGCGCCCCGCGCATCACCGTCAGCGGCTCACCGCGGTCTCCCGCTCGACCCGTGACAGCTTCTCGGGATTGCGCACGGCGTAGAGCCCGGTGACGAGGCCGTCGTCGATGCGTACCGCGATGACGGTGTCGATCTCGCCGTCGAGCCGGAGAATCAGCGCCGGGTAGGCGTTGACGTGGGCCGGCTGCAGCGACACCACGGCGGCGATCTTGTTCCGCCCGGCGGTCAGCAGGCGGGCCACCTTGTCGGCCCCCACGACGGGCTTCGGCACGGCCTGCACGACTCCGCCACCGTCACCCAGGAAGACGACATCCGGCGCGAGAACGTCGAGCAGGTGCTGCAGATCGCCCGTCTCGACCGCCCGCTGGAACGCGTCGAGCGCGTCGCGGGTCTCGGCGGCGGAAGCGACCCCGCGTGGTCGGCGCGCCGCGACGTGTACCCGGGCCCGGTGGGCGATCTGGCGGACCGCGGCCGTGCTCTTGTCGACGGCTTCGGCGATCTCGTCGTAGTCGACGTCGAACACCTCGCGCAGCACGAACACCGCCCGCTCAGTCGGCGCGAGCGTCTCCAGCACCAGCAGCATCGCCATCGAGACGCTGTCGGCCAACTCGACATCCTCCGCCACGTCGGGCGTGGTCAGCAACGGCTCCGGCAGCCAGGGGCCGACGTAGGACTCCTTGCGGCGGCGGAGCGTACGCAGCCGGACGAGCGCCTGACGGGTGGTGATCCGGACCAGGTACGCCCGCTGATCCCGTACGGTGTCGAGGTCGACGCCCACCCACCGCAACCAGGTCTCCTGCAGGACGTCCTCGGCGTCGGCGGCCGAGCCGAGCATCTCGTAGGCGACGGTGAACAGCAGGTTGCGGTGGGCGAGGAACGCCTCGGTGGCGGAGTCCATCCGGCCGCCAGGAGCAAGCGGGCCGGCGGTGTCCGTCGTTCGCTCGCTGTGCACGCTCATGGCTGGCTCCCGCCTGTTCGGTCTCGACTGTGCCACACACGAGATGCCGGACCTCGCCGCCCTGTGACACCCGAGATCGGTGGCGCACGCCACACCATCGAGCGCAGCGTGAGCCCTATGGACGGATGTCGAGGGCGCCGATCAGGCCGTCGCGCAGCGTGAAACGGTAGCGCAGCCGTACCGGACTGCCCGGGAACGTGCCCGAGACGAGTGTCGTCACCACCAGGTTGCCGCCGGTCTCCTCCTCCACCGTCTCCGGAATCGCGTTGTAGTCGAACTGAGCCGTGGTCCGCTCGCGCCACGCCCGGATCGCCGCCGGCCCCTGGTAGGTGCGATCCTCGTCAGCCACGATCGCGTCGTCGGTGAAGCAGGAGACGAAGGCGTCGACGTCCGGTTCGGCGGCCAACTGGTAGTAACGGACGATCACGTCGGGAACGGTTACAGTCATCTGCCTCTCCTCGGTGTCGCCGCCCGCCTACCCGGCAGCACACCGGTCATTCGTCAGCCGTCGCCCACCGCACGTGCAGCCGGGCCGGACGGTGACGCCGGGACGTCGCGACCGCGCGCGCCGCCGGCCCGCATGGCCCGCGCCGAGCCGGGTACGCCAGGAGCACGGCCACGGGCCGGGACCTGACGCGCAGCGGGGGTGACCATGGGACGCTACGACGACGAGGTGACCGGGTTGGCGGCGCCGCTGGCCGACCCGGGTGACCTGGACGTGCTGCTGGACCGGATCGGGGACGCCCGGGTGGTGATGCTCGGCGAGGCGAGCCACGGCACGCACGAGTTCTACACCTGGCGCGCGGCGATCACCCGGCGGCTGATCGAGGAGAAGGGCTTCTCGTTCGTGGCCGTGGAGGGCGACTGGCCCGACTGCGACCGGGTGGACCGCAGCGTGCGGTGCCAGGCCGCCGCGCCCAGCGACCCGCGGGACGCGCTCGCCACCTTCGAGCGCTGGCCGACCTGGATGTGGGCCAACGAGGAGGTCATCGACTTCACCCGCTGGCTGCGTACCCGCAACGCGGGGGCGGACGAGCCGGACCGCGCCGGGTTCCACGGTCTGGACGTGTACTCGCTGTGGGAGTCGCTCCGCGAGGTCATCACCTGGCTGCAGGAGCACGACCCGGAGCAGGTGCCGGCGGCGCTGGCCGCGTACCGCTGCTTCCAGCCGTACGACGAGGACCCGCAGCAGTACGCGCTGGCGACCCGATTCGTGCCGAACAACTGCGAGAACGAGGTGGTGGACCTGCTCGTCGGGCTGCGCGAGCGGGCCGTGGCCGGCGACGAGGGCCGCTTCGGGGCCTGGCAGAACGCCGAGATCGTCGCCGGGGCCGAACGCTACTACCGGACGATGGCGCGCGGTGGCCGGGAGTCGTGGAACGTCCGCGACCGGCACATGGACGACACCCTCGACCGGCTGCTGCGGCACTACGGGCCGGGGTCGAAGGCGGTCGTCTGGGCGCACAACACCCACGTCGGGGATGCCCGCGCGACCGACATGGTCGACGCCGGAGAGGTCAACATCGGCCAGCTCGCCCGGGAGCGGCACGGCCCGGACCAGGTCGTGCTGGTCGGCTTCGGCACCCACCACGGCACGGTGGTGGCCGGTGACGGCTGGGGTGCGCCGATGGAGGTGATGCCGGTGCCGCCGGGCCGCCGGCACTCGCTGGAGGAGGTGCTGCACGGTGCCGCGCCGGCGCAGACCCTGTTCGTCTTCCCGCGCGACGGCAAGCCCGACGTGCTCACCGACGAGCTCGACCACCGGGCGATCGGGGTCGTCTACCACCCGGAACGGGAGAGCTTCGGCAACTACGTACCGACGGTGCTCGGCGACCGCTACGACGCCTTCTGCTGGATCGACGAGACCCAGGCGGTCCGGCCGCTGCGCGTGCGGCCGGCCGGCCTGGCCGAGCCCGAGACGTATCCGTCCGGCGTCTGACGGCGAGCGAACCGGACTCGCGCAGGGCCAGCCGGTGGTCATGAATCGCGCTGGTCGCCCCGGTCGATGATCAGGCCTCCTGCGCCGGCGGCAGGACCACGATGCCGTCGTCGAACTGGCGTAGTTGGGTGTCGCAGGAGCCGATCCCGTCACCGTGTTCGTCGACGAGGTCCCGCGGTGGCGAAGTTCGCACCGCTCGGGGCGTACTCAAGGCCGTCACCGCAAACGACAAGATCTTCCACGTAACCGTGCGCACAATCTGTGCGAGTGGGTCGTCCGGCATCGACTGGCCGTCGAGTACGTGAGCTGGAGCAGCCGCGGCTGCGACGGCGGGAAAAAGGCCAACGGCCGCAAACGCCATATCGAGGTGGACGCGCTCGGACTGCTGCTGATCGTCATGGTCACCGGGCCGCCGGTTTCGCGAGGCGACTCGTGGAAACCAACCGGCCGAGAATGCCGACCACGGCGCCCCGAGCCGAGGTCACACCAGCTCCCGTCAGTCGAAGTCGAAAATGCTGTGGCGGTCGTAGAAGTGCAGCACGTACCGACACCGACGACAGATCATCAAGGTCATCCGGTGGCTGGTGAGCCCCCACCGGCTGTCCTGGCGTGCCGTCTCCTGCTGGAACTGGGTGCCTCGGCAGAGCGGGCAATAGAGCTGCGGCTCAGTCATGACGCGACTGTAATAGACCTCCGCCAACGAACCGCCAAGGCAGAATCCGGGCTGATCGGCGGCAACACGCTGGGTTCCGCCCCTCGTACTGGCCAACGTCCGCAATAGACGGACGACACGGTACACTCCTCGGCTCGACGGACCGCGATCGACGTGCGTTTTGCACATGCCGGGCCCGATTTCCTTCCCGATATGACGTGAAGGTCGTACGGTTACCGGCCGGCGCGTATCTGTGATCATCGAAGTGGCCCGCCCGTCGCGCCCGCGACCGGCGGACATCCACGTGCCCACCGTCGCAGGGGGAGACAGGAGTCAACGCATGTTCGACGGGTTTCTCAACGGTTCCGAGCTGATCTCGACCCTGACCCTCGTATTCGGCTCGCTGGCCGGATACCGGGCCGGGCAGCTCGTCCACCGCCACGGCCCGAAAGCCCTGCGACGCTCCGCCCGCTCCACCCTCATCCTGCTGAGCGTCGCCCTGTTCGGGGTGTTCGCCCTCCTCGCGTTCTCGATCGGTCTGCTCAGCTACGGCTGGATCTTCGCCAGCAACCGATTCGCGGTCGCGCTACCGCCGATGATCATCGCGACGGCGTTCAGCATCATCTGGTCCGGGAGTAGCTT
>NZ_JAPDPH010000214.1 GCF_026013475.1 Micromonospora yasonensis | reverse complement strand
ATGGTCGGCAGCAGCTGCGGCGGGAAGGAGAAGATGTCCGCCACCGGCTTCAGCGACGAGGTGACCATCCACCAGGTCGGGAACACGAACGGGATCGCCAGGACCAGCAGCACCCCGTAGAGCACCAGCTTGGTCCGCCGCGACAGGTCACGACTCATGGAAGACCCACCTCTTGCGCATCTGCCACTGCAGCACGGTGAGCGCGAGCACGATGACGAACAGCAGGATCGACAGCGTCGCGCCGTAGCCGAAGTGGTGGAACTGGAACGCCTGCTGGTAGAGGTAGTAGACGAGCACCGTGGTCGACGTGCCCGGCCCGCCCTGGGTGAGCACCGCGATCTGCGCGAAGACCTGCAGCGACCCGACCACCGTGATGATCGAGGTGAGCAGGATCGTCGGGCTGATCAGCGGTACGGTGATCCGCCAGAACTGGCGCATCCGGCTCGCCCCGTCCACCTCTGCGGCCTCGTACAGGTCTGCCGGCACGCCCTGCAGGGCGGCGAGGAACAGCACCATGTTCAGGCCGACGTTCTTGAACACCTGCACGACGATGACCGACAGCATCGCGGTGCCCTCGCCGCGCAGCCAGTTCGGCCCGTCCACGCCGATCGTGTCGAGCAGGCCGTTGATTCCGCCGTTGTCCTGCAGCAGGAAGCCCCAGACGATGGTCCAGGCCACCAGGGAGACCACCACGGGGGAGAAGAACAGGGTGCGGAACAGGATCGTGCCCCGCAGCCTCTGGTTGAGCAGGACGGCCAGCAGCAACGCCAGGCCGAGGTTGAGCACCACCAGACCGACGGAGAACAGCCCGGTGGCGCGCAGCACCGCGCCGAGGTTGGGATCGTCGGCGAGGGCCGCGTAGTTGTCGGTGCCGACGAAGTCGAACGTCCCGGCGAGCACGTTCCACTCGTGCAGGCTGTACCAGACCACGAGGACCAGCGGCAGGATCACGAAGACGGCGCTGCCGAGCAGTTGCGGGGCGATGAAGAGGTAACCGGTGAGCTGGTCCCGGCGGCGGCTGGTCCAGAACGGCCGGGCCGGGCCCGGGGCGGGCCCGGCAGCGGCCGGGCCCACCCTGGTGTCCGTCTGGGTCATGATCGTTGGCCTTACTTCGCCAGCAGTGGCTGGATCTTGGCGCAGACGCCGTCGAGTACGGCCTTGACGTCCGCGTTCGGCTGCCACAGCGGGTCCAGGCCGGCGCGGACCTGCTGGCTCAGCTCGGCCTGCCCGGCGTGGCTGGGCTTGACCACGCCGTTGGTGATGCCGTCGATGACGACCTTCTGCAACTGCTCCGGCTTGAGCTTCGGGTTCGTCTTCGCCAGGGTCTCGGCGGTCAGCTGCGACTGCCGCGGCGGCGGGAAGAACTGGGCGAGCTTCGCCGAGTTGGTGGGGTTGGTGAGGAAGGCCAGGAAGTCGGCCGCCTGCTGGGCGTGCGGGCTCTTCTTCATCACCACGATGCCGGCCTGGCCCACCACCGCGTACGGTCCCTTCGGGCCGGCCGGCAGGGGAACCAGGTCCCAGGCGAAACCGTCGTCCTTCAGCAGCGAGGCGCGGGAGATCTGGGTGACGGTCATGGCGGCGTCACCGGCGAAGAAGTCGGCGGTCGTGCCCGGGCCGGGCAGCGCCTTCGAGACGAAGGTGGCCTTGTGCAGGGTGGTCATCGCGTCGACCATCTCCGGGCTGTTGAAGCCGCAGGTCTTGCCGTCCTCGCTCCACGCCTGGGCGCCCCAGCCGGTCCAGAAGGTGGACAGGTTGTCCCAGCCCTTGTAGTCGAAGTCCCGGATGACCAGGCCGGCCTTGCCGGACTTCGCCGCCGTCGCCCCGGCGACGGCGAGGGCGTTGTCCCAGGTCCACTGCCCGGCCGCGATCAGCTCCGCTGGGGTCTTCTGCCCGGCCTTCTTCACCATGTCGGTGTTGACGAAGACCCCGAACGGCGAGGTGGAGAACGGGTATCCGTACAGCTTGCCGTCGTTCTGCCAGAGCTTGACGGTGGCGGGGGAGATGTCCTCGTACTGGTAGCCCTCGGCCTTCTTGAGCGTGTCGTCGAGCGGCAGCAGGGCACCCGAGGCGACGAAGTCGGGGGCGGAGTTCTCGAAGACCCAGGCGAGGTCGGGCGCGTTCCCGCCGGCGATCTGGGTGGTCAGGGTGGTCGTGTAGTTCTCGAACGGCAGCGGATCGAACTTGATCTCGGCGACGTCCGGGTGGCTCTTGCGGTACTCGTCGGCGATCTCGTTGAACAGCTTCAGGTGTGCCTCGTTGGCCGACCAGACGGTCATCCGCAGACTGGCCGGACCCTTGTCCTTCGCCTCGCCGCCGCCACAGGCGGACAGGGCGAGGACGCCGGCCAGTGCCGCGGCGACAACAGCCAGACCCTTTCGTGGTTTCACTATCTTCTCCTCACCGGGGGTGTTCAGTAGCCGGCGATCTGCGGCCAGTGGCGTTCCACGCCGCTGGCCGAGACGCGGTCGGTGAATTCGGCCAGCAGGCGGGGGGTGCCGCGGACCGCACGCGGGGACTCGCCCCGCGTCAGACAGAAGTCGGCGAGCAGACCGGCGACCTCGCCGACGTTCCACTCGACCGGGTGCAGCCGGTAGCTGCCGTTGGTGATGTGCGTGGTGCCGATGTTCTTGCCGGCCGGCAGCAGGTTCTCCATCCGCTGCGGGATCAGCGCGCCGAGCGGAATCTCGAACGGGCAGGAGCCGACGTCGATGTAGTTGTCGCCACCGGTGGACGGATGCAGGTCGATGCGGTACATCCCCACGCCGACCGCGTCGGGGTAGCGCACCGCGCCGTGCTCGCCCCGCACCGCGAGGGAGAGGTCCTGCTCCACCACCGTGTACTCGGCGCGGACGCGGCGCGACTCCCGGATGTAGGGCGCCTGCGCCAGGCCGTCCCGGCTGCCGGTCACGTCGCCGCGCAGCCGCAGGCCGGGGAAGCCGGTGCCGCCGTCGGGCCGGGGCGCCTCCGTCTGCAGCCAGTACAGCACCGAGTACGACAGCTCGCGGGCCTTGGTCAGGTGCCACGACGCGTTCGGCACGTCGATGACCGGGCCCTCGAAGTAGTCGATCATCGGCCAGTTGACCAGCGTGATGTCGCTGCCGTATGTCCCGTCGGTGAAGTTGCGCCGGGCGGCGATCCGCCGGAACGTCCACAGGTTGCCGTCACCGGGGTTGACGCGCTGATCGGCGTTGACGCTCAACGGGTCGTCGTCCGGGTTCGGGGTGAAGCTGCGCTCGACGATCTCCAGCGTGCGCGGGTGCGGCGACCGCCAGGACAGCAGCCGGTCACCCCAGAAGTCGGGCTTGTAGTCGCGCCAGAAGTCGTACCCGGCGGGACGGTCGATGGTGTGGTCGCCGTCGACGTGGTCGATGGCGAAGCACACCGACACCGCCTGCATGTTCATCGGCTGCGCCTCGGCCGGCGCGCTCGGCTCACCGGTCTCGGCCTGCGACTCGAACCCGGTGACGTACTCGGTGCCGGTCAGCGGTAGCAGCTCACCGGTCTCGGTGGCGTCCAGGACGTACGGCGCCGTCACGTCGATCCGGTCGTCCCGGTCCCGGTGGGCGAGCGTGACGCCGGTGACCCGGTCCCCGTCGGTCGTCGCGGCCACCGGCCGATACGGCTGCAGCACCCTCAGCCGCCCCGATCCCCGGTACGGCGCGAGCATCTCCTCGATCACGGCGACGGCCACCCGGGGCTCGTGGCAGAGCCGGCTCACCCAGCCGGCCCCGGGGTTGAGGTCGGTCCAGGCCCGGGATCGGTCGGTCAGCGGGTAGTGGCGGCGGTAGTAGTCGCGGATGCCGTTGCGCAGGGCCCGGTAGCTGGCGGTGGCGCCGAACTGCTCGATCCAGGAGTGCTCGTCCGGCGGGACGGCCTGGCTGGTGAGCTGCCCGCCGAGCCAGTCGAACTCCTCGGTCAGAATGACGGACCGGCCGGCCCGGGCCGCGGCGAGCGCCGCGGCGACCCCGCCCAGTCCGCCCCCGACGACGAGGACGTCCGCACGCATAAGTACCACTTGCTTCCTTCCAGTTGCGCGGCCGACCGCTCAGCGTCGGTCGACCGCCGGATCAGGGGTGCCGAGGGTGTCGCCCTCGACGAGTTCGCAGGGAAGAAGTCGCTGCTGGAGGCCGGCTGCGCTGCCGTCGATGACGCCGGTCAACACCTCGACGGACTGCCGGCCCATCTCCTCGCGAGGGATGCGGAACCCGGTGAACGCGATGTCGGTGGGAACGGGGGACGTCGGGTCGCCGAGGGTCACGATCGACAGGTCGCCGGGCACGGCCAGCCCACGTCGGCGGGCGGCCGACTCCAGCGCCACCGCCGTGGCGAAGTCCTCCACGAAGGCCACGGTGGCCCCGTCGGTCAGCAGGTGGTCGAGGCACGTGTCGGCCTCCCCGGCGGTCGCGGACCCCTGGCGGGCGCTCTCGGCGATCATCGCGGCGGCGAAGAAGCCTCGGCGCCGGTCCTCTGAAGACTCCGCGGTCATGCCCATGCCCACGTACGTCAGGCGCCGGTGACCGCGCCGCAGCGCCAGCTCGACGAGCCGGGCCACCGCCGTGGCGTAGTCGGCGCCGACGTAGGGCACCGGCCCACCGGCGTCGTCGCGGCGTCCGACGGCGACGTACGGATATCCGTCGCGGTTGAGCCGGTGCAGCTCCGCGCCGTCGATCTCGCGTCCGAGCAGGATGCACCCGTCGGCCAGGCGCAGCCGGTTGTCCTGGTGGAAGACGCGGCGCCGGCCGTCCACCACCGGTGCGCTGGTGAACAGCAGCAGATCGCAGCCGACCCGCTCGGCGTACTCCTCGATCCCGAGCAGGAACGGGTGGAAGAAGTCCCGGCTGCCGCTGGGGAAGGCGGGTTCGTACGTGAAGACGCCGATGATCCGGTTGAACCGCGAGGCGAGGCGGCGGGCCACGGGGTCGGCGGCGTATCCGGTCTCGGCGATGACCCGCAACACGCGGTCCCGGGTCTCCGGGGCGATGCGGACCTCGGCGTCGGTCCGGTTGTTGAGCACCAGCGACACCGTCGCCTGACTGACACCGGCCAGCCGTGCGATGTCACGTTGGGTGACGCGTCTGGGGGGAGCGGCCACGAGAGGTCCTTCCGGTGCAGCTAATGCGTATTAGCGCTCGGGGTTGGGAAGGAGCCTGGCGGGTGGACCGACTCTGTGTCAAGAGGGTGACGAAGATTTCGAGCGGGTGAACTGCCTGGAGTAATGCGCATTAGTTGGGGGCTTCCCGACCCGGCGGGGTCTGGGCAGGCCAGCGAGCTGGGGTGACGCCCGCAGGCCGGGGTGCCCTCTTGACAGGAACCGCGTCGAGCGCGCAACATTCGAGAAACGTCGATGCTAATACGTATTAGCCCGCCGGCCCGAGATGACATCCGCCGGTCGATGACCCCTGCGCCCCTACGGAGAGTTATCGCCCGTCCCTCGGCACCATCCGGCCGAGGCCGGCCCGGCGTCCGATCCCAACGACAGAACAGGAAGACGCATGACGAGACCACCCGCCCCCTCATCGCGACGCGCGGTCATGGCGACCGCCAGCGCCGGCCTGCTCGTCGTCGCCATGGCCGGCGCCGGGCCGGCCGCCGCCGATTCCGGCCTCGACTTCCCCCACTTCACCTACGTGGGCACCGCGTTCGACAAGAGCGCCCTCGCCTACAACCCGACGAACGAGTTCATCTTCCCGAGCGTCATCCGGGCCGCCGACTACTTCGCCAACCCGCTCGGCACCTACTACCTGTACTACGCGCCGCACGAGCGCCCCGGCGGGATCGCCCTCGCCTACTCCGACTCGCTCGACGGCCCGTGGACCGAATACGCCGCCAACCCGCTCATCAGCAACACCTGGCTGCCGCACTACGCCACGGTCAGCCACGTCTCCTCACCGCACGCCGTGTGGATCGAGGGCGAGCGCAAGCTGTTCCTCTACTTCCACGGCGAGAACTCGATCACCCGGTACGCGACCTCCGACGACGGCATCCACTTCAGCTACGGCGGGACCGCGGTCAGCCGCAACGAGACGACCGGCGGCGAGACCTCCTACGCCCGCGTGTTCGAGCAGTCCGTGCCCCGCCTGGGCACCCGCTACCTCATGCTCTTCATGGACAATCCGAACTCCGTGCTGCCCGGACCGACCGGGCCGGTGGCCCGCCGGATCCGCTGGGCCGTCTCCAACGACGCGCGGACCTGGGCCATGCAACCCGAACCGATCGTGACCCCGCAGGGCAGCGAAGGCCCGAACGCCTCGGGGCCGTTCTTCCTCCGCTGGAACGATCACAACCTGGTGATCTACCACGCCACCGACGGCAACATGCACGCCGTCGACGTCGGGGAGGACTTCGACCAGGAGATCCACCTCGGCGTCGTGCACGACTCGATGTCCGGCGCGCCCGACCTCGGCCGATCGGCCGCGCCGACGTTCTACTTCGACGGGCGTACCGCGCACATGTACTACGAGGCCGGCGGCCGGCTCACCGCGACCATCGGACACGCCACCGCCACCCTGGCGGAGCCCTTGCCGGTACGGCAGCTGGACTGCGCGGTGGACCGTCCGGTCCTGTGGCCGCCGAACCACGAACTGGTCGACGTCGACGTCACCGTGGACCTGCCCGACGGTGTGCTCGGCCCGAACGCGTTCACCCTGACCGGCGTGACCGGCGGTGACGCCGCGGACATCAGTGGCTTCGCCACCGGCACCCCCGACACCGGCGGCCAGCTTCGGGCCGAACGGGCCGGCAACGACGGCGACCGCGTCTACCACCTGACCTACGCCGGCCACGACGAGATCGGACGACCGGCCGGCTGCACGGTCACCGTCACCGTCCCGCACGACGACGGCAGCAACTAGGGCCGGTGCAGCCGCGGGAACATCATTGCTCCCGCGGCTGCTGCCGGTCGTCAGTCGTTCGTGGTGTCCCAGCCGTAGTCGGGCAGGTCGAAGAAGTGGTCACCGTCGACCTGGTCGACGGTGCCGTCAGCCAGGCCACCGAGCAGCGACTCCACCCCGGTCTGCACGCTCTTCACGAGCATGCCGTGCTGCTTCTGGCCCAGGTCGTCCTGCTGACCGCGGACCTCGAACAGCACCGTGCCGGTGCCGTTGAGGGCGAACGCCGAGCGACCCTGACCCGCGTACTCCCGCGCGTCCGGGTGGAAGTACCGGCCCACGGCCGCGAGCTTGGACTGGCTGCCGTACTGCGCCTTCATTCCGTTGGCGACAGTGAGGGCGTAGCGGCGTGACTTGTCCTGGTCGAGCGCCGGCCACGCCGCCTTGTACTTGGCGCCGTCCTGCACCCCGAGCGGCGGGTAGTCGAGCGAGACGGAGATGAGGTTGCCGTCCTGCTCGCCGCCGGTGAGCCGGTCGCACGGTCCCATGTGGTGCAGGTCGACGTACGCGTCGACCGCGCCCTTCTCCGCCCGCAGTCCGACGTAGACGTCGCGGATGGCGCGCGACTCGGGGGAGAGGAAGAACCCGGCGTCGGTGTCGCGGCCCGGCAGGTCGGCGGCGCGCGGCACGTAGTTGAGGTCGGGGTTGAAGTCCCGGTTGAGGTCGTAGCCGGGCAGGTCGATGCCGTCTCCGCTGAGCCGGTGGTACCAGGCGCGCGGCGCCCCGGCCAGTTGCGGGAACTCGGCCACCGTCTCGTCCCAGGACCGCACGTTCATCCGCCGGTTGAGCTCGCCGCCGTCCGGGTTGACCATGGGCATCGCGACGAAGGTGATCTCGCTGAGGATCTTCCGGGTCTGCGCGTCACCGCTGCCGCCCAGCCGCTTGAGGATCGCCAGCAGCGCCTCCGTGCCGGTCCGCTCGTTGCCGTGGATCGCGCTGGTGACCAGCAGCACCTTGTCGCCCGTGCCCACCCGGGCCGCCCACAGCTCCCGGCCCTGCTGGGTGCGCCCGGCGACCTCGACCTTCACCCGGCCGCCGCTGGTGCGCTCGAGCTGCGTCAGCTGCTCGCCCACCTGCTGATGGTTGCTCCAGCCGGACCAGGACGGGTCATCGGCGATCTTGCAGCTGCCCTGCCCCGGTCCCTCCGGAGCGGCAGCGGAGACGGGCGGGGCGGTGAGGATCGAACCGGCCAGCGCGGCCGTCACGGCGGCGGCCAGCGCGCCTCGGGATCGGAGGATCGTCGACATCTTGTTTACCTGCACACGCACTCCTTTCGTGGATCCACCCACCGAGCGAGGCGCGCGTGAGCGCCGGTGACGCTCGGGGGAGCGGACCACCTCTGCCTTTTCGCGATCTTGGCGTGGCAGCCGGGGTGATGCAATGAAAAGATGCGACTTTCTCAATAAAAACGAAGTTTTCCTCCAGACGGTGGAGATCCGCCCATCTTTTTCCTACAGCACGACGAAGCCCACCAACTCGATGCCGTGCTCACGGCCGGCCACCTGCTCCGAGCGCGGAGATCAACGACCGGCTTCATGGACGACGGCGCCGCCGGCGATGGTGTGGGTGACGCGCGCGTCGGCCGGTAGTCCGGCGCCGGCGGTGAACAGGTTGCGGTCGAGCACGGCCAGGTCCGCGCGACTGCCCACCTCGATCGTGCCGCCGTCGGCGTCGTGGTTGACGTACGCCGAGCCGGCGGTGAACGCGGCGAGGGCGACCGACAGCGGCAGCGCCTGCTCCGGGAGGAACGGCGCGTTGTCGCGGTGCTCCGGGTCGGTCCGGGTGACGGCGACCTCGATCTCCTCGAGCGGGTTCGCCGTCGTCACCGACCAGTCGCTGCCCATGGCCAGGGTGGCGCCGGAGCGCAGCAGATCACCGAAGGGGTACTGCAACTGTGCCCGCTCCCGGCCGAGGAACGGCACCGTCAGCTCCTCCATCTGCGGTTCCATCTGCGCCCAGTAGGCCTGGCAGTTCGCGGTCACCCCGAGTTGCCGGAAGCGTGGCACGTCCTGCGGGTGGACGAGCTGCAGATGGGCGATGTGGTGCCGGTTGTCGGTGCGCCCGTTGGCGGCACGGGCGGCCCCGACCGCGTCGAGGGCGTTGCGTACGGCGCGGTCGCCGATCGCGTGCAGGTGCACCTGGAAGTCGAGCCGGTCCAGCTCGGTCACCGCGGCGGCGAGCAGCTCGGTGTCGACGTACGTCAGGCCCCGGTTGTCGGTGTGGCCGCCGCAGCCGTCGCAGTACGGCTCGAGCAGCGCGCCGGTGTAGTTCTCCAGCACCCCGTCGGTCATGATCTTGACGGTGGTCGGGTGGAAGATGCCACCTGTCGCGGACTCCCGCTGGGTGAGGAACTCGGGGATCTGGTCCAGGCCGCGGTGCCGGTCCCACCACAGGGCGCCGACGACCCGGGCCGTGAGCCGTCCGGACGCGGCGAGCGACCGGTACGCCGCCAGGGTTTCCGGCGTCACCCAGGCGTCCTGCCAGCCGGTGATGCCGAGCGAGTGCAGGTGCTCCTGGGCGTTGAGGATGGCTTCCTCCCACTCGGTGCGCCCGGGCAGCGGCACGTGCCGGTCGTTGAAGCTGTACGCCGCGCCCTCGTGCAGCGTGCCGGTCGGTTCACCGGTGTCCGGGTCGCGTTCGATCCGCCCGTCGGCGGGGTCGGGGGTGTCCCTGGTGATGCCCGCGATCTCGAGGGCCCTGGAGTTGACCCAGGCGCCGTGCACGTCCCGGTTGAACAGGAAGACCGGGCGGTCGGGCGCGATCGCGTCGAGGTCTTCCTTGCGTGGCGTGCCGCCCGGGAAGTACTCCATCGCCCAGCCGCCACCGATGATCCAGGGCTGGTCGGGATTCTCGGTCGCGTACCGCACGATGCGGTCCAGGTACGCGTGCCGGCCGGTGAGGTCGTTGAGCCAGACCCGGAGCCGGTCGCGCCCGGCGAAGGGCGCGTGGATGTGGGCGTCCTGGAAGCCCGGCAGCACCATGCCGCCGGGGGCCTCGATCACCCTGGTCCGCGGACCGATGAGCTCGGACGCGGGCCCGGAGCCGACCGCGATGATCCGGTCACCGCGTACCGCGACGGCGTCGGACCAGCTGCGGGCGGCGTCGACGGTGTAGACGTCGGCGCCGGTGATGACCAGGTCGGCGTACTCGGTCAACGTCGCACCCCTTCCGGCTGCACCGCACCGCGGCCTTCGTCCGCCTCCGGCGCGTTGGCCCAGGATCGAAGCACACACCGGAGCGCTTCGGCAATGATCGGCGCCGAGCGGGCGCGGACGAGGAGACCGTCGGGGTGCCCAGCATCGAAGAATTCGATGCTAAGCCTGCAAAGCATTCGGGCTGTTCATGCTGGCTGATCCCGGATATGGTGCCCGCCATCGTCTCAGCCAGGAGGTTTCCGGTGGTCAGCAAGCGTGCGCTTCGCATCGTCGTCGGTCTCGCCACACTCTCGCTCGCCGTCACCGGCTGCGGACGCTCGACCAGCGGTCAGACCCCGCAGGGGTCTGGTGGCGCCTCGGTCGCCGCCGACGCCAAGGCCGCCGACCTGGTGCCGGCCGCCGTCAAGGCCAAGGGGGTCCTCCGGGTCGCCACCGCGGAGGGCTACCCGCCGATGGAGATGTACAAGGACGGGACCCAGGACCTCACCGGCGTCGACCCGGACCTGGCCGCGGCGATCGCCGGGCGGCTCGGCCTGAAGCTGGAGATGACCAACGCGAGCTTCCCCGGCCTGATCCCAGGCCTGCAGGCCGACCGTTGGGACCTGGCGATGTCCTCGATGAGCGACACCGAGGAGCGCCGCAAGGCCGTCGACTTCGTCGACTACTTCCAGGCCGGCGGCTCGATCATGGTGGCCAAGGGCAACCCCGCCGGCGTGAAGGACCTGGCGGATCTGTGCGGCCGCGCCGTGGTGCTCGCCAAGGGCAGCTCCAACCTCGCCATCGGCGAGAAGCAGAACGCCTCGTGCGCCAAGAAGATGACCATCTCGCAGAGCGAGGACGCCCCGACCGGCCTGCTGCAGATCGACGCCGGACGCGCGGTGGCCACCATCGTCGACTACCCGGTGGCCAAGATGCTGGCCCAGCAGAGCGGCAAGTACGACGTCCTGGAGGCCCAGTACGAGGCCGGCCCGTGGGGCATCGCGATCGACAAGAAGGACAGCCAGCTGCGTGACGCCGTGCGCAAGGCGCTCCAGGAACTGATCGACTCGGGCGACTACGCCAAGCTCCTCGAGAAGTGGGGCGTGCAGGGCAGCGGTGTGCAGACCGCGACGGTCAACGACCAGAAATGAGCAGACCGGTGGATGCGACCGTCAAGGGCCCGGCCTCGGCCGGGCCCGCCGGCCCGGAGACCCCCGAGGTGAACCGGATCAGCCACCCGCTGCGCCCGGGGCGCTGGCTGGCCGCCGGGGGGATCGCCCTGATCCTGGCCTGGCTGGCCTGGACCATCGCGGTCAACCCGAACCTGCACTGGGACATCGTCGTCAAGTACCAGCTCGACCGGGTCATCCTGGACGGGCTCTGGGTCACCATCCAGCTCACCGTCGCGTCCATGGCGATCGGC
The DNA here is from genome assembly GCF_026013475.1 of Micromonospora yasonensis. Lineage (GTDB taxonomy): Bacteria > Actinomycetota > Actinomycetes > Mycobacteriales > Micromonosporaceae > Micromonospora > Micromonospora yasonensis. Next base: position 609 of record NZ_JAPDPH010000214.1, on the reverse strand, counting down.
GTGGTGCTCGGCGTCGTCGTGGCGCTGATGCAGGTGTCCGACAGCCGTATCCTGCGCGCCGGCGCCATGGCCTACGTCTGGTTCTTCCGCGGCACGCCGCTGCTGGTGCAGCTGATCTTCTGGTTCAACATCGCGCTGATCTTCCCCGAGATCGGGCTGGGCGTGCCGTTCGGCGGCCCGAAGCTGGTCAGCTGGGAGACGAACACGCTGGTCACCGGCTTCGTCGCGGCGCTGCTCGGACTCAGCATCAACGAGGGCGCCTACATGAGCGAGATCGTCCGGGCCGGCCTGCGCGCGGTCGACCCCGGCCAGCAGGAGGCCGCCGCGTCGTTGGGCATGTCCCGCATGAAGATCATGAGGAGGGTGGTGCTGCCCCAGGCGATGCGGATCATCGTCCCGCCGACCGGCAACCAGTTCATCTCCATGCTCAAGACCACCTCGCTCGTCTCCGTCATCGCCGGCGCCGACCTGCTCACCGTCGCCCAGCGGCTCTACCTGACCAACTTCGAGGTGATCGCCCTGCTGATCGTCGCGTCCATCTGGTACCTGGTCCTGACCACCGTCGCCAGCATCGGCCAGTACTTCCTGGAACGCCGGTTCAGCCGCGGC
>NZ_JAPDPH010000213.1 GCF_026013475.1 Micromonospora yasonensis | reverse complement strand
CCAGGTCGCGTACGCGCCGAGGTTGTTCCGCAGCCAGGTGTCTCCGGTCGGCACCGGGCAGGCGTGCATGTCTTGGCAGAAATCCGGCACCACGATCGACAGCTCTGGCAGGGTGGCGTAGTCGGTCGGGAAGTCGGCGAACCGCAGGTTGCTCGACGCGGGAACGTTGGTGAAGTTCACCCAGGGGTTGTGGGTGCGCGCGTACCGGCCGTGCGCGCAGCCGGTGTAACCGACCGAGGGCATGCTCTGCGCGTAGCCGGCGAACGTCCTGCCGGTGGCGATCAGTTGGTGGCCGAGGTTCTCGCCCGACCAGCTGCGCGGGCAGGAGTCGTCGGTGAGGCCCTGCGTGGAACCGGAGAAGAGCGCGAGGTAGTTCGGCAGGCTGGGGTGGGTGACCGCGTACGAGCGGGTCATGTTCGCGCCGGTGCGGGCCAGTGCGGTGAGGTACGGGGCGTCGGCGCTGCCGATGATCTCGTGGTAGGCGTGGTTCTCCTCGACCACCACGACGATGTGGTCGTAGCGGGGCAGCGCGGCGGAGGCGGGCGGCGGGGGGAGCGTCAGGGCAGCCACGAGCGCGAGCACCATGGGCGCGATGATCCGTCCGTACCGCATGACGAGCTCCCTGAGCGAAATATGCGTCCCTGTGACGCTGCGCTCCCGAGCGGGCGTGACCGCCCGGTTACGCCCTCTTGATCATCTGCTGAGCAGCTCGGGCTTACCCGGCTGCCAGCCGATTCACAGCTCGCCAGGCAGACGACGAACCGTTGCGGCGCATACCCTTGGACCGCTCGACCATCCGTCCGCAGGAGGCACCCCGTGCCGCACGCCCCCGTGCGTTCCGACAACCCGAGCCGGCCGGGCGCGCCGACCCCGTCCGCACGCCGGGCGCGCCGGCGCGGGCCGCGTTGGGCGCGGTGGTGCGTGGCGGTCGGCGCGACGTTGCTGACGCTCAGCGGGGTGGCGCTCGGCGGCAGTCAGTTCCTGCTGCACGCCGCGACGAGCAAGGTCACCCAGCAGAACCTGCTCGGCGCGGCCGCCGCCCCGCGACAGCACCGGACGATCACGGGCGCGAAGAACATCCTGCTGGTCGGCGTCGACACCCGGCCGAACCAGGACGCCAGCCAGCTCACCCGGTCCGACTCGATCATCCTGGTGCACATCCCGGCCGACCACAGCCAGGCGTACCTGGTCTCCCTGCCACGCGACTCGCTGGTCGACATCCCCGCCTACGACAACGGCGCCACGCCCTTCCACGGCGGGCAGAACAAGATCAACGCCGCCTTCGCCTTCGGTAGCCGGGGCCTCAGCGGACCTGCGGCGCTGTCGCACGGCTTCGAACTGCTGGCCCTGACCATCCGCGACCTCACCGGGATCACCCCGGACGCCGGCGCGATCATCGACTTCCAGGGGTTCAAGCAGATCGTCCAGGTCCTCGGCAAGGTCTGCCTGTACGTCGACGAGACCACCACCTCGATCCACGTGGGGCACGACAAGGACGGCAAGCCGGCCGCGCCCTACAAGATCAACCCGGATGGCACGGTGAACCACCGCATCCCCGGGGTCACCCCGAACATCTACCCCAAGGGCGATCACTGCCTGAACCCGGCCGAGGCGCTCGATTTCGTGCGGCAGCGGGACCTGCTGGCCGACCACGACTACGACTACGGCCGGCAGCGCCACCAGCAGCAGTTCCTCAAGGCGGTGCTGCACCAGGTGATGACCGACGGCCTGAACTCGCCGACGAAGCTGCCCGGGCTGCTGTCCGCGGTCGGCAAGACCATGACGGTCGACGACGGCGGCATCCCGCTCGAGGACTGGGCGTTCGCCATGCGGGGAATCGGGGCCGACGCGATCACCACCATCAAGACCAACGGCGGCACCTTCAACAGCCGTTCGGTCCCCGGGGTCGGCAGTGCCGAGGTCCTCAGCCCGACCAGCATGGACCTGCTGCACGCGGTCAAGGTGGACGACGTCGGGTCCTTCGTCGAGGCCCACCCGACCTGGGTGGCCCCCTCCGGGCCGAGCACGACGGCCCACTGACGACCCGGCCGGAGCAAAACCGGTCGAGCGGGCCGGCACCGGCACGGCGGTATTCGGAGAATCGCCTTGGTTCCCCGGCGAGACCGGCCTATGGTGGGCGGATGGTCCGGGCCGGTCAGTCGATCCCCACCGCGGTCACCGTGGTGGCGCTGGCGGCTGCCCGTCACCCCCGGCCCGCCGTCGCGCCCGTACACGGCCTGCCCAGTCCGATCCCCACGGACCGTGGCCCGCCGGAGAGACGCACCCCACTCCGGGAACGGCCACCAGGGCGAAGCCATCCGGCTTCGGCCCTTTTTCTTTTTCCGAGGAAGGATCCGACATGACCACCGACATCCGGGACGGCGTCGACCAGCAGTGGCTCACGCGGCTGCGGAACACCCTGACCACCGATTTCGAGGCGCAGACCGCCCGGCTGACCGAACTGACGGCGGACACCGGCGACCCCGGTGAGGCGCACACCCGTGCCGCGATGATCGCCACCACCCGGCAGAGCCTGACGCAGATCGGCGACGCGCTGCGCCGCATTGCCGAAGGCGGCTACGGCACCTGCGAGCGGTGCGGGACGGCGATCCCGCCGGAGCGCCTGGAGGTGCTGCCGCACGCCCGCTTCTGCGTACCCTGCCAGCAGAAGCAGGGCTGACCTCGACCATGCCGGGCCGTCCACGGACGGCCCGGCATCACCCTGTTCCGGCGGCGAGCCGCCCGCCGAGCCAGTCGAGCAGGATCCGTTCGTACTGCGGGCTGATGCTGTCCGTTGTGACGCCCTCGTGCAGCGTTGGCGCGTGGTCGCAGCCAGCCAGCCGGCCCACTGTCAGGTCAGCGCCGCGCGCGGCCCGGCGCCACGCCGCCACGCTCTCCTCGATGGGCGTCCACGCGTCGGTCTCGCCATAGCAGAGCAGCACCGGGCAGGACAGCTTCGCGATGACCGGCTCCGGGTCGAAGTCCATGTCCGCCCACGCGCCGGGCTCGGACAGCTCGCGGGGCAGGAACACCAGCGGGAACCAGGGCCGTTCGACGGCGACGTCCAGCTCCGCCTGGGCGAGCGCCCGGGGCAGCTCGCCGCGCAGGTACGCCTCCGCCATCCGGCGCAGCCGGTCCAGCTCGGCCAGGTCGGCCTCGCCGTAACCGTGCCGGCGCAGCTGCTCGGCGGTCCCGTAGCGCATCTGCGCGGCCGGGCTGACTCCGCTGGAGCTGACGAGCACCAGGAAGTCGACCGGGTGCCGGCTGGCGGTCAGCGCCGCCGCCCAGGACCCCTGACTGAATCCCCACAGCCCGACCGGGAGGTCCCCGACCTGCCCGCGCAGCACGTCCAGCGCCGCCGCCGCGTCGTCGGCCTGTTCCGTCAGAGGTACGTCGCGACCGTCCACCCGGGGCCGTCGGTCGTACCGCAGCACCGCGATCCCGGCCGGTGGCAGCAGCCGGGCCAGGTGCTCGTACAGGAAGTACGACCGCTGGGCGGCGTGGGAGCCGTGCGTTACGGCGAGGCCGCCGCGCACCGGTCCGGCCGGCAGGTCCAGGGTGGCCGGCAGCCGTGGCTCGCCGATGCGCAGCTCCATGTCGAGCAGTCAAGCACGGCACGACTTCGGCCGTCCGCCCCGCTCGGCGCACCGCGGTCCGGTGGGCACGGTGACGTGGGGCCCCACCGGCCTCACCGGCCCTGCAACGCCTTGACGTTGTCGCCGAAGGTCCAGCCCTTCGACCCGTCCCAGTTGATCGACCAGGTCATCAGCCCCTTCAGGCCACCCTGGTACGTGTTCCACGCCTGCCCGACCAGCGACGGGCTCATGTATCCGCCGCCGGCGCCGGACTGGGCGGGCAGGCCGGGCACCTGCTTGTCGTACGGGACGCGGATGGTGGTGCCCTGCACGACCAGTCCGGTGTTGAGGCAGTTGGTCTGGGCGACGAAGCCCTGCACCGTGCCGGCGGAGTACGAGTCGCCGGCGCAGCCGTACATGCTGCCGTTGTAGTACTGCATGTTCAGCCACCAGAGCCGGCCGTTGTCGGCGTACCGCTTGACGATCGGCAGGTACGCGCCCCAGATCGAGCCGTAGGTGACGCTGCCGCCGGTGACGTACGCGGTCTCCGGGGCCATGGTGAGGCCGAAGCCGGCCGGCATCTGGGCCAGCACCCCGTCGATGATCCGCACGAGGTTGGCCTGCGAGGTGGAGAGCTGGTTGATGTTCCCGCTGCCGGTGAGCCCGGTCTCGATGTCGATGTCGATGCCGTCGAAGTTGTACCTCTTCAGGATCGGCACCACGGTGGCGACGAACCGGTCGGCGACCGCGCTGGAGCTGAGGTCGATGCCGGCGGTGGCGCCGCCGATGGAGAGCAGGATGGTCAGCCCGGCGGCCTTGGCCTGGCACATCTCGCTGGGGGTCGGCACCTTCACCCCGGCGTCCATGCCGTCCTCCCAGAGCACCGTGCCGTCGGCGCGGATCACCGGGAACGCGGCGGTGACCACGTTGTAGCCGTGCCCGGGGATGCGCGCGTCCGTGATCGGGATCCAGCCGAGCCCGGGGTGCACCCCGTTGGCCGCGCCGTCCCAGTTCTCCCAGTAGCCCTGCAGCACCTTCCCGGTCGGTCGGGGCTTCAACGCGCAGGTCGTCCCGCCCGGCGGCGGGGTCGGCGTGGGCGACGGCGAGGACGTGGGGGTCGGAGACGACGTGGGCGAGGGGGACGTGGTGGGCGACGGCGTGGGGGAAGGGGAGGACCTGGTGGGAGTGGGGGACGGGGTGCTCCCGCCGTCGCAGGCGCCGAGGTCGGTCCAGAGCGCCGGGGTGGCGGGCGGGGTCCAGCCGGCGCCGGCCGGCGGGGTGTGCGTCTGCAGTGCCTGGTAGAGCCGGTTGGCGTAGGTGGCCTTGCTGCCGGCGGTCCAGGTGACCCCCTCGGCCCAGGCCGGTACGCCGGCACAGGACACCAGCGCGGTGGCGCCGGCGGTCGCGGCCAGGCCGGTGGCGGCCGGCAGGGCGATGCCGGCGGCGAGCACCACGGCGCCGCCGAGCAGGGCGGTCAACCCACGTCGAAGTCGCATGACATATGCCTCCTCATCGATGCGCCGCAGGCTATCAGTTAACTTTGTTAAATGGAAATGCGCAGTACTCTGTCACCACTTGGTTCACGAGGTGAATACGGCCGCCCGCCCGGCGGCCGGGGAGAGGACGGCGCGGGACGTGGACGCCAGACGCACCACCGTGCGGGACATGCGCCGGGCCAACCGGTCGGTGCTGCTCAGCCGGATCTGGCTGGACGGCCCGCTCAGCCGTCACGAGCTGGGGCAGACCACCGCGCTGAGCCTGGCCAGCGTGAGCAACCTGGTCGGCGAGATGATCGGTGAGGGGCTGGTCGAGGAGGCCGGTTCGGTGGAGTCCGACGGCGGCCGCCCCCGGGTGCTGCTGCGCGTCGCCCCCGGCTACGGCTACCTGGTCGGCGCCGACGTCGGCGAGACCCGGGTCCAGGTGGAACTGTTCGACCTGGCGATGACCGCCCTCGCCAAGGCCGAGTACCCGATCGCCGCCGCCGGACCCGACCCCCAGGACGTGGCCCGCCATTTGCTGCACGGGCTCGACGCGGTGGTCGAGCAGGCCGGTGTCGACCACGCCGCGGTGCTCGGCTACGGCGTCGCGGTCTCCGGCACCGTCGAGCGGACCGCCGACGCGGTGGTGCACGCGCAGACCCTCGGCTGGGACGGGGTGCCGCTCGGGGCGATGCTGCGCGCCGGCACCGACATCCCGGTCCACATCGACAACGGCGCGAAGACCCTCGGCCAGGCGGAGATGTGGTTCGGCGCCGGCCGCGGCGTCCGGCACGCCGTCGTCGCCCTGGTCGGCTCCGGCGTCGGCGCCTGCGTGGTCGCCGACGGCGTCGGCTACCGCGGCGCGCACAGCAGCGCCGGCGAGTGGGGCCACACCACCATCGTGTACGGGGGCCGCCGCTGCCGCTGCGGCAACCTCGGCTGTCTGGAGGCGTACGTCGGGGCCGAGGGCGTCCTCGACCGGTTCCGGCAGGCCAACCGGGGCCGCCCGGCGGCCGGCGGTGACGAGGAGAGCGCCTTCGGCGAGCTGCTCCGCTCGACCGGCCGGACCGCCGCCAAGGTGCTCGACGAGACGGTGGGTTACCTCGGCGCCGGGGTGGCGAACCTGGTCAACCTGTTCAACCCGGAGCGGGTGGTGCTCGGCGGCTGGGCCGGGCTCGCCCTGGGCGAGCGCTACCTGCCGCAGATCCGGGAGGCCACCGCCCGGCACGCGCTGCGCCAGCCGTACGCCCAGACCTCGATCGAGCTGTGCCGGCTCGGACCGGACGCGGTCGCGATGGGCGCGGCCACCCTCCCGATGGCCCGGCTGCTGCGCGACGGCGGCGTTGCGCGCGAACCGGTGGCCCGGGTGACCCCGGCGGCGGCGCGCCCGGCGCGGGGCCTGCGGGTGCGGACCCGCTGAACCGGTGCCGGCCCGACGCCGCGACGCCGGCCCGGCACCGGTTCAGGACGGGCCGCGCGGCCGTCCTGCGGACGGCGTCAGCGCTCCCCGCGCACCCGCCGGATGGTGTCGCGGTACCAGTGCGCGCTGCGCTTGGGCGTGCGCCGCTGGGTGTCGTAGTCCACCCGGATGATGCCGAACCGCTTGTCGTAGCCGTACGCCCACTCGAAGTTGTCCAGCAGCGACCAGGCGAAGTAGCCGCGCACGTCGGCGCCGGCCTGTCGGGCCCGGGCCACCGCCCGCAGGTGCTCGGCCAGGTACGCCACCCGGTCGTCGTCGGCGACGAACCCCTCGGCGTCCGACCGGTCCGCGAAGGCCGCGCCGTTCTCGGTGATCACCAGCGGCACGCCCGGGTAGTCCCGGTGCAGCCGGACGAGCAGGTCGGTGAAGGACTCCGGCACGATCTCCCAGCCCATCGCGGTGCGCGGCAGGTCCCGCGGGACCACCCGACGCACCGGTCGGCCGTCGTCGTCCCGCTCCCGCCCCTGCTCGTCCACCCCGGAGTGCAGCTGCCCGAAGTAGTAGTTCACCCCGAGCACGTCGATCGGCGTGGAGATGACCGCCAGGTCGCCGTCCCGCACCGGGATGCGAACGCCCTCGGCGGCCAGGTCGGCCACCACGTCCTCCGGGTAGCGGCCGTGGATCAGCGGGTCCAGGTAGATCCGGTTGGCCAGCCCGTCGGCGGCGCGCGCGGCGTCCCGGTCGGCGGCGGAGTCGGTGGCCGGGTCGGCGGGGGCCAGGTTGAGGGTGATGCCCAGCTCGATCGGGCTGCCCGCCGCCGCGCGCAGCCGCTGCGCCGCCAGGCCGTGCCCGAGCAGCAGGTGGTGCGCCGCGGCGATGCCGTCGCCCAGGTTCCGCCGGCCCGGCGCGTGGTCGCCGTACGCGTAGCCCAGCATCGCCGAGCACCACGGCTCGTTCAGCGTGGTCCAGGTCCGCACCCGGTCGCCGAGCGCGGCGAAGACCAGCTCGGCGTAGTCGGCGAACCGGTACGCGGTGTTCCGGTTCGGCCAGCCGCCCGTGTCCTCCAGCTCCTGCGGCAGGTCCCAGTGGTAGAGCGTCACCCACGGGTCGACGCCCCGGCCGAGCAGCTCGTCGACCAGGCGGTCGTAGAAGGCCAGCCCGGCCGGGTTCGCCGGGCCGCGCCCGCCCGGCTGCACCCGCGGCCAGGCCACCGAGAACCGGTAGGTGTCCAGGCCCAGATCGGCGATCAGCGCGACGTCCTCCGGCATCCGGTGGTAGTGGTCACAGGCCACGTCGCCGGTGTCGCCGTTGTCCACCGCCCCGGGGACGCGGCAGAAGGTGTCCCAGATGGACGGCGTGCGGCCGTCCTCGGCCACCGCGCCCTCGATCTGGTACGACGAGGTCGCCACCCCCCACCGGAAGGTCGGCGGCAGCGTGTCGATCGGGTCGGCCTGCCCCACAGCAGGGCTGGTGAGGTCGGTGTCCATGGTTCTCCTCGCAGGTGTCGCGAATGGTAGGTCAGGTGGTGGTCAGCGGGGGAGCGGCGCGGCGGCCGGGTGCAGCCAGCAGGCGACGGTGCGCCCCGGGTCCTCGTCCCCGGGCGGGCCGAGCGGTGGCAACTCCTTGTCGCACGGGCCGAACGCTTTCGGACAGCGCGGGTGGAAGGCGCACCCGTCCGGCATGGCGCGCAGGTCCGGCGGGGAGCCGGGGATGCCGGTCAGCTCGCGGCGCGGGCCGCGCAGCGCGGGGAAGGAGTGCAGCAGCCCGTCGGTGTACGGGTGCAGCGCCCGGCGGTACAGCTGCGCGGCGGGCGCCTCCTCGACGATCCGCCCGCCGTACATGATCGCGATCCGATCGGAGAACTCGACCAGCAGCGACAGGTCGTGGGTGATGAACAGCACCGCGAAGCCCAGCCGCTCGCGCAGCTCGGCCAGCTGGCCGAGGATCTGCCGCTGCATCACCACGTCCAGCGCGGTGGTCGGCTCGTCCATGATGACGACCTGCGGTTCCAGCGCCAGCGCCATGGCGATCATCACCCGTTGCCGCATCCCCCCGGAGAGCTGGTGGGGGTAGCTGTCCAGCCGGTCGGCGGCGATGCCGACCAGGCGCAGCAGGTCGCGCGCGCGGGCCCGCCGGGCCGCCGCCGTGGACTTCGGCTCGTGCGCCTTGATCACGTCGAGCAGCTGGGTGGAGACCCGGTGCACCGGGTTGAGCGAGTTCATCGCCCCCTGGAACACGATGGAGGTCTCCGCCCAGCGGAACGCCCGCAGCTGCGCCGGGCTGAGGGCCAGCACGTCCACCGGCGGCCCGTCGACCGGGTGGTAGATCACCTGGCCGCCGGCGACCACGCCGGGCGGGGGCAGCAGCCGGGTCAGCCCGTACGCCAGGGTGGACTTCCCGCTGCCGCTCTCCCCGGCCAGGCCGAGCACCTCGCCCCGGTGCAGGGTCAGGTCGACGTCGCGGACCGCGTGCACCGCCGCGTCGCCGTGCCCGTAGTCGACGCGCAGCCCGCGGATCTCCAGCACCGGATCGCTCATGGCGCGACCTCCTCTCGCGGGGCCGGCACCGGTCGGGTCGGGGCCAGCACGGGGGTGAAGCCGACCCGCATCCGCGCCGTACGGCCGTCGGCGGTGCGGATCCGGGTCCGGCCGGCGCTGCGCAGCCGGGGGCTGACGAACTCGTCGATGCCGAAGTTGATCAGCGCGAGGGCGGTGCCGAGCAGCGCGATCGCCAGTCCGGCCGGGACGAACCACCACCAGGCGCCCTGCGCGAGGGCCTGCTGGCCCTGCGCCCAGAACAGGATGGTGCCCCAGTTCCAGGACGAGATCGACGAGATGCCGATGAAGGCCAGGGTGATCTCCGACATGACGGCGAAGATGACCGTGCCGACGAAGCCGGACGCGATGATCGCGGTGAGGTTGGGCAGGATCTCGAACAGGATGATGCGCCCGGTCCGCTCGCCGGTGGCCCGGGCCGCCTCGACGTAGTCGCGGCGCCGCAGCGACAGCGTCTGGGCGCGTAGCACGCGGGCGCCCCACGCCCACGACGTGCAACCGATGATGAGCGCGACCAGCGTGTCGCTGGCCTGGTCGACGATCGACGTCACGATGATGATCAGCGGCAGCGCGGGGATGACCAGGAACACGTTGGACAGGGCCGACAGCCCCTCGTCGGCCGCCCCGCCGAGGTATCCGGCCGTGACGCCGATGAGGATGGACAGGATCGTCGCCAGCACGCCGGCGATCAGGCCCACCACCATGACGCTGCGGGCGCCGACCAGGATCTGGCTGAAGATGTCTTGTCCGAGGTGCGTGGTGCCGAACCAGTGCCGGGCCGACGGCGCCTGGAGGACGTCAGAGCTGCGGGCGTCCGGGTCGTACGGCGCCACCCACTGCCCGATGATCGCGAACAGGCCGTAGACGGCCAGGATGACCACGCCGGTGGCGGCCTTGGCGTTGGCCAGGAACCGGAACCGGCGCCGCTTGGCCCGGCCGGGGGCGGCCGACGGCTGGGCCATCGCCCCTTGCCCGGGGATGACCTGCTCGATGCTCGAAGGTGAGATTGCCATCGCTCAGCTCTTTCGGGTCCGCGGGTCGAGAAGCAGGTACGCGACGTCGGCGAGCAGGTTCGCCACCAGGACCGAGATCGTGATGATCAGGAAGATCCCCTGCATCAGCGGGTAGTCCTTGGCGCCGACCGCCTGGAAGAGTTGGTAGCCGAGGCCCGGGTAGGAGAAGACGATCTCCACCAGCAGCGTGCCGCCGACGATGAACCCGAGCGACAGGGCGAAGCCCGAGACGTTGGGCAGCAGCGCGTTGCGGGCGGCGTAGCTGAGGGCCACCCGGCGCTCCGACAGGCCCTTCGCGTGGGCGACGGTGATGTAGTCCTCCGAGGAGACGGTGACCATCATGTTGCGCATGCTGAGGATCCACCCGCTCATCGAGGAGACCAGGATGGTGGCGGCGGGCAGGATGCTGTGCTGGATCGCGCTCGGGATGAAGTACTGGTCGAACGCCGGCACGAGGCCCGGCTCGTACCCGCCCGAGGACGGGAAGAAGCTGCCCGGCCCGGCGAACAGGGCGATCGCCACCAGGCCCAGCCAGAAGTACGGGATCGAGGACAGGAACGTGGTGGCCGGCAGCAGCCCGTCGATCCACGAGCCGCGCCGCCAACCGGCGCCGACGCCGAGCGCGGTGCCGAGGAGGAAGCTGACGATCGTGGTGATGCCCACCAGACCGACCGTCCACGGCAGGCTGTCGCCGATCACCGTCGACACCGGTGTCGGGAAGAAGGTGAACGACAGCCCGAGGTCACCGTGGAAGAGCTGCCGCCAGTAGTCGAGGTACTGCTCCCAGACGTTCTCGTTCTTGTCCAGCCCGAACAGCACGCGCAGCGACTGGACGGCGTCGGCGCTGATCCGGCCCTGGTTGCGGGAGATGAGGGACTGCACCGGGTCACCCGGGACCAGCCGCGGGATGAAGAAGTTGAGGGTGATCGCCGCCCACGCGGTGAACAGGTAGAAGGCCACGCGCTGCAGGAGGAATCTCATCGTGCCTCACCCCCGGTGGCGATGCCGTCCTGCCCGGCCAGCGCCGGCGGTCGCGGCACGGCCGGGTCGGCGTCGGGAGCGGCGGAGCCGGGCGGGTCGGCGGCGACGGTGGCCGGATCGTAGAGCCAGCACGCCGCCCAGTGGCCGGGCCGGTCGCCGATGGTCAGCCGCGGCGGCAGGTCCGCGGCGCAGCGCGGCATGGCGTGCGGGCAGCGGGGGTGGAACCGGCAGCCCGTGGGCGGCGTGATCAGGCTGGGCGGCTCGCCGTGACCGCGGTCCTTCCCGGCGATCTCGTCGGCGCCGCCCCCGTCGCCGGTGATGCCGTCGGGGTCGGGGGCCGACTCGATGAGCAGCCGGGTGTACGGGTGGGCCGGGTTCTGGGTGATGTTCTCGCTGTCGCCGCCCTCCACCATGCGGCCGGCGTACATGACGATCGTCTCGTCGGCGAAGTAGCGGGCCGAGGCGATGTCGTGCGTGATGTAGAGGATGGCGAGGTTGAGCCGCTGCTTGAGGTCCTGGAGCAGGTTGAGCACGCCGAGGCGGATCGAGACGTCGAGCATGGAGACGGGCTCGTCGGCGAGGAGCACCTCCGGGTCGGCGCCAAGCGCCCGGGCGATGGCGACGCGCTGCCGCTGGCCGCCGGAGAGCTCGTGCGGGAACACGTCCAGGAAGCGCTCGGGCGGGGTGAGGCGGACCCGGGTGAGCAGATCGGCGAGGGCCTGCTCCAGATCCTCGGCGGTCCGCCCCGCGTTGCCGTGGATCCGCAGCGATCGGGTGAGGTGGTACCGGACGGTATGCACCGGGTTCAAGGACGCGAACGGGTCCTGGAGGATCAGCTGGACCCGTCGCACGTAGGACCGGAAGGCGCGTCCGCCGCGTACCCGGCTCGACCTGCCGTGCAGGCGGACGTCGCCGGCGGTGCGGGGGTGGAGTTGGGCCAGCAGCCGGGCCACCGTGGACTTGCCGGAGCCGGATTCCCCGACCAGCGCGGTCACCTGGCCGCGACGCAGCGCGAACGACACGTCGTCGACGGCGTGCAC
>NZ_JAPDPH010000212.1 GCF_026013475.1 Micromonospora yasonensis | reverse complement strand
GGTGGCGGCTTCCGTCCTGGTGCTCCAGCGGGGCCAGCCGGAGCCGGTCGATGCTGGCGGTCCCGGCCGCGCACTCGGGGGCGGACAGCGCGTGCAACACCAGCGGTTCGAGGCCGGGAAGGACTGCGGTGTCGGAACGGACCGGCATTCGCCGGTCCGTGGTCTCAGCCACCGCCGTGGCGACGGGCGAGGCCTTGTCGCCACGGCTTGGCGGGGTCAACGTCAGACCAGGCGGATGTTGGCGGCCTGAAGGCCCTTCTGGCCCTGCTCGACGTCGAACTCGACCCGCTGGTTCTCTTCCAGGCTGCGGAACCCGCTCGATGAGATGGCCGAGAAGTGGGCGAAGACGTCAGCGCCGCCACCATCCTGTGCGATGAAGCCGAAGCCCTTGTCCGCGTTGAACCACTTGACTGTGCCGAATGCCATGTCTTCTCCTCGGAGTAGCGGATGGAGCCACGTACGGGCCCTCGGTTGCCGCCGCTGCTGGTCCGGAAAAACCGGCAGAACAATGAGCGCCTGGCGGGTTAGATACCCACCAGGCGCTGGCAAAGTATGCGACAAACCGAAGGTTGCAATCCGGTGAGGTTAGCACGGGAGCGCCGCCCGCGCGGTTTCTTCGATGTCAGCGCTGACCGCGCCGGCTACCAACCCGCGTGCCGGAAGAGAACGCCGCCGCGCCCCGTGGCGCGGACGTGGTTTCCGTGGCACTCGCCCGACGACTTTCCGAGCCTCTCCCGCGCGCTGCGCTGGCGGTCGACCCGCCTGTCGCCGTGCGCGGATCCGGGCGCCGCGTGGCGCTATGGCCTCGTCCGTGATGCGGCGCCGTCGTCGCGACGGGAGGCGTCACGAAGCGGCGCTCGCCCGGGGCGAGTTCGGTGAGCAGCGAGTCACCGGGCCCAAGCTGGGTGATGGTCGGGTTGATGCCGGCCTGGCGGGTGAGATCGCGCACGTCGGTGACCTGGTCGTCGGTCATCAGGGTGACGACGGTGCCGCTCGCTCCGGCACGCGCGGTCCGCCCCGAGCGGTGCAGGTATGCCTTGTGCTCGGCGGGCGGGTCGGCGTGGATCACGAGAGCTACATCGTCGACGTGGATACCGCGCGCCGCGATGTCGGTCGCGACGAGCGTGCGGGCGTCGCCGGCGGAGAACGCCGCCAGATTGCGGGTGCGGGCGTTTTGCGCCAGGTTGCCGTGCAGCTCCACGGCGGGCACTCCCGAGGCGACCAGTTGACTGGTCAGCTTCTTGGCGCCCCGCTTGGTGCGGGTGAATACGAGCGTGCGCCCCGGGGCGGCCGTCAGGTCGATCAGGATGGGGAGCCGGTCATCGTGACGCACCCGGAGCACGTGGTGGGTCATCGCGGCGACCGGAGACATCGCCGAGTCAACGCTGTGGGTGACTGGGTTGGAGAGGTACCGCCGCACGAGGACGTCGACGCCCGCGTCGAGCGTCGCCGAGAACAGCAGCCGCTGGGAGCGGGGCGGTGTCCTGTCGAGGAGTCGCCGTACGACCGGCAGGAAGCCCAGGTCGGCCATGTGGTCCGCCTCGTCGAGCACCGTGACCTCGACGGCGTCGAGGATCGCGTGGCCGGTCGAAACGTGGTCGGCGAGCCGGCCGGGGCAGGCAATGAGGATATCGACCCCGGCACGCAGTGCACGGACCTGTGGCCGCGCGCTAACCCCACCGAAGATCGTCAGGGTCCGCAGCGACAGCGCGGTGGCCAGCGGTGCGATCGTCGCTTCGATCTGGGTCGCCAGCTCGCGGGTGGGCGCCAGGATGAGCGAGCGCGGGCGGCCGGGCAGCCGAGGAGACGTGGCGGCCGAGAGCCGGGCGAGGACCGGGAGAGCGAAGGCGTATGTCTTGCCCGATCCCGTCCTGCCACGACCCAGCACGTCGCGTCCGGCGAGTGAATCCGGGAGCGTCGCGGCCTGGATCGGGAATGGCGCGCTGATGCCCGCCTGCTTGAGCGCGGCGACCAGGCGGCCGGGCACGCCGAGGTCGGCGAAGGAGGTGGCTGGGACAAGGGGTGTCTTGCTGGGGCGGCGTGCCGCCATGGGAGTCTCCGAACGTGGAAGGGGTCGCCCTGCACGGCGCTGACCGATTGGTCGCGGCGCGTGGTGGTCGACATCAGAGGCAGGCCGTGGTCGGAAACCGGCGGACTGGTTGATCAATCTACCCGCACCCCGGCCCAGGCCGCACACGATGGCTTTCTGGGTTAGGGTTCGACGGGCCGAGCGAAACGGATCCAACGCCCCTTGCGAGCGGCCGGATCGGCCCCGCTCATTTTCCGCACCCGGCTTGCATGTGCGAGCGGGTGGATCGCGCGTTGGCGCGCAAACTTGGAGTAGCTCTTGACTGATGTAACCGCGCATGACTCGAATTTGTTCCGTGAAGCACCGGGAGCAGATGCGCCTTTCGACCACACCCCTGCCGTCGACGCAAGTTCGGCTGCGATGACCCGCCTGCGCACCCCGTTCCGTGTCGAGGGTGACGCCGACCGGAAGCCGACGACCGCGCCCATCGCCGCTCGTTAGGCATCGCGCCGCAACGGAGCCCAGTCGGTAAGGGCTACCACGCGTGTCGGTTCGACGCGTCGAAGGTACCGACGTCCTGTGCAGGTGGATCAGCACCTCTCCACGACTGGACCACGAGATCGGGCGGTGGCGATGGACCGCCGCTCGACCTTGCCCGCGTACGTTGTCGCGTCGGCCATCCCGATCAACGTGTCCCCGTCGAGGGTGCTGCCGCGACCCGCGACGGCCACCCATCGTGGCCCCGGTCGGGGGTCGTCGCCCCAGTGCAACAGCGCACGGTGTAGGTGTAGGCGCCGCCCGTCCTCGGCGCCGGTGATGAGAGTCGGACAGCTCAGGACATGACCTGCTTGGGGTCTGACTGGATGGCTGGAAGGTACGTGCGCCGAGGCGGTCGAACTGGTCGCCGTCGGCGCGCTGTTGAATCGCCTCGATCGGTCCGTGGATGCGTTCGCCGGACATCCGCTGGGAAGGGAATACGCGCGGCGCTGCGAAGGCGACGCTCTGCGGATACGTCCTGTGCCGGCGCGGTCACGTCTCCTGACTGTCGTCCACAATCCGTGGTTTCCCGATCACACCGGCCACCTTCCCAAGATCATTATCGTTCGTCTTTCTACAGGTGGTGCTATACGGTCAGCAGGTGAGAATCGAGCGTCATTGGTGGAACGGGGACCGGAATCCGCGGGGGCGTCGCGACGTCTACATCCGCACCGACGGCCAGCGATGGGAGGTAGAGGCGCAGACCGGCGGCATCGCAGGTCGGTCGAAGCTACACCCCTGTCCGGGTCGGGCGTCTGCGGAGATCCTCGCCGGCGCATGGCTGGGTGGGCGTCCGGAGTGGCGGGAAATGGTGGCCTGACAGTGGACGTCAGGAGCAGTCCTGGCAGACGTCCCGGCCGTCGGGCTGCGCAGCGAGCTGACTTCGGTGGTGCACCAGGTAGCAGCGCGCGCATCGAAACTCGTCCGGCTGCATAGGCACGACCGCCACGGTCAGCTCCTCGCCGGACAGGTCCGCGCCGGGCAGCTCGAAGTTCTCGGCGGCCTCGGCCTCGTCGAGGTCGACTCTTGCTGACTGCGGCACCGCACCGCGCGCCTTGAGTTCCTCCAGGCTGTCGTCTTCAACGTCAACGGCCGGTCGGCGCGGTGCGTCGTAATCGATGGGCTTGCTCATCGTGATGGCCTCTCCGGCTTTGGTTCACTTGTGTCACGACGGTAGCCCGCGGCCCATGTCGTGGCGCTCAAGTGAGCGGTGGAAGGATAGCGCTCGCCCTTGGATGCGACGGGCGCCATAGGCAGTGATGGCCATCCCCGGCGGAGAATGACTCCCGACTCCCCCGGCCATGGCCGGCCCCGAAAG
The DNA here is from genome assembly GCF_026013475.1 of Micromonospora yasonensis. GTDB lineage: Bacteria > Actinomycetota > Actinomycetes > Mycobacteriales > Micromonosporaceae > Micromonospora > Micromonospora yasonensis. The sequence goes on along the minus strand of NZ_JAPDPH010000212.1, from coordinate 8,201 downwards.
GCACTGCGAGACGATGTCCCGGGCCGGTCGTTGCCGTCTGTCGCCCTCGCGAAGAGGTGCTCCGTGACCGCGACGCGAAGTGCACGCCCGCGTTCTTGCCTCTGAAGGCATCGACATCCTGCGTACCCCGCCGCAAGCCCGGACGCCAACGCGTACGCGGAGAGACGGGTGCGCACGGTACAGCACGGGTGCCTCGACGGGATCACCCCCGCTCTTGCTGACGACCCTGGCCGAATACGTCACGCATTACAACGTGCACCGACCGCATCAGGCCCGATATCAGGGCATCCGCTTGGCGCAAACCGCGATGATCATCCTTTTGGTTGACCGAGGCCGTCGTATGGAGACCCTGCTGCTCGCGCGCTGCTTCCCCGCCACCATCGCCGCGGACACCCGGAGCCGTGTGCCGACGACGAAGGCTCCACCAACGGATCAACCGCTTCGGCGGTTACCCCACTGGCGCGGGCTCTGGACCGAGCCCTGGCCGCCGAGGCGCTGACCCTTTCCATACGGTTGAGGCGAGGCGACCTTGCCCTTCCCGCGTCGGGCAGCCCGATTGGCGTAAACGGCAGGCTCGTCGGTCTCGGTCTCGGTCTCGGCCGTGGTTGGCGTGTCGGCATCCTCGGCGTGGGCGTCTTGAACGGGGTCAGCCTCCGACATCGGTATCTCCCTGGATTCGTGGGGCTTCCTGCGAGCCATCGCCAGCCGGCGGACGCAGACTGTCCCGAAAGCTCGGCGAACTGCGTGACGCCGGTATCTTAGCCTCGATCCGTGAACCGGCTTCGGCGCAGATGACATCACGTGCGGTGGCAGAGCGCCAAGGGACGGCCCGCGACCTGCGGGGTAGAGGAAGATCCGGGCTGGCTGGTCGACTGCCGTGGACTGGGGGATGCGGTGAGCTGGGTTACCAACGTGATGCTGTCGGTGGGCCTGGAGGACCGCCTCAACGCCGAGGCGTTCAGCGGGTGGCTCGACAACGAGTGCCCCCGTCGCGAGCTAGGCATGAGGCCGGGTGGCTGCGGCAACCTGAGGCTGATCACCGACGCGGACAACCAGTGGGGCGGATACAAGAACCCCGAATGCGAGGTGTACGCCGGGACGCTCAACCACGCCAACCTCGCTGCTGTTGTGGAGCATTTCGGTTCCCTGGCCTGGCACAACCCCAACGCAGTGCAGCTCTTCGTGAAGGACCAGGAGGAGTGCTTCTTCCGCGTCTGGATGATTCGCAACGGCGCTCTGCGGCAGTACGCCCCTTCGTCGCCAGACGAGGAGGACGACGAGTTTTGGCCCACCGTCGGGTCGTAGCCGCAGTTTGGAAGGACGAAGATCACCGCCAGCAAGCACCTGGTGGTCCAGCTCAAGGCAAGAGACGTGTGACCGATCGTGCCCCCTGACGACCGTCCGAGCTACCGGCTACTGGCATGTGGTTGGCACAGGACCGCCTTGGTCATCTGCTGGGCGAGGTCTTTGTCGCTGGCTCGTCGGCAAGCGCACAATCCCGCCGTGGACGGGCTTGGCTACCTGCTGTGGGTACTGCTCTTGCTTGTTACGTGGTCAGGTGTGATCGGTGCTTGCCTCGCCCGGCTTGACCTCTGGGAGGCGGTACCAGGGGCATCGCCGTGGCGGCTGAACGTTTTGGCGGCGGCGAGCCGGGCGTGGGCGGCCATGGCGAGGTTGATGTGGCCGTGCCGGGCTCGTCAGCCCCGGACCTGGCAGTCGTCCAGTCCTCTACAACTGTCGTTGCAGTACTCCCGTCGTCAGGCCGAGGGGTGGTGCTGGCGCCCATCGCCCAGGCGGGGTTCTGTAGCTGCGGAACGCCCTGCCGGCCCTGGCCGGCCATCAGCCGCTTGACCCGCTTGCGCCCGACGCGTGTGGGTTCCCGACCCGACTCACAGATCGGGAACCCACACGTGCAGCCGCCGAACCATGTCGCGGCCTGCGGGACTACCCCCTCGTCACAGCTTGGAACGCCTCGCTGTACCGCCGCTGCAGGCCCCGGGACGCGTCCATCAGCTCGGCCACGATGGGCCCCCGATAATCCTCCGACGCTCCGAGAAGCGCCCGGAGGTCGGCCCGCTGCCGGTCGAGTTCCCGGTCCGAGAGCGAAGGCTCCAGGAACCCACTCCAACCTTCTGGGCGGTTCTCCGCCAGATCACGGTCGAGGAAATCCACCGCGCTGTCTACCCGGCCTAGGGCATCCCGGCAGAGCTCGGCACTCGTCCCGGGCGTCAGCCATGCGGCAATGGTGTACGCAGCGACGGAAACCGCGTCGCAGAACCACGGTCCGCCAGCAGACTCCGGCTCCTCGAACTCCTCCCCCGGCGGGCCGAGAAGCTCCTCGAGCCGCCCACGTAGTCCGTCAAGCGCCGTTGCTGCCTCATCACGTCCCATTGCCAGCGCCTCGGACGTCGCGAGTACCGCTGCGAACACCTCCGGCCCGGTGTCATAGGCGTCTGCGAACCGGTCGTCCGCGCAGATCTCAGCGAGCCGGTAGGTCGCCAGGAAGCAGGCGGTCGCCCGCCCCACCGGATCGACGACCCCGATCAAGTCCTTGATCTCATCGCCGCTTGATGGCATGAAGGAGCGGGGCCTCGCTTCTCGTGGGTCCCGGGCGGGATGCTCGGGGTGCTCACGTCTCACGACGAAGGAGGCCCCTCATGCAGGCAGAGTACGACGGCCGGCAGATCGTGGGTATTGATCTGCATCGCCGTCGGTCGGTGATCGTGCGGATGAGCGAGGCGGGCGAGAAACTCGAGACGGTCCGGATCGACAACGACCCGGTCGCGCTCGGGTTGGAGATCGCCAAGGCCGGCCCGGACCCGGAGGTGGTCCTGGAAGCCACCTACGGTTGGTACTGGGCGGTGGATGTGCTGGCCGCGGCCGGCGCCCGGGTGCATCTGGCGCATCCGTTGGGGGTAAAAGGGTTCGCCTACCGGCGGGTGAAGAACGACGCCCGGGACGCCGCCGACCTGGCGGATCTGCTGCGGATGGGCAGGCTGCCGGAGGCGTATGTCGCCCCGCCGCCGGTGCGGGAGTTGCGGGAGTTGGTGCGGTATCGGGCCAAGCTGGTCGCCTGGCGCTCGGGGTTGAAGGCGTCGGTGCACGCGGTGTTGGCCAAGCAGGGCGTGCACATCGCGGTGTCGGATCTGTTCGGCGTCGGCGGGCGGGAACTGCTGTCCCGGGCGCCGTTGGACGGCGCCTACCGGGGTCGCGTGTCGTCGGTGTATCGGCTGATCGAGGCGGTCGATTTCGAGATCGATGCGGTCGGCGGTCCGATCCGGGCCAGACTTGCCGGGCACCATGGTTACACCGCGATCCAGGCCATCCCCGGGATCGGCCCGGTCCTGGGGGCGGTGTTCGTCGCCGAAATCGGCGAGGTCGACCGGTTCCCCGGCCCGGCACAGCTGGCCTCCTGGGCCGGGCTCACCCCACGCCACCGCGAGTCCGACCTCGTCGTGCACCGGGGACGGATCACCAAACAAGGCTCGACCCTGGTGCGGTGGGCCGCGGTCGAGGCCGCCCACAGCGTCCCGCACCGCGCCGGCTGGCTGGTCTCCCGACGGGCGGCCATCGCCGAGCGCCGTGGACGCAACATCGCCACCATCGCGGTGGCCCGCAAGCTGCTCACCCTCGTCTACTACGGCCTCCGCGACGGGCACATCCGCGCCCTCGCCCCGGCCAAGGCGGCGGCGTGAGCAGGTTCGGACGTGACCGGACGCGAGGTCGTTCTGTGTCTGACCCCCGTCGGCCGACGGCGAGGCCGCCCGCTTGATTGACCCCGTCCGGTCACGGTCGCAAACCACCATGCCCCCGAACCACGCGCGGGGCGAATGGATGACCGGCAGCCGAACCCCTCGGCCTGCCCTTCCGACATCGGTCGGAACTGGTGACGCGACCACACCCACAACGCCGTCTTCCGGCATCACGAGCATGGCGCGCACGGTGCCGGCGTCAAGGCCAAGCCCCTGCGGGGTGGGCCTACGGCCCAGCCGTTGACCGCGGCACCGCACACACGCCTGCCCGAAACCCATTGCCGGAACCGGAAAAATCAAACCCAGCAGGCCAAACCCGAGACTTGACCGGCCCCGCTCCTTCATGGATGACATGGATCCTCCCATCAGAAGATGAACTGGAGCTGGCCAGTCAGGATGCCACCACTCGGCGTCCGGCGATACTTCCTGAGGATCACGGTCTTCTTGGCCTCTCCGACCAAACTCCCCCCTCATTGAAGATCTCGTTCTGGCACCAGGGGCAAACCGGCTTGCTCGCGGCACCAGCGTACGGCTTCCAGCCCTTCTCTTTGATGTAAGCCAGCGCGTTCTGCTCGGCGTCCAAGCCCTTGATGTTCGGCGCCGGCTTCTCGCCGTTCAGCGCGCCGAGAATCTTCTTGTCCAGCCCGCGATCACCACTGCCAGCAATCACGTCAACAAAGCCCTTGCCGGTCCAAGCCCTGATGATCGCGGTGGTTCGCTGGCCTTGGGCGACGTCGTCGAGCTTGCCGTGCAACTCGTCCACCCGACGCCCAATCTGAGCAGCAGAGGCAATCTTGGCAGATCTCGTGAACTTGAGGGCCTTGTTGAGGGCCTTGTTGAGGCCCTTGCCACCGAAGACCAGGCCGACGATGGCCCCGATCCCCATACCGACCGCGACGCCTTCTTCGCCGGCCTCCCGGGGTGACGACCCGGCCGTTCACCCTTGACTCCACAGTCCCGAGCAGTCGAATCTCCAGTCGCATCCCGCCGCTCCCCCGTTGATCGTCGGGCGCCCAGGCTAAACAGGCGCTACCACGCAAACAAGGCACTTCGACAACGAGGAATAGTGGCAGTAATCAACGTCAAAGACCGGCGTGTTCACGTAACAGAAAGGACCGGCTACGGCGCTTAACCCCGTAACACCCCTTCCTGGCCTGGTCCCCTGACTCCAAACAGAACCGCCAATTGGTATCGGTCCGAACCACTCACCGTCGTCCAGGATCGTGAACCACGCTGGAATACGCCGTCTTCTCCGCCATGTCGGCCGACGGCTGCCCTCAACGCAGGCCGGATCCACCGAGGTTCGCGATGCCCTCCCGGCGCGCGACAAGATCACCGCGTAGGTCCGCGTTAGGTCAGGAGCCTGATACGGGGCATCTCCTGGCTCTCGATGATGGGTGCAGGCCCAGAGGACGTTGAGGCGTTGTCTGGACAGGGCGGCGGTGGCTTGGCGGTGGGCCTTTCCTTCGGCTCGTTTCTTGTCGTAGTAGGCGCGTGATCGTGGGCAGTGGGACAGAGCGGCGAAGCTGGACATGCTGAACACCCGGCGCAGGCCGCGGTGGTAGCGGTGGGGCCGAACCTGGTGACCCTGCCTGCGGCCGGAGTCTCGGGAGATCGGCGCGAGCCCCGCGTGCGCGGCGAGCGCCGCGGGGCTGGAGTAGGTGGTGAGGGTGCCGGCGTGGGCGAGGAACTCGGCGGCGAGGGTGGTGCCGATGCCGGGCAGGCTGGTGACGATCTTTCCCAACTCGTGCTCGGCGACGACGCTGGCGATGGTTTCCTCGATGGCGGTGATGCGGTCGTTGACCGCTTCCAGGTCGGTGGCCATCTGCGCCACGATCCCGGCCGCAGTGGCCTCCCCCGCGACGGCGACGGTCTGTGTCCGCGCGGCGGTGAGGACTTTGGCGGTGAGTGCCTTGGCGGCCCAGACGCCGTGCTGGCGTAGGTAGGCCAGGATGCGGGCTTCGCCGGCGCGGCGCAGTCCGGCGGGGGTCTGCCACTGCGCGAGGAGCCGGAGCGCACCTCTGCTGCGCAGGTTGAGCGTCTTCTCCAGGGCGGGGCTGATCATGGTCAGTAGTTCCTGGATGCGGGCGGTGATGCGGACGCGGTCGGCGACCAGGTCGAGGCGGCGGGAGACGAGCAGCTTCAGCTCCTGCTGCACGCCGTCGGCCATGGTGAGGGTCGGTAGGTCGTTGCGCATGCGCAGGGTCTGGGCGATGACGTAGGCGTCGTGGGCGTCGGTCTTGCGTTCCCCGTGGAACGCCTCCGCCATCCGGGACGTGACCGTGCCGCTGACGTAGCGAACGTCCGCACCCCGGTCGAACAGGACCGCCAACAGCAGTGACGCTGGTCCGCCGCGTAGGTCGACTGCCCAGCGGATCGGCTTGCGGCGTTTGCCGAGCCGCCCGGCGATGCCGGAGATGGCCTGTTGGTCGTTGGGGATCTTCTCGAACAGGACCACGCTGCCGTCGCCGTCTACGGCGCACACGTGGTGGTGGGTCTTGCCGACGTCGACGCCGGCCCACAGGCTGCCCATCGGGCATCACCCTTTTCGGTCGTGCTGGTCAGGGGCGTGGACCCGCCGCGGTTCAGTAGCCACAACTTCGGAAAGGGCGATCGGTCGCAAGTCTCCATCCAGTGCTGATACAGCGGTCATCAGCGAGGGCCGGGGCGTCCTACTCCTAGCTGGCCATGACATCGGCAGCACACACCCAGACAGTCACCCGACCCTCCGGGTCCACCCCAGCAAACGACACGGTTCGATGTCTGGTTGCGGGTCCGGACGGACTTCTGGAGTCTGCTGCCGTTGGCGTCGGCTGTCCGGGGCGTCACGCCGGCACGCTGCGGCGGCCTCAGGATCTCCCCGCACTCCGGCGATGGCCGCCGGGTGGCGAACCATGCGTCAGGTGTCGAGGCCTGCCAGGTTGAGGCGTTCGAGCAGGCTGGGCTTGCGGGCGTGCACCGCCCGTAGCTCGGCCAGCCGGTTTCGGAACGATGTGCTGTCTCCGTCGCGTTCGCCGAGGTCATGCAGGTCGACGAGGAGTCGAACTGCGGTGTCGTACTCGCGGGGTTTCTTCGTGGCGATGAGTTCGTCGACCCTCTGCCAGGCGGCGGGTTGGTCGACCGCGAGGGTGTCGAGGTGCCGTTGCCGGGCTGCTGCGGCGGACCGTTCCTGGCGAATCCGGTCGCGTTGGCGCTGCTCGGCGTCCCGTCGTTCCCGCTCGGCGCGCAGGTCCGCAGCGGCGGCGAGCAGTTCCCCGGCGGTGCGGGCGGCTGCCGGGGTGGGGGTATCAGTGCGGTGTGCGTCGCGGTAGCGGCGCAGCAGTTGGCTGCGCAGGTGGCTGTCGCCACCGGTGATCAGGTCGGTCAGGATGGCGTCCTTGTCCCGAGCGGGCAGCCCGACGACCCAGGTCCGTAGTTGCGCAGCGGTCGGTTCGCCAACGGCGGCCGGCGCCGACCCGGCCGCCGCGGCCGCGATCAGGTCGGGGTCGATGCGCAGGAACTCGGCGACGGCGGTGAGGGGCGCGTCGAGGGTGCCCAGTCCGGCTGGCACGGGCGGTTCGGGCTCGTCGTCGGCGATGTCCTCGGACTGTATGCAGCGGAGCCAGGCCAGGTACAGCAGGCGTAGGTCCCCGGCGGCGAGGCCGCCCCGGACCGGGATGATGGAGGTGAGCAGACCGTGGCCGTCGAGGTCCCACTCGTCGGTGCCGTCCTCGTCCTCGTCGTGGAGGTCGATGATGACGTGCTTGCCGGCGGTCCAACCGGATGCGCTGTCACCCTGGCAGTACTGGGCCACCGTGGCGGGGTCGAGCACGTGTTTCGGTAGCCGCAGCATGAGCTGGCGGGTTCCCCAGTTCGCCAGGTACAGGTGCGCGTCGAAGTATCGTTCCATCAGCTTGCGCGGGTCGCCCTTGAAGTTGCCCCACTCGTAGGTGTTCACGAAGCTGGTGGCGGTGATGTCGGCCCGGGTCGACAGCGACCGCAGCTCGGCCTGGTCTCGGGAGGTGAGGGGCCGGTCGACGGCGGTGAACTCGTAGTACTGGTACTCGCTCACCGTGGTCTACCTCCCGGCCCAGTGCCGGTAGGCGTCAATCCACGCGGTTCCGTCCGGCGCGGGGGTGGGTAGCGGCAGGTCGAGAAGGTCGATCCTCTGCCGGTGGCGGCCACGGGTGCAGACCGCGACGATGGTGTCCACGGTCAGGTCGATCTTGCGCACGGTGACCTCGACGCCGAGGACGGTGGTGGTGAACGGCACCGCCAGATGCTCCTCGATCATGGTGAACAGGCCGGTGAGCTGTTCGTCGTCGCCGTACGCGTCGACGGTGGCTTCCTCGATCATCGCCTGCAGCTCGGCGTTTCCCTTCGATGCCATCGGCGGAGAATAGCGGACCGGTGCCGGGGTGTTCGGAGCCCGATGCGCGAGGATGGTCGGCATGGGTTCGGTGGCCGAGT
>NZ_JAPDPH010000211.1 GCF_026013475.1 Micromonospora yasonensis | reverse complement strand
CGCTCGCGCCCGCCCCGCAGGCCCAACCGGTCCGGGCCACCGCGCCGGCCGGTAGCGCGCCCCGGGTCGCCGACGGCTCCAGGTCGCGGCGCGGCGTCAGACCGGCCTTCATTCGGCCCGGAGCGCCGCCTAGCGGCGCGGAGGCCGAATCATGGCCGCCAGCCGAGCTGGAGTTGTCGCAGCCCAGCGAACGCAGCCCGGGCTGGATGAGCAGCGCCGCCGGCACCGCCACCACCGGCACCGCGAGGAAGACCCAGCGCCAGCCCAGGTGCTCCACGATCAGGCCGGCCACCGCCGGGCCGACCAGCGACGGCACCACCCAGGCCGCCGCGAACGCGGCGAAGATCCGCCGCCGCAACTCCTCCGGGTACGCCTGACCGACGATCACGTACAGCGCGACGGAGAGCAGCCCGGAGCCGAAGCCCTGCACCACCCGGCCGACGACCAGCACCCCCATCGTCGGGGCGATGCCGGCCACCGCGAGCCCGGCCACGAACCAGGCCACCCCGTGCCACATCGGGCCGCGTGGTCCCCGGGCGTCGCACCAGATCCCGGAGAGCACCATCGCCACCACGCCGGAGGCGAACGGGCCGGCGAAGGCGAACGCGTACAGCGCCAGCCCGTCCAGGCTGCGGGCGACCGTGGGCATCGCGGTGCCGACCGCGAGGGCCTCGAAAGCAAGTAGCGAGACCAGGGCGACACTGCCCACGGTCATCGCCCGCAGAGACGGGACGAAGAGGTGCGCGGGTGGGGCCGCCGGCGCGGCGGTGGCGGTCGACATGGGCTCAAGCATCGTTCCTCAACCCGGATTGAGGTCAACGGTGAGCCCCGTCTCGTCAGGCCGACTCGAGCGACTCGCCGACGCCCTTCACCACACCGGACAGGTGCTGGTCGGCCAGCAGGTGCCCGGCGGTGATCACCAGGGCGATCGGCCACTCGATCACCTGGAGCGCGGCGAGTACGCCCAGCCCCGCGTAGTAGGCCACCTTGTCCGGCGTGGGCACCGCCACCTCGCCGAGTATCGGGATGTCCACCCGCCGGCCGTACGCCTTCATCGACTCGCGCCCCCCACTGAGGTGCCGCGTCAGGGTGCTCATTCCTGCCTCCCCGGTTCCGACGACCACATCGACGTCTGAGCGGCATTCCACGGGCGGCCTGGTCCATGCCCGGGCCACCGGGGAAATTCCCCTGGCCAGGGGGCATAACGGACGCCGCGCCGGGAAGTCGGGCCGCCGGACGGAACGCGGGAGGCGACGATGGCGTACGGCTACGACGACTTCAGCCCGGCGCGTCTCCGCGGCGACGGATGCAGCGGGGAGCGGGGCCGGCTGCTCGGCCATACGACTCGATGACCTCGCTGGGCCGGTACGCCGGGCTCCTGCGGTCGCCGGCCACCTTGCCGGACGTCGTCGCGCGGGTCGTCCGTACCGTCGCCACCGCCGTACCGGAGGCGGCCTCTGCGGCTTCGGACGCCGCCCCCCGCTCGCTCGGCGAGGCGGCCGGGAGCGCGGGCGCCGCAGCGGGCCGGCTGGCCCGGCTCGCTGGGCTGACCCGGCGACGGGTCTGGACCCGGGACGGCCGGCACCACATCGAGGTGCACGGCGTCTGCCAGAACGGCGGGGACCGGCTGGCCCGGCAGGTCGAGGAGGCGCTGGAACGGATGCCCGGGGTGGCCTGGGCCCGGGTCAACGCGCCCTCCGGCCGGGTGATCGTCGCGGTCGAGGAGCCCCGGCCCAAGCTGCGCGACCTGATCGCCACCGTCGCCCGCACCGAGCGGGTCTGCCCGCACGAACCGAATCCAGAGATCCCGCCACCGCACCCGCCCGAGGAGGGCCCGCGGACGCCCCGCACCCTGGGCGGGCTGGTCTCGGACGCGCTCGGCCTGACCATCTCGGCAGCCACCCGGATCCTGCCGTTCACCCCGGTCCCCGGGGAGGTGGCCGGCTTCCTCACCGCGATCGACCTGCACCCGAAGCTGCACGCGCTGGCCGATCGGGGTGTGCGCGCCGACCCTCGCGCGGACGTGCTCTTCCCGCTCGCGGAGGCGGTCGTGCAGGGCCTCACCGGTGGCTGGTCCGGCATCGTCCTCGACGGCGCGCAGCGGATGGTGCAGTGGGGCGAGGCACGAGCCCAGCTCGCCGCCTGGTCCAAGAGCGAACCGAGGCTGACCGGCACCCCGGAGCGGGCCGTCGCCCGGGCACCCAAGGGGGAACGGCCCTGCCCGGTGCCGGACGGCCCCGCCGAGCGGTACGTCTCCCGCGCGCTCGCCGCCGGCGCGACGGCCGGTGCCGCGGCGGTGCCGGTGGCCGGCCCGAAGCGGGCCGCGTCGGTGGCCCTCTCCGCGCTGCCCAAGGCACCCGGAAGCGGACGCGAGGGGTACGCCGCCCAGCTCGGCCGGATACTGGCCCGGCGCGGCGTGATCGCCATGGACCGCAGCGTGCTGCGCGAGCTGGACCGGATCGACACGGTGCTGCTGGACAGCCGGGTGCTCGGCTCGGACCGGGGGGTGCTGGCCGACCTGGCACCGCTGCCCGGCGCGGACACCGGGCAGGTCGCCGCCCGGGCGTTCGCCCTGTTCGACCCGGCCGACCCCGACGGAGTATGGCAGGCCGACGGCTGGCGGCTCGGGCCGCTGGACCGGATCGACGCCGAGAGCCCCGGCGACACCGAGGACAGCCGGCGGCTCCGGGAGGACGCCGGGCACCTGCTCGGCCTGGCGGACGGCGGCCGACTCGCCGCCGTACTGCGGGTGGAACCGGAGCCCGCGCCCGGCGTGGACGCGCTGCCGACCGCCACCCGCCAGGCTGGACTGCGGCTCGTGGTGGCCGGCGACGACGACGGCCGGTACGGCTTCGCCGACGCCCTGCTGCCCGGCGGCCCCCACCTCGCCGACTCGGTACGCGCCCTGCAACGCGAGGGCGCGGTGGTCATGGTGGTCTCCGGTGACCGGGCCGCGCTCGGCGCCGCCGACTGCGGGGTCGGCGTCTCCGCCCCGGACGACCTCCCACCCTGGGGCGCGCACCTGCTGGTCGGCGACGACCTGCGGATCGCCGCGCTGCTGATCGACGCGACCGGGATGGCCCGCCGGATGACCGGCCAGAACATCCGGCTCGCCATGGCCGGCAGCGGCCTGGCCGCGCTGGGCGCGTTCACCGCCGACCCGCAGCAGCTTCCCGGCCGGACCCTCAGCGCGGTGAACGGCACCGCCGCGCTCGCCTTCGCCCATGGCGTCTGGCGCGCCCACCGGCTGCCGGACCGGACCCGTACCCCGGTGCCCGCGCTGACCGCCTGGCACCTGATGCCGGTGCCGACCGTGCTCGACCAGCTCGGCACCGACCAGGACGGATTGACCACCGATGAGGCCGCCCGCCGCCGGCGCGAGGCGACCGGCGAGCACGGCGGCCCGACGGGGCTGCTCCGGGCGTTCGTGGCGGAGCTGTCGAACCCGCTCACCCCGGTGCTCGCCGCCGGCGCGGTGCTCTCCGCCGCGTTCGGCTCACTGGTCGACGCGGCCCTGGTCGGCGGGGTGGTGGGCGGGTCCGCGCTGATCGGGGCGGTGCACCAGCGCAACACCGAGCGGTCCCTGGCCGAGCTGCTCTCCCGCTCGGCGGTCACCGCGCGGGTGCTGCGCGACGGCGTCGAGCAGGTGCTGCCCGCCGAGGACCTGGTGGCCGGGGACGTGGTGATGGTGGGCCCCGGCGACGCGATCCCGGCCGACTGCCGGACCCTCACCTCGGACGGGCTGGAGGCCGACGAGTCCTCGTTGACCGGCGAGTCACTACCGGTGGCCAAGGCGCCTGAGCCGGTGGTGGCGGCAGCCGTCGCCGAACGGCACTCGATGTTGTACGAGGGCACCACCGTCGCCGCCGGCCACGGCACCGCCGTGGTGGTGGCGACCGGGGAGGAGACCGAGGCGGGGCGGAGTCTCGCCCTGGCCCGGCAGGCTCCGCCGGCCAGCGGGGTGGAGGCACGGCTCGGGAAGCTGACCAGTGCGGCCGTGCCACTGGCGGCCGGCTCGGCGATCGCGGTGGCCGGGGCGGGACTGCTCCGGGGCGTACCCCTGGCGGAGACGGCGGCGACCGCCGCGAACCTGGCCGTGGCCTCGGTGCCGGAGGGACTGCCGTTCCTGGTCAGCGCCGCACAACTGGCGGCGGCGCGGCGGCTGGCCGAGCACGGTGCACTGGTCCGCAATCCCCGGACCATCGAGGCGCTGGGCCGGGTCGACGTGCTCTGTTTCGACAAGACCGGCACCCTCACCGAGGGCAAGCTGCTGCTGGCCGGGGTGGGTTCCGGCGACGACCGGTACGCCCCGCCGGACCGGCTGGACGAGCCGCTGCGGCTGATCCTGGCCACCGCGCTGCGGGCCACCCCGGCGGCGGCCGACCCCGACGAGCTGCCCCAGCACACCGACCGCGCGGTACGCCGGGGCGCGGGCACCGCCGCAGTGGTGGAGCAGACCGGCGCGGCCGACTGGACGGCGGTGGGCGGGCTGCCCTTCGAGCCGTCCCGGGGCTACCACTCCACCGTCGGGCGGGACACCGAGGGGCTGCTGCTCAGCGTCAAGGGCGCGCCCGAGTCGGTGCTGCCCCGCTGCACGGCTCGGCGCACCGTCCAGGGCGATCGGCCGTTGGACGACGCCGGACGGGCCGCGCTGCACGCGATGCTCGCCGACCGGGCCCGGGCCGGGCACCGAATCCTCGCCGTGGCCGAGTGCCGGATCGGCACCGAGTCGGTCACCGACGAGCAGGTCGAAGGGCTGATCTTCGTCGGCTTCCTGGCCCTCGCCGATGGGGTACGGGAGAGCGCCGCGCCCGCGGTCCACCGGATCCGGCAGGCCGGCGTGCACACCATCATGATCACCGGGGATCATCCGGCCACCGCCGAGGCGATCGCCGCGAAGATCAGCCCCGACCACGGCGCGCAGCGGGTGGTCACCGCGACCGACCTGGACCGGCTCGACGACGAGGCCCTCGCCGAGCGGCTGACCGCCACCGACGTGGTGGCCCGGTGCACCCCGGCGCACAAGGTCCGCATCATCCAGGCACTCCAGCGGCACGGCCGGACGGTGGCGATGACCGGCGACGGCGCCAACGACGCCCCAGCCATCCGGCTGGCCGACGTGGGCATCGCGCTCGGCCAGCGAGGCACTCCGGCGGCCCGGGCCGCCGCCGACCTGGTGGTCACCGACGACCGGCTCGAGACGATCATCGCCACCCTGGTCGAGGGGCGGGCGATGTGGTCCTCGGTCCGCCACGCGCTGAGCATCCTGGTCGGCGGCAACCTCGGCGAGATCGCGTTCAGCGTGCTGACCGCCGGCGCCACCGGCCGGTCCGCGCTCACCGGCCGGCAACTGCTCCTGGTCAACCTGCTCACCGACCTGGCGCCGGCACTGGCCATCGCGGTCCGCCCGCCCGCCTCCGACCGCGCCGACCACCTGCTGCGGGAGGGACCGGACACCTCCCTCGGCGAGACGATGACCCGGGAGATCGCGCTGCGGGCCGGGGCCACCACGCTGGGCGCCACCGCCGGCTGGACGCTCGCCCGGTACACCGGGCGTCAGCGCCGGGCCGGCACGGTCGCCCTCGCCTCGCTGGTCGGTACCCAGCTCGGCCAGACCGTGCTGGCCGGCGGCACCAGCCCGACCGTGCTGGCCTCCACCGCCGCCTCGATCGGCGTGCTGGTGGCGGTGGTACAGACCCCCGGGGTGAGCCAGTTCTTCGGCTGCACCCCGCTCGGCCCGGTGGGCTGGACCATCGCCACCGGCTCCGCGCTCGGCGCCACCTTCGCCAACGCCGCACTCACCCGGCTGGTCGACCGCCTGCCGCAGCACGGTGTCCGCCCGCACGGCTCATGAGCAACGCCGGCCTGACCGGCCCGCCGGGCCACCGCGGATTGCGGGGCCGCCGCGGATTGCGGGGCCGCCGCGGATTGCGGCAGGTCGTGGTGTCCCGGAGCGGTGACGGCCCGGGTCGCCGCAAGGCGGGCCGACTCGCCCCGGACGGCGAGCGCCGCCCTCGCCGGCAGGGCCGGTGCGGGGGCGGCGCTCGGGGGGCCGGGTCAGGCGCGCTCGGAGATGGCCTCGATGAGATCGCCCACCGGGCGTTCCGGCAGCGACCGGGCCACGTCGGCGACGGCCACGATCCCGACGAGCTCGCGCCCGTCGATCACCGGCAGCCGGCGTACCTTGTGCTGCCCCATGGTCCGCAGGATCTCGGCCGCGTCGTCGTCCGCGCCGATGGTCACCGCCTCGCCCTGGGCCAGCTCACCCGCGGTCACGCTGCCCGGGTCGCGGCCCTGGGCGAGCACCTTCACCACGATGTCCCGATCGGTCAGCATGCCCCGGAGGCGGTTGTCGACACCGCAGATCGGCAGCGAGCCCACCCCGAGCTCAGCCATCTGTCGGGCGGCGGTACGGAGGTCGTCCTGTTCGCGGACACAGCTCACGTTGCTGGTCATGATGTCGCGTGCGGTCGGCATTGGGCACACACCTCACTTTCGGGGGGTTGATACCCGTACCTCCTACCCGCGCCGGCGGCCACCATGCCGGCAATCCGAGACCCGCGTACGCCGAGCGGATGCGGCGGCTGGCCAAAACGGAACCCCGCTACGTCAACCTGGAGGTCACCCACCAGGAGACCTGACCGGCGCAGGTGGGCGGTCAGTGCCAGGTGGCGGCGGCCCGCCGCAACCGGTCGTTGATCGCGCGGCCCACCCCGACCTCGGGAACCGGTTCCGCGACGATCTCGGTCACCCCGGCCGCGTCGAGCCGGTGCAGGGCGTCGAAGAGCCGCGCGGCCGCCACGGTCAGGTCGCCATCGGGCGACAGCACCTCCACCGCCGCCCATTTGCCGTCCGCCGGGCGCTCCCGGAAGGCCAGGAACCCGCGCCGGCCGCCGTCGCCGGGCGCCGGTCCGGCCGTCTCCAACCGCAGTGGCGTACGCGGGGCGTAGTGCGCGGCCAAGGTCCCGGGCGCCACCGGCTGGCCGGAGCTGCCCGGTCGTACCTCGACCGGCCCGACCGCCTCGACCAGCGCCTCCACCGGCAGCGCACCCAGCCGGAGCACCACCGGCCGCTCGCCTCGGGCGTCCACGATCGTCGACTCGATGCCGCACCGGGTGGGCCCTCCGTCGAGCACCACGTCCACGGCGTCGCCCAGCCCGGCCACCACGTGCTCGGCCCGGGTCGGGCTGAGCTGCCCGAACCGGTTGGCGCTGGGCGCGGCGACCGGCACCCCGGCAGCGGCGATCAGCGCCCGCGCGGCCGGCTCGTCCGGGACCCGGACCGCCATGGTGTCCAGTCCGGACGTGACGATCGGCGGGATCGCCGCCGGCCGGTCCACGATCAGCGTGAGCGGTCCGGGCCAGAACCGTTCGACCAGCGCGGCGACCGCCGGCGGCACCTCGCCGACCAGGCCGGGCAGGTCGGCGGCGTCGGCCAGGTGGCTGATGAGCGGGTCGAAGCTGGGCCGGGCCTTCGCCGCGAAGATCCGGGCCGCAGCCTCCGCGTCGAGCGCGTTCGCGCCCAGCCCGTAGACCGTCTCGGTGGGGAAGGCGACCAGCCCGCCGGCACGCAGGACGGAGGCGGCTTCGGCGATGCCGATGTCGGCCGACAGGACGCGCGGGGATCCGGTGCTCACGTCCCGACGCTAGCCTGCCGCCCACCACCCGATACGCGGGGCCACCGGTAACGCCGTTGTCGCCGGACAGGTCATCGTGCCTGATCGACCCGAGCAGGAACTACATCGACCTCTACCAAGGCTGAGCCGCCCACGGTTACGGGCCCGTGGATGGCCCGCGCCGGTACGAGCCCGTTAGCTGCCATCGGATAACTTGCCCTATGCCCGTCATCGATCTGAGTGCGCCGGCCCGCCCCCTGTCGCCTCGCAGGACGACAAACCCTCGGCTCGTCGCAGCGCTGGCAGTCTTGGGGCTCGGGTGCCTCAGCGGGGAGCCGGTGAACCGGCCACAGCTCGCCCCTGAGGTGCGGTGCGAGTCGCTGCAGAAGACCGTCACGGGTGAGTTGGATCTGGCCGCCTCGGCAGCAGGTGCCGCACCAGGAGCAACGGCGAGAGTGCGCGAAGTGGTCGCTGTAGATGCTAAGACCGGATGTGTCGTTTCGGTGCAGTTCTGGGGTGAACCGGAGCAACCAGCTGATTGAGCGGATCCCCTCGTGCGGCCTTGGCCAGGGCGAGGAGCTACGCACGGCAATGGAGCTGCTCGGGTGCCCCACGATCCGGATGACAGCCGACTCCTCTGGGCACGTCCTGCCCGCGGGGCTCATCAGGCTGTCTCGGCCATCGATCGCGTGCTGGGCGAGGAGGGGACGGCGTGACGCTTGGCTGTGCCCGGAATCGAGATCAACCAAGGGAAGTGCTGGTGGAGCCCAGGGGACTTGAACCCCTAACCCCTGCCTTGCAAAGGCAGTGCTCTGCCAGTTGAGCTAGGGCCCCGAGGCGGGCGGAGCCGCCCGGTGCTGGCAGTCGGAGGGACGGTCAGCGCAGGTCGGGAGCGGTGGTCGCCTCGTGCCACAGGGCGCGCTCGTCGTTCGAGGCCTTCACCTTCTTGGCCACCAGGGCGGCCACGCCGACGACGCCGGCCAGGATCAGGAGCTTCTTGAACATGGGGCGACCCCTCGCGCTCGGCTACCGTCCGACGGTGTGCGGTGGGGCTAGCTGGAATCGAACCAGCGACCTCAGAGTTATCAGCTCTGCGCTCTAACCGACTGAGCTATAGCCCCGCGTAGCGACGAGCAAGGTTAACCCATCGCCGCCGCCGTACCCAAATCGGGGGTCCGTGGCGGCTCTCGCCCGTACTGGCTCGAATCTACCCACGTACGCGACGCCGGGGCGACCGCTTTTCGCGGCGCCCCGGCGTCGGTCGTTCAGTCCCGCTCGGCGAGGGTCAGCTCGATCCCGCCGACCAGATCGGCGCAGACGTTGTAGACGAACGCGCCGAGGGTGGCGAGCGCGGTGAACAGCACGACGTTCACCAGACCGATCAACGCGGAGCTGAGGATGACGCCCTTGGCGGTGATCCGGAACCCGCCGCCGCCCTGGCTGCCGGCGTTGACCAGATCGGTCAGGCTGGCGTTGACGCTCTTGAACACGCCCATCGCGTCCAGGGCCAGGTAGAGCACCGAGGTCGCGACGACCACCACGATGAAGAGCACCACCGAGACCGCGAACGCGAACTTCATCACGGACCACGGGTCGATCCGCTTGAGGTTCAGCCGGGCCCGGCGCGGCCCGCGCGACGCGGCCGAACTGATCGAGCTACGCGCGGCGCGTACCGCCTCACCGACCCGGGCGGCACCGACGGCGGCGGCGCCGCTGATGCCCGGCGGGAGGCCCCCGCCGTTGGCCGGGCGGCCGGGGGCGCCGGGACGGGCGCCGTCCGGCGAGGGCTTCGCCGCGGTGCCCATGCCGGCGCCGACGCGCGGCTGGGTGCCGGTCGTGCCGGTGGACGGCCTGGCCGTACCCGTGGTCTTGATCGGCTGTGTCGTCGTGACGGCGGGCTTGGCCGTGGCGGCGGCCGGACCCCCGACGGAGGTCGGGGCGTCGACCTGCTCGGTCTGGTCGCCCGTTCCCGAGTCCTCCGCGGGCTTGTCCGGCGGCGGAGCCATGCCGGGGGCCCGGGTGAACTTCGGGGCAGGCGCATCGGCGGGGACCGTGGCCCGGCCCACGGCCGCGCGGCCGGTCGCTGGTGTACCGCTCTTGGCGGTCTCCTCGTCGACCGGGTTGGCCGAGGTCCCCTTGTTCCCCGACTTCGCCTGTGTCTCCGTCATCAACTAGTCCTGTTCGTCAGGCTCGTCGGCATTGCGAGCAATCGCCACGATAGTCACGCCGTCCGGGAGGTCCATCAGCTTGACCCCCATTGTGTTCCGGTCCCGCGTACGGCGTACAGGCTTCACCGGAGTCCGGATGACGCCACCGTTGCTGGTGATGGCGAACAACTCGTCGTCCGGGCTGATCACCACCGCGCCGACCAGGCCACCGCGTCGCTCGGTGATCTTCGCAGTCAGCACGCCCTTACCTCCCCGGCCCTGGACCGGGTATTCCTCGATCGGGGTACGTTTCGCGTATCCGCCATTCGTTGCGACCAGCACGTCCATCTCCATGCCCTCGCGGACGACCTCCATGGCAAGGAGAACATCGTCCTCGCTGAAGCGCATGCCGATGACGCCGGAAGTGGCACGTCCCATCGGGCGCAGCGCCTCGTCGGTGGCGTTGAAGCGGATGGCCTGGGCGTTCTTGGACACCAGCAGGAGGTCGTCGTCCGGGCTCACCAGGGCAGCACCGACCAGCTCGTCCTCATCGCGCAGATTGATCGCGATGATGCCGCCGGAACGGTTGGAGTCGAACTCCTCGAGCCGCGTCTTCTTCACCAGGCCGTTCTTCGTGGCCAGTACCAGGTAGGGGGCCACCTGGTAATTCGGGATTTCGATGATCTGCGCGATCTGCTCGTCCGCTTGGAAGGCGAGCAGGTTGGCCACGTGCTGGCCCTTGGCCACCCTACTGGCTTCCGGAAGCTCGTACGCCTTCGCCCGGTATACCCGTCCCTTGTTGGTGAAGAACAGGATCCAGTCGTGCGTCGAGCATACGAAGAAGTGGCTGACAATGTCGTCCTGCCGGAGCGTGGCGCCGCTGACGCCCTTGCCGCCGCGCCGCTGGGAGCGGTAGAGGTCGACCTTGGTGCGCTTGGCGTACCCGGTGCGGGTGATGGTGACGACGACGTCCTCGCGGGCGATGAGGTCCTCCATCGAGACCTCGCCGTCGAACGGGATGATCTTGGTGCGCCGGTCGTCGCCCCACTTCGCGACGATCTCGCCCAGCTCCTCGGAGACGATCTTCCGCTGCCGCTCCGGCTTGGCGAGGATGTCCTTGAGGTCGGCGATCTCCAGTTCGAGCTTGGCCAGGTCGTCGAGGATCCGCTGCCGTTCCAGGGCGGCCAGCCGGCGCAGCTGCATGTCCAGGATCGCGGTCGCCTGGACCTCGTCGATCTCCAGCAGCCGGATCAGGCCCTGGCGGGCGTCCTCGACCGTGGGTGAACGCCGGATCAGGGCGATCACCTCGTCGAGCGCGTCGAGCGCCTTGGTCAGACCGCGCAGGATGTGCGCCCGCTCCTCGGCCTTGCGGAGCCGGAACGCGGTCCGCCGGCGGATGACCTCGATCTGGTGCTCGACGTAGTAGCGGATGAACTGGGCCAGGTTGAGCGTGCGGGGCACGCCGTCGACCAGGGCCAGCATGTTGGCGCCGAAGGTCTCCTGGAGCTGGGTGTGCTTGTAGAGGTTGTTCAGCACCACCTTGGCGACCGCGTCGCGCTTGAGGACCAGCACGATCCGCATACCGGTACGGCCGGAGGACTCGTCCCGGATGTCGGCGATGCCGCCGAGCTTGCCCTCCTTGATCAGCTCGGCGATCCGCTCGGCGAGGTTGTCCGGGTTGACCTGGTACGGCAGCTCGCTGACCACCAGCGCCGGCCGGCCGCGCTTGTCCTCCTCGACCTCGACCACCGCGCGCATCCGGATCGAGCCGCGCCCGGTCCGGTACGCGTCCTGGATGCCGGCCTGGCCGACGATCAGGCCGTGGGTCGGGAAGTCCGGGCCCTTGACGATCTCCAGCAGCGCCTCAAGGGTGGTGGCCTCGTCCGCCTCCGGGTGCTCCAGGCACCACTGCACGGCCGCGCCGATCTCGCGCAGGTTGTGCGGCGGGATCTTGGTGGCCATGCCGACCGCGATGCCCTCGGAGCCGTTGATCAGCAGGTTGGGGATCCGGGACGGCAGGATGGTGGGCTCCTTGGCCCGGCCGTCGTAGTTGTCCTGCAGGTCGACGGTGTCCTCGTCGATGTCCCGCAGCATCTCCATGGCCAGCGGGTCGAGCTTGCACTCGGTGTAGCGCATCGCCGCAGCCGGATCATTGCCCGGCGAGCCGAAGTTGCCGTTGCCGTCGACCAGCGGGTAGCGCAGCGACCAGGGCTGCGCCATCCGGACCAGCGCGTCGTAGATTGCCGAGTCGCCGTGCGGGTGGAACTGACCCATCACGTCACCGACGACCCGGGAGCACTTCACGTAGCCGCGGTCCGGCCGGTACCCCGAGTCGAACATGGCGTAGAGGATCT
>NZ_JAPDPH010000210.1 GCF_026013475.1 Micromonospora yasonensis | reverse complement strand
GGCGCGTCGGTGCACGCCGCGATGAACTCGTCCAGCGGCATGGTGGACAGCAGCCGTTCGTAGCGCCGCCACCGGCCGTCCGAGGTCTGCAACCGGTGCGTGCCGGTGTCGACGCGGACGACGGGGCAGCGGAGCCGGATCCGGTCGGCCAGGGGCTCGGCCATCCGTTGCCACAGCCGCCCCGTGCCGCCGCGCAGCGGATACCGGAAGGTGCTGTTGGGCCCCCACGGTGCGTCGTCCACCCGCAGTACGACGTTGCGGAGCACCGTGTCGAGGTCGACCTCGGCGACGCGGTCGCTGATCCAGTCGTACGTCAGGTGCTCCGCCGGCGCGGCCCAGACCTTCGCGTTGTACGGCAGCATGAAGTGCCGTGCGATGCCGGCGCCGAAGGTGAGGTGCACCCAGTCGTGGAAGTTCTCCGGCCGGCCGGCGGTACCGGCGGCGGCGGCGAGCCGCGCCGCGACCAGGCCCGCGAGGCACTCGTGCGTCACCTGCGGATCGAGGCCGCCGAGGTGGTTCTGGAAGGGGTAGCGCACGTGCCGCCCGGACGTGTGCACCCACGCCTCCCGCCGGATGGTGGTGTGCTCCCCGCCGAGCAGACGGTCCAGCAGGGCGAGGAAGTCCTGGTCCCGGCTGAACAGCACGTGACCGCCGATGTCGAACGTGTAGCCGTCGACGGTGTACGAGCGCGCCAGGCCGCCGACGGTGTCCCCGGTCTCCAGGATCAGCCACTCGTCGCGCCCGTGCTCCTGCAGGCGGTGGCCGGCGGCGAGCCCGGCCGGCCCGGCGCCGATCACCAGGATGTCCGGCTCAGCCACTGCGGACCTCGGCGAACAGCTCCAGCAGCCGGTCGGCGTACCGGTCGAAGGTGAACTCGTGGCGGCGGCGGGCGACGGTAGCGCGTGCGGTGCCCAGCCGGTGCGGGTCGGCCAGCTGCGCCGCGGCGTCCTCCGGGTCGGCGTAGGTCAGCCCGACCCCCGTCGTCCGCACCAGGTCGGACACGGCGACGGCGTGGCCGGCGTGCTCCGGCGCCAGCAGCGGCAGGCCGGCGGCCATCAGGGTGCCGATCCGGGCGGGGTGGTTGAGGTCGTCCCAGGTCGCCCGCCCGACGTCGCCCCCGTTGTGGCTGGCCGTGCGGTGCATCCAGCCGGCGTCGTAGGCGCCCAGCACGGACACCCAGCCGCGCTCGTCCACCGCCGGATGGACATGCAGGTAGCCGTCGGCGGCCTCGCGTGCCTCGGCCAGCCACGACCGCCAGGCGCCCTGCGGGCCCGGGCCGTCCCGAAGGCCGTGCAGGTGGACGTGGATCCGGTGCCCGGCCAGGACGCGGAGGAACGCCGGGTCCAGGCCGACCGGTCGGCCCAGCACCGCCGTGTGCACCTCGCCGTCCCGCTCGGACAGCCGCGCCGGCGGCGTCCCGTCGAACCAGTCGGCCTTGGGCAGGCTGCCGTCGACCACCAGGGTCCGGTCCGGGGCCAACCGGCCGGGCAGCGCCCGCTCGAACCAGTCCCGTTCCAGCGGGCTGGACAACACCACGGCGTCGGCCGAACCGGTGAGGGCCGCCAGGGTGGGCCAGTCCCCGCGAGCGATGCTGCGCTGCGGCGCCTCTTTGTAGTGCCAGACGAACGGCGTGTCGGGGCAGGCGCGGCGGACCGCGTCGGCGAAGCGGACGGCGCGGAAGTTGAGCTGGGCGTAGATCACGTCGGGTCGCAGGGCGCGCACCGCCGCCACCCAGTTCTCCGGGGCCAGGTCGGTGACGTGCCCGAACGGGACCGGGCCGACGGTGTCGACGCCGAGCGGTTCCGGCGTCCACAGGCCGTACAGCCGGTGACCCCGTTCGGCGAGGGCGAGCACCCGGTCCGGGTGGTAGGACAGCTCGCCGACCAGCAGGATCGTCAGCCCGTCGGGACGGGCGGGGAGTTGGCGGGCGCGTTGGCGCGCGTACCGCCCGACCTCGTCCACCAGACCGCCGTCGCTGCTGTGCAGGCGCAGCGGGGCGGTCACCCGGTATCGCTGCCGGAAGACGTTCGGGCCGCCGTCGAACCGCTCGCGGATCGCCTTGTGCCGCTGACCCGGGTGGTCGATCCAGCGGCAGGTGACCCGGCCCGTGCCGGCGACCCCACCGTGGCGGCGCAGTCGCGACCACATCAGCCGGTCCAGATCGTCGCTCTCCTGCTCGTGCCGCTCCGGCCAGCGCAGCCGGGTCCGCCGGTGGGCCACCTGCACCAGCTGCAGGGGGAAATCGGGCGGGGCGGCGAGGGACTCCCGGTCGCCGTGGTGCCGTACCCCGGCGTAGGCCAGCACGACCGCCGGGTCACCGAGCACGCGGAGCAGGTCCGCGAGATGATCGACGTCGTCGTACCGGTCGTCGGCGGGCAGGTACGCCACCACCGGCGCGGCCGCTCGGGCGAGCCCGGCGTTGACCGCGGCACCGAGGCCGGCGTTGTCCGGCAGCCGCACCGAACGCACCCGGGGGTCGGCCGTCAGCAGGGGGACCACCTCGGGAGTGTCGTCCTGGGAGCCGTCGTCCACGACGATCAGCTCCCAGTCCTCGACCGACTGCGTCCGCAGCCCGTCCATGGCCAGCGGCAGGAAGGCGGCCTGTTCGAACACCGGCATGAGCACGCTCACCCGGGGCGATGCGGACGACGCCACCACCGCCCACCCCTACCCGGCGGCGCCGGGAATACACGTTCGGCCTGCGGGTACGGCAGCGGGATGCGCCCGCTGGCCGACCCCGCCGTCCGCCGGGTGGCCGTGGTCCGCCTCCGGGTCGGTCTGGGTGACCTGCTGTGCGGGGTGCCGGCCCTGCGCGCCGTCCGCCGGGCCCGGCCGGATCTGCACGTCACCCTCGTCACCTGGCCGGAGACCGCGCCGGTGGTGCGGCGCATGGCGGCGTACGTGGACCGGCTGCTGCCGTTCCCCGGCTTTTCCGGCATTCCCGAACGGCCGGTGCACGAGGCGGGCTGGGCGCCGTTCCTGCGCGCCGCGGGCCGGTTCGACCTCGCCGTCCAGGCGTACGGCGACAACCCCGCCGCCAACCGGGTGTGCGACGCCCTCGACGCCCGGCACGTGGCCGGCTTCTGGCCGACCGGGTCGCCGGGGCCGCCGCCCGCCGGCCATCTGCGGTATCCCCACGACGTGCACGAGATCGACCGGCACCTGCGGCTGGTCGCGCACCTCGGCGTACCGGTCGGGGCCGGTGCCGGCGTGCGCGCGCTCGAGTTCCCGATCAGGTCCGCCGACCGGGCTGCCGACGTCGCCCTGCGTCGCCGTCACGGCCTCACCGCCGGCCACTACGCCGTCGTGCACCCCGGCGCCACCTCACCGAGCCGGCGCTGGCCTGCTGCCCGATTCGCCGGCGTGGCCGATCACCTGGCCGCGCGCGGGCTGCGGGTCGTGCTCACCGGCGTGCCCGCCGAGCGGGAGGTGACCGCGGCCGTCCGCCGGCTCACCCGGCGGCCGACCGTCGACCTCACCGGGGCCACCTCTCTGGGTGGCCTCGCCCTGCTGCTCCGGCACGCCGCGATCCTGGTGGCCAACGACACCGGCACCGCGCACCTGGCCGCGGCCGTCGGCACACCGAGCGTCACCGTCTACCTCTCGGGCGACCCGGTGCGCTGGTCCCATCCGGGTGGACCGCATCGCATCGCGCGGGCGGCGGTCGGCTGCAACCCGTGCCCGCACCTGACCTGCCCGATCGACTTCCGGTGCGCCATCCGGCTGCCGGTCAGCGTCGTGCTGTCCGAGGTCGACGGCCTGCTGCGGCGGACAGCACGGCCAGGGTCTCGGTGACCATCTGCTCGGCGTCGAAATCGCGGACCGCCCGCCGCCGGGCCCGCCGGCCGAGGTCGACGCGGAGCACCGGGTCGTCGAGCAGGCGGGCGAGGGCCACGGCGAGCGCGCGGTGGTCCTCCGGCGGGACGACGAGGGCGTCCTCGCCCACCGCCGCCGCGGTGTCCCCCACCGACGTCGTCACGCACGGCAGGCCGTGTGCCATCGCTTCCAGCAACGCCAGCGACAACGCCTCCCGCCGCGACGGCAGGCAGAAGATGTCCAGGCCACGCAGCAGCGCCGGCACGTCCCGGCACAGCCCGCCGAAGGTGATCGGCAGGCCCTCCGCCTGGCGGCGCAGGCGCTCGGCGTCCCGCCCCTGGCCGGCCACGGTCACCCGCATCCGCCGTCCCCGCGGGTCCACCGCCGCGACCGCCGCCACGAGCAGGTCGAAGCCCTTCTGCCCGGTCAGCCGGCCGACCGCGCCCACGGACAGCGGAAGACGGCCGGCCGGGCGGGCCGGGACGGCCGGGATGTCGACGCCGTTGCGTACCCGGTGCACCACGGTGACCCCCAGGTCGCGGGTGAGCTGCGCGGCGATCGTCGCCGACGGGGCGATGGCGGCGGTGACCCCGGCGTACGCCCGTCGCAGCGCGGCGGGGTCCGGGCCGAGGTCGCCCTGCAGGTGGAGGGTGACGACCGTCGGGGCGACCTGCTGGGCCGCCCGGATCGCCGCGCGGTTGCTCGCCGGGTCGACGAGGTTGACGTGGACCACGTCCGGCCGCAACCGCGCCAGCGCGGCGGCCAGCGCCGGGGCCTGCTCCGCGTGCCGGGCAAGGGGCAGCACCGACAGCCGGTGCGGGCCCGCGAAGTGCTCGGCCACCGGCGCGGCGACGAGGGCGACCGGCGTCACGTCGGTGGGTGCGCGTCGAAGCAGGTGGCGGGTGTAGACCTCGGCGCCGCCGAAGGCGTCGCTGTCGACAACGAGGGCCAGCCGCAGCGGGTCAGCCATGATCGGCTCTCGTGCCCGGCGCCCGCGCCGCCGCGTACGCGGTGAGCACCCGCCGGGCCAGCCGGTCCCACCGGTGTCCGGCGGCTATTGTTCGGCCCTGCTCTCCCATCCGTCGACGCAGTTCGACGTCGGCCAGCAGGCGGTCCAGCGCGTCGGCGAGGGCCACCGCGTCGCCCGGCGGCACGAGAATGCCGCTGACCCCGTCCCGGACCGCGGCGGGTATCCCACCGGTGTCCGTGGCTACCACCGGGAGGCCGCACGCCATCGCTTCGATCACCGCGGTGCCCAGTTCCTCGTAGCGGGACGGCAGGGCCAGCACGTCGGCGGCCCGGAGCACGGCCGGCACCTCGTCGTGCGCGACGAAACCGAGGAAGGTGGCGACGCGCCGCAGGCCGAGCCGGTCCCGGAGCAGCTCCAGCCGGGCCCGCTCCGGACCGTCGCCGACCAGCACCAGGTGCGCTCCGGTTGCCTGCAGCCGGGCCATCGCGGCCAGGAGCAGTGGCACGTTCTTCTGCGGATGCAGCCGCCCGAGGAACACCACCCGGGGCCGGGGGAGCCCCACCAGCGGGTCCGCCACCGGGGGACCGGCGAACAGCTCCTCCCGGATGCCGGACGGGACGACGCTCACCCGGGCCGCCGGTACCCCGTCGGCGGCCAGCACCCCGGCCAGCCGCGGCGTCAGGGCGATGACGTGGTCCGCGCGGTGCTCGCCCAACCGTTCCCACCATCCCCCGAGCGCGCGCAGGCACGCCGACCGCGGGCCGGTGATGGCCATGGTGTGCCGGGGGCTGGTGTGCACGGTCAGCACGAGCGGCAACCCGTGTCGCCGGACCGCGGCCAGGGCGAGGGGCACGATCGCCAGGTCCTCGCCGAGGTGGGCGTGCACCAGGTCGGCCCGTGCGGCCAGCCGGTTCAGGACGCCCGCGGCGGGGAGTGCGTAACACTGCCGCAGCCGGCGGGTCGGGACCCCGAGGCGGAGCACCACGGCGGCACGCCCGAGGCGATCCACCCGCGGGGCTCCCGGGCGCCAGGCCGTCACGACCCGCTGCGCCACACCCAGCGCGTCGAGAGCGCGGGTCAGTTCCCCGGTGTGGGTCTGCATTCCCCCGATCGCGTCGAACCGGGCGGCGCGGGGGTCGGGCCGCCCCGGAGGCATCTCGAACGCCGAACAGAGCCGCAGCACCCGCAGCGCGTGCCCGCGAGGCCGGTCGGGAGGGATCACTGGTCGAGATTCTCACGATTCCGGGTCATCCTCGTGGGCTATGCCGACCGGGGGCGCGGTGCCGGTCCGAACAGTAGGGGCCCAGCGTGGTTGACGCGGCGAGGAGCCACCGAGAGATAGCGGATGCCACAATCCCCGTATGCCATCGGACGCTTGGGCCGCGTTGGCGAACCCGTTCGTGGAAGGTGCCTACGCTTCGGTCAAGGGGCAGGTGCGGACGTACGTCCTCCACGCTCAGCTGCTGCGGCACCTTCCTGAGCCGCCGGCGAGCGTCCTCGACGTCGGAGGGGGCGCGGGCCACCAATCGTTGCCGCTGGCCCGACTCGGCTACGACGTCACCGTCCTGGACCCGTCGCCGGCCATGCTCGCCAAGGCCGAGCAGCGGCTCAACGCGGAGCCGGACGACGTCCGACGGCGGGTCCGGCTGGTCGAGGCGCCCGGCGAGCAGGCCGAGGCAGCGACCGGTGGGCAGCAGTTCACGGCGGTGCTCTGCCACGGCGTGTTGATGTACCTCGAGCGACCCGAGCCGCTGGTCTCCGCGCTGTGCCGCTGCACAGAACCCGGAGGCGTCGTTTCGATCATGGCGCTCAACGCCCGTACGCTGGCCGTCCGCCCGGCACTCGACCACCGCTGGGCCGAGGCCCTGGCCGCCTTCGACGCCACCGGCGAGGTGGGGGTGCTCGGCGTCGACACCCGTGGCGACACCGTCGAGGGCCTGTCCATCCTGCTGCGGCAGGGCGGGATCGACCCCGAGGACTGGTACGGGGTCTGGCTGTTCTCGGACTGGTTGGATCTGCCGTCCGACCGCACGGACGTGGCGGCCGTGGCCGCCGTCGAGCTCGAAGCGAGCCTGCGGGACCCCTACCGGCAGCTCAGTCGGGTGTTCCATCTGGTCGGGCGAGCCCGCATGGGCCCGGCCCGGATCGAGTGATCCGGGCCGGGATCCGCCTGCCGATCAGCTCAACATGCTGGCGAACATGCCGGGCTCGTAGGAACCCCCCTG
Organism: Micromonospora yasonensis; assembly: GCF_026013475.1. Classification (GTDB taxonomy): domain Bacteria; phylum Actinomycetota; class Actinomycetes; order Mycobacteriales; family Micromonosporaceae; genus Micromonospora; species Micromonospora yasonensis. Next base: position 5,120 of record NZ_JAPDPH010000210.1, on the reverse strand, counting down.
CTGGTGCACGATCACGGCGAGCCGGTTGGCCGCGTTGATCAGGGCGACCAGGGAGACCAGCGCGGCGATCTGGTCGTCGTCGTAGTGCTTGCGTACCTGGGCCCAGGTCTCGTCGGACACGCCGTGGTGGGCGTCGGCGAGCCGGGTGCCCTCTTCGGCGAGTGCCAGCGCCGCCCGCTCGGCCTCGGTGAACACGGTGGCCTCGCGCCAGGCGGCGACCAGGTTGAGCCGGACCGCGGTTTCGCCGGCGGCTGCGGCATCCTTGGTGTGCATGTCGATGCACCAACCGCAGCCGTTGATCTGGCTGGCCCGCAGCGACACCAGCTCCTGCGTGGACTTCGGCAGCGGCGACTGGAGGATCACCAGGCCGGCGTTGGCGAACCGCTTGAAGAACTTGACGGCGATCTCGTTGTCGAACATGTTGAATCGGGCGTCCACGACTTCGTCCTCCCTCGTGGGTTGTTGTGCTGAACGAACACGAGATGCCGATCGCCGGATCCCTGTGACAGCACGGCCGCGTGACGCGAGCCACACGGCCGCGTCACTGAGGTACGAACGGTGGAGGATGGGCCGGTCGGTGCCGGGCCGGTGGCTCGGGGACCGGACGGCCTGGGTAGCTTTGCTGTATGAGTGAGGACACCCTCCGCTCGGTGGAGATCGAGCGGACCAGCTTGGGGAAGTACGCCGTGCGCAACGTTCGCGGCGGATCGATGTCGATGGGCACGGGCGAGGACGCCAGCTTCACGCCGGTGGAACTGCTCCTGGCGGCCATCGGCGGCTGCACCTCGATCGACGTGGACCACATCACCAGCCGCCGCGCCGAGCCGACCCAGTTCTCCGTCGAAGTCACCGGCGACAAGATCCGGGACGATGCCGGAGGAAACCGGATGCAGAACCTGCGGGTCGAGTTCACCGTGACGTTCCCGGTGGGCGCGGACGGCGACAGGGCGCGCGAGGCGCTGCCCCGGTCGCTGCAGCAGTCGCACGACCGGCTCTGCACCGTCTCCCGTACCGTCGAACTCGGCACTCCCATCTCGATCGTCGAGGCGGCGGGCTCCGCCGAGCACTGAGGTTCCGGGCGTCACCTGGGATTTGCGGGCGGCGACGTTCTCGACGCGCCGCCGCGGCGGCGCCGGCACCGAGCCGGTGCCGGCGCCGTCAGCCGGTTCAGCGCTTGGCCTGCTGCTTGGCCATCTCAGGGCGTTCGCCCTTGCCGACCCTTCGCAGCGCTTCGCGCAACTGTTCCTCGGTCATCTTGGAGTTGCCCTCGATGCCCGCGTCGTGGGCCTGCTGGCGAAGATTGTGCAGCTGTTCCCGGTCACCCATGTCGACCTCCCGTTATGCGGTGGCGCAGGCGGATCCGCGCGCCACTCCGCTCGTCGCCTTCCCGGTTGGGCCTGGGGCAAACGAGGCCCACTCGCGGTCCGGCTGACCGGGATGTCTGGCTGTTGGTCCCGAGGCGAGGGTGCCCCCGAGCGGTGCCGGGACATCTCGCGGGGCAGGGAGATGGACCTGCTGTCGCGGAAGAACGTCGCTTTCCAGCGCAAGATCAGGGCAGGGTCCTAGGACGGTTTAGGGGATGTGCGGGCGCCAGCCTCGAACTGACACCGGCGTACGCCGGTCCTTGTGGCCGCAGGGGTGGGAAGGATTGCCTCCGCCGCCGTTATCGCTCGTCGGTCGCCTTCCATGCGGCCGCGACCAGGGCCGGGAGGACCTGTGCCGCGGTGCCGCGCAGGTTGATGGCGCAGATCTGGTCGAGTGGGGTCGGCTCCGGGTTGATCTGGATCACGGCGGCGCCGGCCCGTGCGGCGATCCGGGGGATCTCGGCGGCCGGGTACACGACGCCGGACGTGCCGACGGTCAGGAACACATCGCAGGCGGCGGCGGCTTCGACCGCCGCGGTCAGCGCCGCCTCGGGCAGTGCCTCACCGAACCACACCACTCCGGGGCGGACGAGCGCCATGCAGGACGCACACCGCGGGGGCGGAATCCGGCGGCCTTCGGGCGGCTGCGTGGCGTCGCCGTCGTGCCTGTCCTCGAAGGTCGCCGGGTGGGCGGCCGCCACGCAGCGGGGCGTGAAGAGGCTGCCGTGCAGGTGGATCGCAGCCCGGGTTCCGGCCCGTTCGTGCAGGTCGTCGACGTTCTGGGTGATGACGGTGCTGCCGGGGACCCGGGCTTCGATGGCGGCGATGGCCCGGTGCCCGGCGTGGGGTTCGGCTCGGCGTACCCGGCTGCGTCGCCATTCGTACCAGCCCCAGACCAGGTCGGGATCGGCGTGGAACGCCTCCGCGGTGGCGAGCCGCTGGGCGTCGAAGCGCGCCCACAGGCCGGTGAGATCGTCACGGAAGGTGGGCACGCCGCTCTCGGCTGAGATCCCGGCGCCGGTGAAGACGACGACGCGGCGGGCGTCGCCGAGGAGTTGGGCTGCTCGCCGCGGCAGAACATCTTCCATGTGGGGAGATCCTGCCACCATCGTGGACGGCCGGGAGGTCTTGGTGGCCGTCGGCCAGTGCCAGGGCCTGCTGATGTCTGCGGACATGTTCGCCGTCGGCCTTCGCGCGGCCACCCGCCGGCAATCTTGATCCCAAGAATCGGTGGTGATCTTTCACCACCCTGAAGGGACTGCCGCATGCCCCACCTCCACCGGCGTACATTCCTCGGGCTGACCGGCGCGGCCGGAGCGGGTGTCGCCGCCGCCATCGCCGGCTTCTCTGCGGCACCGGCCTGGGCCAACCCCGCCTTTGCCGACAACCCGTTCACCCTGGGCATCGCCTCCGGCGACCCGTATCCCGACGGGGTCGTCCTGTGGACCCGCCTGGCGCCGGACCCGCTCGCGGTCGACGGGTCGGGCGGGATGCCGGCACAGGTCGTCCCGGTGCTCTGGCAGGTGGCCGAGGACGAGCAGTTCCGCCAGGTGGTCCGCGCCGGCGAGGAGCTTGCCACGCCGGAGCTCGGCCACTCGGTGCATGCCGAGGTCACCGGCCTGCGCCCCGATCGCGAGTACTACTACCGGTTCCGGGTGGGCAACCAGCTCAGCCCGGTCGGGCGGACCCGCACGGCACCCGCGCACGACGCGGACCGGCGGCAGCTCGCCTTCGGCTTCGTGTCCTGCCAGAACCTGCCGGCCGGGCACTTCACCGCCTACCGGCACCTGGCCGAGGAGGACCTCGACCTGGTCCTGCACCTCGGCGACTACATCTACGAGGGCCCGGGGGCCAGCGCGATCGGCCGCCCGCACCTGCCCGCCACCGAGATCTTCTCGCTCAGCGACTACCGGATCCGGCACGCCCAGTACAAGACCGACCCGGACCTGCAGCTGGCGCACGCCCGGTTCCCGTGGGCGGTCACCTGGGACGACCACGAGGTGGAGAACAACTACGCCGACGGGACCTCCGAGGACCCGAAGCAGTCGCAGGAGAGCTTCCACCAGCGCCGGGCGGTCGCGTACCAGGCGTACTACGAGCACATGCCGCTGCGCCGGATGAGCATCCCGCAGGGGCCGGACATGCGGCTGTACCGGCGGCTCCGCTACGGCAACCTCGCCGAGTTCAACATCCTCGACGGCCGGCAGTACCGCTCGGACCAGGTGCCGACGGGGATGGACGACCCGTCCCGGACCATGCTCGGCAGCGCGCAGGAGCAGTGGCTGCTCGACGGCCTGGCCGCCTCGACGGCGCGGTGGAACGTGCTGGGCAACCAGACCGTGATCGCCCAGGCCGACCGTGACCCCGGCCCCGGCGTGCGGCTGTCGGACGACAACTGGAACGGCTACGCGGCGGCCCGGCAGCGCCTCTTCGACGGTGTGGTCGAGCGTGGCGTGCAGAACATGGTGGTGATCACCGGGGACGCGCACTGCAGCATGGTCGCCGACCTGAAGCAGAACTTCGACGACCAGTCGTCGCGCACGGTCGGGGTCGAGTTCCTCGGCACGTCCATCACCTCCGGCGGCAACGGCTCGGACATGGACGCGCGGGGCACCGAGTGGCTGGCCAGCAACCCGCACATGCGGTTCTACAATGGCCGACGCGGGTACGTCCGCTGCCAGCTCGACCAGCAGCAGTGGCGCACCGACTACCGTGCTGTGCCGTACGTCACCGAGCCGGGCGCGCCGGTGTCCACCCGGGCCAGCTTCGTGGTGGAGAACGGTCGGCCGGGAGTGCAGGTGGACGTCGCCTGACCGCATCCGCCTTCGCGAGCGGGGCTCATGCCGCCGGCCGGGTCTGGCCGGCGGCGTGGGTCAGATCCGCGGGATCAGCACGCTCAGGCAGGTGACGCAGCCCTCGAGCTTCTCGTACTCGCTGATGTCGACGACGACCGGCGTGAAGCCGAGGTCCGCCACGAGCGCTGCCGTGCGCGGCGCCGACGCGGCCAGTAGTACGAGGTCGTCACCGAGCGGTACGACGTGGCAGCCGGCCTCCTCGTCGACCGGGCGTACCGGCTGGCGGAGCGCGGCCGCGTCGAGCAGTTGCGGCAGCGCGAGGAGGGTGCCGTCGGGCAGCGCGGTCACGGCCGACTTGAGATGCAGCACGTCGCGTAGCGGGACCGGGATCACCGTGCGCCCGCGGGTCGCCAGGTGGTCACCCAGTTGGGCGACGCCCTCGTCGTTGGTGCGGGCGCCTCGGCCCACGTACACGGTGGTGCCGACCTGCAGCACGTCGCCGCCGTCCAGCGTTCCGGGAGCCTCGATGCGTACGATGTCCAGCCCGGTCTCGCGGACCGCCTTCTCGGTGCCGGGGATCTCCGGGCGGCGTTGTGGCGCGCCCGGCCGGGTGATCACCGCCAGCCCCTCGCAGACGACGACGGTGTCCTCGACGAACACCGAGTCGGGGCAGTGCTCGGCGGGGTCGACCTCGTGTACCTGCCAGCCGGCTTCGACCAGCGCGGCCCGGTACGCCTCGTGCTGGCGCCGGGCCTGCGCGACGTCCACGTCAGTGTGCTCGATGTGGGTGACCAATCCGTCGGCCAGCCGGCCGCTGGGTCGCCGAACCAGAGCAATGCCTCGCGTCATCGGATTTGCGGCGTGGAAACCCGGCCGTTCAGGGCCGGGAGGAAACGCCGCCCCCTCCCTTCCAGTGAGTGTCTTACGTGGACGGTAAGTTGTGGAGCGTGGGTGGGGTGGT
>NZ_JAPDPH010000021.1 GCF_026013475.1 Micromonospora yasonensis | reverse complement strand
CGTGGTGCCGGTGATCGTGCCCAGCGGCGGCTGGGGCTACCAGGAGCTCGCCCCGGCGCCGGAGTGGACGACCGTCTACCCGTTCGTGCTGCGCGAGATGCACCGGTGGTACGGCGACGACCGGCTGCTGCGGCAGCACTGGCAGCCGGTGGTCGACTACCTGGAGTGGGAGCTGGGCCGGCTGCGCGACGGGCTGGCCGTGACCGCCCTCGGCGACTACCTGTCCCCGGGCACCGGCGGCAACCCGCCGGAGGACACCCGGCTCACCGCCACCGCGTACCTGCACCGGGCGCTGGTGGCCACCGCCGAGGTCGGCGAGCTGACCGGCCAGGACGCGCAGGCCGCCCGGTTCCGTACCGCGGCGGCGGGGCTGCGGGACCGGCTCAACGAGACGTTCCTGGACCGGACGCGCGGGCTCTACCGCACCGCCCGCGACCCCGGCTACCGGCAGACCTCCAACGCGGTGCCGCTGGCCTTCGGGCTGGTGCCCGACGACCTGGTCGGCGCCGTGATGGACAACCTGGTCGCCGACATCCGCGAGCGCGGCGGGCACCTCAACACCGGCTGCCTCGGCACCAGCGTTCTGCTGCCGGTGCTGACCGCGCACGGCCACGCCGACGTGGCGGCCCGGGTGGCGCGGCAGCGGACGTACCCGAGCTGGGGCTACTGGGTGGACAACGGCGCCGACACCATGTGGGAGATGTGGCCCACGTCGACGCGCTCCCGGCAGCACTACTTCCACGGCACCGTCGTGCAGTGGCTCTACGAGCACGTGGCCGGCCTGCGCCCGGTCGCCGACGGCTGGGGCCGCATCGTGGTACGGCCGGACGCCCGCGCCGAGGTGACCGCCGCGTCGGCGGCGGTGGACACGGTCCGCGGCCGGGCGTCGTCGGCCTGGCGACTCCAGGACGGCCGGTTCGAGCTGACCGTGCAGGTGCCGGTGGGCGCCACCGCCGAGGTGCACGTGCCCGCGGCGCGGGCCGAGGACGTCGAGGCGTCGCCCGGTGGGCTGGTGACCGCCCGGCGGATGGCGGACGGCTATCTGGTGCACACGGTGGCCGCCGGCACCTGGCGGTTCGTGAGCAGTTCCGCGCCGACCGCCTGAGCGGAGCGACGGCGCCGGCCGCGCGAGCAGCGCGTGCCGGCGCCGTCGTGCGCGCCCTACCCGGTCAGCGCCGGGTACGCCGGGGCTGGTCGCTGGAGCGGCGTACGACCAGCTCCGGCTGGAACACCACGTGCCGGTGCCGGTGCTTCTCACCGGCGGACGCCTCCTCCAGCAGCAGTTGGGCCGCGGTGCGGCCGAGCTGCTCGCGGGGCTGGCGCACCGAGGACAGCGGCACCGCCGCCGCGCCGGCGAACTCGATGTCGTCGTAGCCGACGATGGCCAGGTCGGCGGGCACCCGCAGGCCGCGCGCGGTCACCTCCTGCAGCACGCCGAGCGCGATCAGGTCGTTGGCGCAGAAGACGGCGGTGGGTCGCTGCCGGGCGGGCAGGGCCAGCAGGTCCTCCGCGCCGCGCCGCCCGGCGGCGACGGTCAGGCTGCTGGTCGTCGCCACCCGCAGGTCCGCGCCGCCGCGGTCGTCGAGCGCGGCCGCGGCCCCGGCGTGCCGGTCGGCGACCTGGGCGATGGAGAACGGGCCACCGAGGTACGCGATGCGGTGGTGGCCCTGGTCCAGCAGGTGGTCCATGGCCAGCCGGCCGCCGAGCACGTCGTCGACGGCCACCGAGCAGCGGCTGGCCCGCCCCGAGCCCCGGTCGACGAGCACCACCGGGATGCCACGGTCGATGAGCTTGTCCAGGTTGGGCTGCGGGCCGTGGCCGACCGGGGTGATGAGCACCCCGCGCACCCGCTGCTCCTCCAGCAGGTCCAGGTGCCGGCGTTCCCGGGCACTGTCCTCGCCGCTGTTGCAGACGACGAGCATCGCCCCGGCCTCCTCGACCACTTGCTCGGCGCCGCGCACCACGTCGGTGAAGAAGGGGTTGGCCACGTCCAGCACGACGATGGCGACGGTGCGGCTGTGCCCCGCGCGCAGCTGGCGGGCGGAGTCGTTACGGACGTAGCCGAGCTCGCTGATGGCGTCGAGCACCCGCTGCCGGGTGGCGGGGGCGACCGTGTCGGGTCGGTTGAGCACGTTGCTCACCGTGCCGAGCGAAACGCCGGCGTGCCGGGCCACCTCCTTGATGTTCGCCGCTGCCATGGCTCCCTCGTGCGGTGGGGTGGTGGGGTCGCGGCCCGCTGTCTGGTCCGGGGCGCAGCGTCCGCGGCCGTACGGGCGCGCCGGTCGGAACGGCCCGACTGGCTGGTGACGGGCAGTCTATAGCGCCTAAAACGTTTCATCCAGCCGGTCCCGCCTGCCGGCGTGCCCCGGTCACGAGGGCTGGACGGCGCCGTCAGCGGGCGCGAGCAGGTTCGCTCCAGCAACAGGTAAGAAATCGCCGGGAAACTCTTGACGCTCGCGAATGCCTGACCCTACGGTCCATGCACAACGCATGAAACGATTCAGGAGGGGATCGGATGAGCCCCGGCGCACCGGGCGCGGACAGCGCTCCGCTGCTGGTACTGGACGGCGTGACGAAGTCCTTCGGGGCGGTCGCCGCGCTGCGAGGGGTGCACCTGGCGTTGCACCCCGGCGAAGCCCACGCCCTGGTGGGGGAGAACGGGGCGGGCAAGTCCACCCTGGTGAAGATCCTGGCCGGGGCACACGCCCCGGACACCGGCCGGATGACCCTCGACGGGCGCCCGCTGCAGCTGCGCGGTCCCGCCGACGCCCGGGACGCCGGCATCGCGGTCATCTACCAGGAGCCGACCCTGTTCCCGGACCTGTCGGTCGCGGAGAACATCTTCATGGGCCGGCAACCGCTGCGCGGCCTGCGCCGCATCGACACCCGCGCGATGAACCGCGACGCCGAGCGGCTGTTCGACCGCCTCGGCGTCCGGATCGACCCCGCCCGCCCCGCGCGCGGGCTGTCCATCGCCGACCAGCAACTCGTCGAGATCGCCAAGGCGATCTCCTTCGACGCCCGCGTCCTGATCATGGACGAGCCCACCGCCGCGCTCTCCGGCGTCGAGGTGGACCGGTTGTTCGGGGTCGCCCGGTCGCTGTGCGAGCGCGGCGCGGCCGTGCTGTTCATCTCGCACCGCTTCGACGAGGTCTTCGACCTGTGCCAGCGGATCACCGTGCTGCGCGACGGGGCCTGGGTCTCCAGCGATCCGACCACCGACCTCACCGTCGACGAGGTGGTGCGGCGCATGGTCGGCCGCGACGTGGCCTCGCTCTACCCCAAGCAGGACGCCGCGCTGCGCGACACCCTGCTGGAGGTACGCGGGCTCAGCCGCGCCGGCGTCTTCTCCGACGTGTCCTTCTCGGTCCGGGGCGGGGAGATCGTCGCCCTGGCCGGGCTGGTCGGGGCCGGGCGCAGCGAGGTCGCCCGCGCCGTCTTCGGCGTCGACCGCTACGACGCCGGCCAGGTACGCGTCGCCGGCCGGATCCTGCCGCCGGGCAGCCCGCGCAAGGCCATCGCCGCCGGCGTGGCCCTGGTGCCCGAGGACCGCCGCCAGCAGGGCCTGGTCATGGAGCTGTCGGTGGAGCGCAACGCCACCCTGGCCCGCCGCCGGGCGCTGAGCCGGCTCGGCCTGCTCCTCGGCGGCACCGAGCGGGCCGAGGCCCGGCAGTGGACCCGACGGCTGCAGGTCAAGACCTCCCGCCTCGCCGCCCCGGTGGCGACCCTGTCCGGCGGCAACCAGCAGAAGGTGGTCCTCGCCAAGTGGCTGGCCACCGCACCGCGGATCCTGATCATCGACGAACCGACCCGCGGCATCGACGTCGGCACCAAGGCCGAGGTCCACCGGCTGCTGTCCGAACTGGCCGGCGAGGGCCTGGCCATCCTGATGATCAGCAGCGAGCTGCCCGAGGTGCTCGGGATGGCCGACCGGGTCCTGGTCATGCACGAGGGACGCCTGGTCCGCGAGCTGCCCCGGGCCGAGGCCGACGAGACCTCCGTGATGTTCGCCGCCACCGGCCAAGGAGCAACGGCATGAGCCTCACCGACACGGGAGCGGCCGAGCGGGTCGCCGACAACCCCCCACCCGACGCCGGCCGGCCCCGCCGAGGCCTCACCGAGCGGCTGCTCGCCGTACGCGAGTTGAGCCTGCTGATCGCGCTCGCCGCGCTGGTCCTGGTCACCACCCTGCGCAACGACCGCTTCCTCAGCGGCCAGAGCATCAAGGACCTGCTGCTCGGCTGCGCCATCCTGGTGATCCTCGCGGTCGGCCAGACCCTGGTCATTGTCACCCGCAACGTCGACCTGTCCGTCGGGTCGATCCTCGGCCTGGTCGCCTTCGCCACCGGCGAGCTCTTCCTCGCCGCGCCCGGCACCCCGTGGCCGGTCGCGCTCCTGGTGGGCGTCGCGCTCGGCGCGCTGTGCGGGGTGGTCAACGGTGGCCTGATCGCGGTGGCCAGGGTGCCCGCTCTGGTCATCACCCTGGGCACCCTCTACGCCTTCCGCGGCGTCGACTACTACTGGGCCGCGGGCCGGCAGATCAACGCCGCCGACATGCCCCGGTCGTTCCTGCGCCTGGGCAACCAGACGGTGCTCGGCGTACCCGTGCTCTTCCTGGTCGCGCTGGTCGTGGTCGCCGTCGCCGGCTACTACCTCCGCTCCTACCGCAGCGGCCGGGAGCTCTACGCGATCGGCTCCGAGCCGGCCGCCGCCCGGCTGTCCGGCATCCCGGTCGGCCGGCGGGTCTTCGCCGTCTTCGTCGCCAACGGCGCGCTCGCCGGACTCGCCGGCGTGCTCTACGCCGCCCGGTTCGGCACCCTCGACGCGGCTGCCGGCTCCGGCCTGGAACTCCAGGTCGTCGCCGCTGCGGTGGTCGGCGGGGTGGCGATCTTCGGCGGCAGCGGCAGCGCGTACGGCGCGGCGCTCGGCGCCGTACTGCTCACCACGATCGGCAGCTCGCTGGCCGTCCTGCGCATCGACCCGTTCTGGCAGCAGGCCGTGGTCGGCGCGCTCATCCTCGCCGCCATCGGCCTGGACCGGCTCCTGGCCCTCCGGGTGGCGGCCCGGCTCCGAGGGAGAAGCGCACATGGCGCATGACAGCCTGTACGCCGCGCCGCCGTCCGGCGCGGACACCGAGCGCCCGGCGGGCCGCCTGGCCGGGCTGCGCGGCGCGCTCGGCACCTGGGACACGGCGATCGTGGCCGCCCTGGTGGTCGCCGTGCTGCTGGCCGGCCTGTCGGTGCAGAACTTCGCCACCGGCCGCAACGCCCAGTTCCTGCTGCTCGACCTGGTGCCGCTGGCCCTGCTCGCGTTGCCCATGACGCTGATCGTCGTCACCGGCGAGATCGACCTGTCGGTGGCCAGCGTGGTCGGCCTCACCAGCACCCTGATGGGGCAGCTGTGGCTGTCCAGCGGGCTGTCGCTGGAACTGATCTGCGTGCTGGTGGTGCTGATCGGCGCCGTGCTCGGCGCGGTCAACGGCGTCTTCATCACCGGGTTCGGCCTGCCGTCGCTGGCCGTGACCATCGGCACCCTCGCCCTGTACCGGGGGCTGTCGTTCGTCGTACTCGGCGACCAGGCGGTGGCCGACTTCCCGGCCAGCTGGACCGCCGCCGTGGTGCGGACCATTCCCGGCACGTCGATCCCCGTCGCGGTCGTTCCGGTGCTGCTGCTGGCGCTGGTGTTCGGCGTCGTGCTGCACGCCACGCCGGTCGGGCGGGCGCTGTACGCCATGGGCAACAACGACGAGGCCGCCACCTTCGCCGGGGTGTCGGTGGCCCGGACCAAGTTCTGGCTGTTCGTGGTCTCCGGGGCCGTCGGCGGGCTGGTCGGGATCTTCTGGACCCTGCGTTACGCCAGCGCCCGCGGCGACAACGCCACCGGCCTGGAGTTGACCGTGGTGACCGCCGTGCTGCTCGGTGGCGTGTCGATTTTCGGTGGTCGCGGCGGGCTGCTCGGCGTGGTGGCCGGCGTCCTGCTCCTCGGGGTGCTGCGCAACGCGCTGCAGCTCGCCGACGTCGACGCCAACGCGCTGACCATCGTCACCGGATCCCTGCTGATCGTCTCCGTGGTACTGCCCAACGCCGCCGCGGACCTCCGCGCCCGGCTGCACCGCCGACGGCGACGCGCGCACCTCAGCGCGTCGTGACCGGCTCCGCTTCCCCCAACACCCTGGAAAGGATATCGATGTCCACGTACAGACGCCTCCGCGCCGGGGCCACCGCCCTCACCGTCGCCGCGCTGCTGCTCGGCTCCGCCGCCTGCGGCGGCACCACCCGCGAGAACTCGGGCAACGACACCGGCGGCGGCGCGCAGGCCAGCGGCGCCGCCAACCCGGATGCCAAGCTCAAGGAGGGCCTCAAGATCGCCTTCCTGCCGAAGCAGGTGAACAACCCCTACTTCACCACCTCCGACAACGGCGGCAAGGCGGCGGTGACCGAGATCAAGGGTGAGTTCAAGGAGGTCGGCCCGTCCGAGGCCAGCGCCTCGTCCCAGGTCAGCTACATCAACACCCTGTCGCAGCAGGGCATGGACGTCATCGTGACCTCGGCCAACGACCCCAACGCGATCTGCGGCGCGCTCAACCAGGCGAAGGCGGCCGGCGCCAAGATCGTCACCTTCGACAGCGACACCAAGCCGGAGTGCCGCCAGATCTTCGTCAACCAGGTGACGGCCGAAGGCATCGCGGAGAACCAGGTCAAGCTCATCTCCGAGCAGATCGGCGGCGCGGGCGAGATCGCCATCCTGTCCGCCACCGCCAACGCGACCAACCAGAACGCCTGGATCGCGTTGATGAAGGAGGAGCTGAAGAAGCCCGAGTACAGCAAGATCAAGCTGGTCACGGTGGCGTACGGCAACGACGACGACCAGAAGTCCTTCCAGGAGACCCAGGGCCTGCTGCAGTCGTACCCGAACCTGAAGGGCATCATCTCGCCGACCACCGTCGGCGTCGCCGCGGCCGCCCGCTACCTCAGCGGCTCCCAGTACAAGGGCAAGGTCAAGCTGACCGGCCTGGGCACCCCGAACCAGATGCGCGAGTTCGTCAAGGACGGCAGCGTCGACGCGTTCGCCCTGTGGAACCCGGCCGACCTCGGCTACCTCGCCGCGTACGCCGGCGCGGCGCTCGCCTCGGGCCAGATCACCGGCGCCGAGGGCGACAAGTTCACCGCCGGCAAGCTCGGCGAGTTCACCGTCGGCAAGGACGGCGTCGTCGTCCTCGGCCCGCCCACCGTCTTCGACAAGAGCAACATCGACCAGTTCCAGTTCTGACGGCTCTCGGCGGTGCCGGCGCCGGCCGCGCCGGCACCGCCCGGGGGCACCGACGGGAGAACCATGCCCCGCATCTGCTTCACCCTCCAGGTCGACCCGGCCCGCCTCGACGAGTACCGCGCCCGGCACGAGCGGGTCTGGCCGGAGATGCTCGCCGCCCTGGCCGAGTGCGGATGGCGCGACTATTCGCTGTTCCTGCGCGAGGACGGCCTGCTCGTGGGGTTCCTGGTGACCGACGACTTCGCGGCGGCCCAGGCCGCCATGCAGACCCGTGACGTCAACACCCGCTGGCAGGCGGAGATGGCGTCGTTCTTCCTCCACCTCGACCAGGGCACGGCGGACCGCGCGATGCGGCCGCTGCGGGAGGTCTTCAACCTCGAGGCGCAGATCGCCGCCCAGACGGGAGAAAAAGCATGAGCCAGTCCGACGCGTCGACCCGCGACCGGGTCAAGCAGGCCCTGCGCACCCAACGCATCGAAACCCCGTCCTGGGCGTACGCGAACTCGGGCACCCGGTTCAAGGTGTTCCCGCAGGAGGGCGTGCCGCGCAACCCGTACGAGAAGATCGCCGACGCCGCGATGGTGCACCGGCTGACCGGCGTGGCGCCGACCGTCGCCCTGCACATCCCGTGGGACCGGGTGGACGACTACGCCGACCTGGCGACGTACGCCGCCGACCAGGGCGTCGCCCTGGGCGCGATCAACTCCAACGTCTTCCAGGACAGCGACTACAAGCTCGGCAGCGTCACCAACCCCGACCCGGGAGTACGCCGCAAGGCGATCGACCACCTGCTGGAGTGCGTGGACATCATGGACCGCACCGACTCCCGCGACCTCAAGCTCTGGTTCTCCGACGGCACCAACTACCCTGGCCAGGACGACATCCGGGCCCGGCAGGACCGGCTCGCCGCCGCGCTGCGCGAGACGTACGACCGGCTCGGCGACGGCCAGCGGCTGCTGCTGGAGTACAAGCTGTTCGAGCCGGCCTTCTACACCACGGACGTGCCGGACTGGGGCACCGCCTACGCGCACTGCCTCGAGCTGGGCCCGAAGGCGCAGGTCGTCATCGACACCGGCCACCACGCCCCCGGCACCAACATCGAGTTCATCGTGGCGTTCCTGCTGCGCGCCGGGAAGCTGGGCGGGTTCGACTTCAACTCCCGCTTCTACGCCGACGACGACCTGATGGTCGGTGCCGCGGACCCGTTCCAACTGTTCCGGATCATGTACGAGATTGTCCGCGGTGACGCCCTGCGGCCGGAGGCCGGGATCGCGTTCATGCTCGACCAGTGCCACAACATCGAGCCGAAGATCCCCGCGATCATCCGCTCGGTGCTGAACGTGCAGGAGGCCACCGCCAAGGCGCTGCTCGTGGACGCCGACGCGCTCGCCGCCGCCCAGCAGGCCGGTGACGTGCTCGGCGCGAACGCGGTGCTGATGGACGCGTACCACACCGACGTGCGGCCGCTGCTCGCCGAGCTGCGCGTCGAGCTGGGCCTGGATCCCGATCCGATGGCCGCGTACGCCCGCTCCGGCTACTTCGACCGGATCCGCGCCGAGCGGGCCGGCGGTCAGCAGGCCGGCTGGGGCGCCTGACCACCACCGAGAACGCACACAGGAGACGTGAGGACGATGCATTCCGAGGTTCAGGCACTCATCGGCCGCAGCAACCGGCTCGGCGCCGACCCGACCACGACGAACTACGCCGGCGGCAACACCTCGGCCAAGGGCGCGGCCACGGACCCGGTGACCGGCGGCCCCGTCGAGCTGCTGTGGGTCAAGGGCTCCGGCGGCGACCTCGGCACGCTCACCGAGGCCGGACTGGCCGTGCTCCGGCTCGACCGGCTGCGCGCCCTCGTCGACGTCTACCCCGGCGTCGAACGGGAGGACGAGATGGTGGCCGCGTTCGACTACTGCCTGCACGGGCGGGGCGGCGCGGCGCCGTCGATCGACACCGCGATGCACGGTCTGGTCGACGCCGCACACGTCGACCACCTGCACCCGGACGCCGGCATCGCGATCGCCACCGCCGCCGACGGGCCGGAGCTGACCAAGGAGATCTTCGGCGACCGGGTGCTGTGGGTGCCGTGGCGGCGTCCCGGTTTCCAGCTCGGCCTCGACATCGCCGCCGTCGCGCAGGCCAACCCGCAGGCGATCGGGGTCGTCCTCGGTGGGCACGGGATCACTGCCTGGGGCGCGACCAGCGACGAGTGCGAGCGCAACTCGCGGGAGATCATCCGCACCGCGCAGGCGTACCTCGACGAGCGGGGCCGGCCCGAGCCGTTCGGCCCGGTGATCCCCGGCTACGAGCCGCTGCCGCCGGACGAGCGGCGGGCCCGCGCGGCGGCGCTGGCGCCGGTGATCCGGGGCCTGGCGTCGACCGACCGCGCCCAGGTCGGGCACTACACCGACAGCGACGTGGTGCTCGACTTCGTGGCCCGGGAACGGCACCCCGCGCTCGCGGCGCTCGGCACCTCCTGCCCGGACCACTTCCTGCGGACCAAGGTGCGTCCGATGGTGCTCGACCTGCCACCGACCGCCCCGCTGGACGACACGGTCACCCGGCTCAAGGAACTGCACGCCGGCTACCGGGACGACTACCGCGCCTACTACGAGCGGCACGCCACCCCGGACAGCCCGCCGATGCGCGGCGCCGACCCGGCCGTCGTGCTCGTGCCGGGCGTGGGCATGTTTAGCTTCGGGGCCAACAAGCAGACCGCCCGGGTCGCCGGCGAGTTCTACGTCAACGCCATCAACGTCATGCGCGGCGCCGAGGCCGTGTCCCGCTACGCTCCGATCGACGAGGCGGAGAAGTTCCGCATCGAGTACTGGGCCCTCGAAGAGGCCAAGCTGGTCCGGATGCCCAAGCCGAAGCCGCTGGCCACCCGGATCGCCCTGGTCACCGGCGCCGGCTCCGGAATCGGCCGGGCCGTCGCCCACCGCCTCGCCGCCGAGGGCGCCTGCGTCGTCGTCACCGACCGGGACACCGCCGCCGCCGAGACCGTCGCCGGTGAACTGGGCGGACCCGACGTCGCGGTGGCCGTACCGTTGGACGTCACCGACGCCGAGGCGGTGGCCGCCGCGGTCCGCGCGGCGGTGCTCGCCTACGGCGGCCTGGACCTGGTGGTCAACAACGCCGGACTGTCGCTGTCCAAGTCGCTGCTGGAAACCACCGAGGCGGACTGGGACGTGCAGCACGACGTGATGGCCAAGGGGTCCTTCCTGGTCTCGCGGGAGACCGCCCGGGTCCTCATCGACCAGGGGATGGGCGGCGACATCGTCTACATCTCCAGCAAGAACTCCCTCTTCGCCGGCCCAAACAACGTCGCCTACGGTGCGGCAAAGGCCGACCAGGCGCACCAGGTCCGCCTGCTCGCCGCCGAACTCGGCGGTCACGGCATCCGGGTCAACGGGGTCAACCCCGACGGGGTGGTCCGTGGCTCCGGCATCTTCGCCGGTGGTTGGGGGGCCCAGCGCGCCGCCGTCTACGGCGTGCCGGAGGAGAAACTGGGCGAGTTCTACGCCCAGCGCACCCTGCTCAAGCGGGAGGTGCTGCCCGAGCACGTCGCCAACGCGGTCTTCGTGCTCACCGGCGGAGACCTGTCCCACACGACGGGCCTGCACGTTCCCGTGGATGCCGGCGTCGCCGCGGCGTTCCTCCGGTGATCCGGGGCGGTGCCGGGTGAGGACGACGACTCCTGTGGAGAATCCCGTGCTCGACGAGGAGGACCTGCGGCTGCTGCGGCTGCTCGCCACGGGCCTGCCGCTCGAGACGGTGGCCCGGCGGTCGGAGATGTCCGAGCGGACCGTACGCCGGCGGATCCGGGCCATCTGCGACCGGCTCGGCGTGACCGCCCCGATCCAGGCGGTCGTGTGGGCGGCTCGGCGGGGGATGCTGTGAGCAGCGTCCACCTCGCCGCCGTGGACCTGGGCGCGTCCAGCGGCCGGGTCATGCTCGGACGGGTCGGGCCCGGGCACCTGGAGCTGACCGAGGTGCACCGGTTTCCCAACGAACCCGTGCGCGCCGGGAACACCCTGCACTGGGACATCCTCGCCCTCTGGCGGGGCGTCCTCGACGGCCTGCGGGCCGCCGGGCCGGTGACCAGCATCGGCGTCGACTCCTGGGCGGTCGACTACGGGCTGCTCGACGCGACCGGCGCGTTGCTCGGCAACCCGGCGCACTACCGCGACGGCCGTACCGACGGGCTCGCCGAGCGGGTCGCCAAACAGCTGGGCGAGGAGCGGCTCTACACCACCACCGGCCTGCAGCAACTGCCGTTCAACACGCTCTACCAGCTCGCCGCCGCGGCCGGCACGCCGCAGCTGGACATCGCCCACCGGCTGCTGCTGATCCCGGACCTCATCGCGTACTGGCTCACCGGTCAGCTCGGCGCCGAGCTCACCAACGCCTCGACGACCCAGCTGTACGACCTGCGGCGGCGGGCCTGGGCCACCGGCCTGATGGCCGACGCGGGCATCCGTAGCGAGCTGTTCCCGCCGCTGCGCGAGCCGGGCAGCCGGATCGGCCCGGTCCGGCCCGACCTGGGCCTGCCCGGCTCGCCGGAGGTGGTGGCGGTGGGCTCGCACGACACCGCGTCGGCGGTGGTGGGGGTGCCGGCGGCGGGTGACCACTTCGCCTACGTCTCCTGTGGCACCTGGTCCCTGGTCGGGGTCGAACTCGACGCCCCGGTGCTCACCGAGGCGAGCCGGCGGGCCAACTTCACCAACGAGTCCGGCGTCGACGGCACGATCCGCTACCTCCGTAACGTGATGGGCCTGTGGCTGCTGCAGGAATCCCTGCGTACCTGGAACACCGCCGACCTGCCCGACCTGCTGCGGCGGGCGGCCCGGGAACCGGCGTTCCGCTGCGTCGTGGACCCGGACGACCCGGCCTTCCTGCCGCCGGGTGACATGCCGGCGCGCATCGCCGACGCCTGCCGGCGGGCCGGCGAGCCGGTACCGGCCACCCCGGCCGCCACGGTCCGCTGCATCATGGACAGCCTCGCGCTGGCGCACCGGCGGGCCGTCCGCCAGGCGCAGCAGCTCTCCGGCCGGCACGTCGACGCCGTACACGTCGTCGGCGGCGGCGCCCGCAACGAACTGCTGTGCCAGCTCACCGCCGACGCCTGCGGACTGCCGGTACTCGCCGGGCCGGTCGAGGCCACCGCGCTGGGCAACGTGCTGGTCCAGGCCCGCGCCACCGGTATCATCGGCGGCGACCTGGCCGCCCTGCGGGCGGTCCTGCGCGAAACTCAGCACATCGTGCGGTACGAGCCGCGCGGCGACCAGGCGGCATGGCAGGCCGCCGAGGACCGGATGGGCGGTTGAGGATGCGGATCGCGCTGTTCGTCACCTGCCTCGCCGACACGCTGTACCCCGAGGCGGCGAAGGCGACGGTACGGCTGTTGGAGCGCCTCGGGCACGAGGTCGACTTCCCCGCCGACCAGACGTGCTGCGGGCAGATGCACGTGAACACCGGCTACCCGGACGACGCGCTGCGGCTGGTCCGGCGGCACGTGCGGGTGTTCGCCCCGTACGACGTGGTGGTGGCCCCGTCCGGCTCGTGCGTGGGGTCGGTGCGGCATCAGCACGCGATGGGGGCCCGCCGGGCGGGGGACGAGCGGTTGGCCAGCCGGGCGGAGGAGGTCGGCCGGCGTACCTACGAGTTGTCGGAGCTGCTGGTCGACGTGCTGGGGGTGACCGATGTCGGGGCGTACTACCCGCACCGGGTGACGTACCACCCGACGTGCCACTCGCTGCGGATGCTGCGGGTGGGCGACCGGCCGTTGCGGTTGTTGCGGGCGGTGCGGGGCCTGGACCTGGTGGAGCTGCCACAGGCGGAGCAGTGCTGCGGGTTCGGCGGCACGTTCGCGGTGAAGAACGCGGACACCTCCACCGCGATGCTGGCGGACAAGCTGCGCCACGTCCTCGACACCCGGGCGGACGTGTGCACGGCGGGGGACGCGTCCTGCCTGATGCACATCGGTGGCGGGCTGTCCCGGCTGCGGGCCGGGGTGCGGACGGTGCACCTGGCGGAGATCCTGGCGTCCACCGAGACGATCGCAGCGAGGGGGTGAGCGGAGTGCGGACCTTCCTGGGCATGCCGGCGACCGCGCCGCCCGGTGTGGGGCATCTGCGGGGCGAGGAGCCGTTCCCGGCCGCGGCCCGCCGGGCGCTCGGCGACGCGCAGCTGCGCCGCAACCTGCGGCACGCCACCACGACGATCCGGACCAAGTCCGGGGCCGTCATCGGCGAGGTGCCGGACTGGCAGCAGCTGCGTGCCGCCGGCCGGGCGATCAAGGCCGATGCCATGGCCCGCCTGCCGGAGCTGCTGGAACAACTGGAGGCGGCGGTCGCCGCGGCCGGCGGCACGGTGCACTGGGCGGCCGACGCGGCCGAGGCGAACCGGATCGTCACCGAACTGGTCCGGGCCACCGGCGCGGACCGGGTGATGAAGGTCAAGTCGATGGCCACCCAGGAGATCGGCCTCAACGAGGCCCTGGAGGCGGCCGGGATCGAGCCGGTCGAGACCGACCTCGCCGAGCTGATCGTCCAGCTCGGCCACGACCGGCCCAGCCACATCCTGGTCCCCGCCATCCACCGCAACCGCGCCGAGATCCGCGAGATCTTCCTGCGCGAGATGCCCGGTGTGGACCCCGACCTCACCGACGACCCACCGGCCCTGGCCGCGGCTGCCCGCCGGCACCTGCGCCAGACGTTCCTGAGCACCCGGGTGGCCGTCTCCGGGGCGAACTTCGCCATCGCCGAGACCGGCACCCTCGCCGTGGTCGAGTCCGAGGGCAACGGACGCATGTGCCTGACCCTCCCCGACACCCTGATCACCGTGATGGGCATCGAGAAGGTCATCCCCACCTGGGACGACCTCGGGGTGTTCCTGCAACTGCTGCCCCGCGCCTCCACCGGGGAACGGATGAACCCCTACACCTCCATGTGGACCGGAGTCACTCCCGGCGACGGCCCGCAGCAGGTGCACCTGGTGCTGCTGGACAACGGCCGCAGCGCCGTGCTCGCCGACCAGGTCGGCCGGCAGGCGCTGCACTGCATCCGCTGCTCCGCCTGCCTCAACGTCTGCCCCGTCTACGAACGCACCGGCGGACACGCCTACGGCTCTGTCTATCCGGGACCGATCGGAGCGGTGCTCTCCCCGCAGCTCACCGGGGTGGCGGACAACGCATCCCTGCCGTACGCCTCGTCCCTCTGCGGGGCCTGCTACGACGCCTGCCCGGTAATGATCAACATTCCGGAACTCCTGGTCCACCTGCGCGCCCAGGCCCCGCACCCAAAGAGTGAGGCGGCGGCGATGGCCGCGGCCGCGTACACCATGGACCACCCGGCGCTGTACGCGGCCGCGCAGCGCGCCGCGAAGCTCAGCAAGCTCTCGGGCCCGCGCGGTCGCGGCCTGCCGCCACCGTTGAGCGGCTGGGCCGCCAGCCGCGACCTGCCGGAGCCGCCGTCGCAGACCTTCCGCCAGTGGTGGGCCGAGCGGTGACCGCACGCGATCTCGTCCTCGGCCGAATCCGCGCCGCCCTCGGCGACACCCCGGCCGTACCGGCCGAGGTACCACGTGGGTACCGGCCCGCCGGCTCCGGCGCCGCCGACCTCGACCTGCTGGTCCACCGGCTCGCCGACTACCGGGCCACCGTCCATCGCTGCGCCGAGGAGGGCGAGGTCGCGCAGGTCGTCCACCGGATCCTCGGCGGCCGGCGCGTCGTGATCCCGCCCGGACTGCCCCCGCACTGGCTGCCCGACACCGTCACCGCGGTGACCGACGAGAACCTCACCGCCGACCAGATCGCCGCCGTCGACGGGGTCGTCACGGCGGCCGCCGTGGCCGTCGCCGAGACCGGCACCATCATTCTCGACGCCGGCCCGGACCAGGGCCGCCGGATGATCAGCCTGCTACCCGACGTGCACGTCTGCGTGCTGCGGACCGACCAGGTCGTCGCCGGCGTGTCGAGCGCCCTCGCCCGGGTCGATCCGCGCCGGCCGCTGACCTGGATCAGCGGGCCCTCCGCCACCAGCGACATCGAACTCAACCGGGTCGAGGGCGTCCACGGCCCCCGGCACCTCCACGTCGTGACCGTGCCCCGGGCGTAGCTCTCGCCCGGCACCAGCCGGCGGCCGCGCACCCGTAGGCTGGCCCCATGATCCACCCGCAGCCGCGCCGGCCGGCGCCGCGTCAGCGGACCGTCCCGACCGCGGCCCCCTCGCGGCTGTCCCGGTGGTGCAGCCGGGTCGAGCAGTCACGCGGCTTCGAGGTGGCGATCGTCATCGTCATCGGCCTGAACGCGGTGGTGCTCGGCGTCGAGACCTATCCGCATCCGGGGTCGCTCGGGACTTCGCTGCGAGCGCTGGAGTGGTTCTTCCGGGCGATGTTCGTCAGCGAGATCGTCATCCGGGTGCTGGCCCACGGCCGCCGACCCCAGGACTTCTTCCGGCACGGCTGGAACGTCTTCGACTTCACCGTGATCGCCGCGGCGTTCATCCCCGGCCTGCACGGTGAGTCGCCCGCCCTGCGGGTCATCCGCATCGCCCGGGTGTTACGGCTGGTGCGCTTCTCACCGGGACTGCGTACCATCGTGACGGCCCTGCTGCGCAGCCTGCCCGGCGTCGGTGGGTTCCTCGCGCTCGCCCTGGTGACGCTGTACGTGTACGGCATGGCCGGGTGGCTCATCTTCGCCGACTCGGATCCCGAGCAGTACGGCACCATCGGCCGCGCCGTCCTGACCCTGTTCGTGCTGCTGTCCCTGGAGACGCTGCCCGACCTGATCGAGCAGGGCATGGCACTGTCGCCGTGGACCCTCGTCTACTACGTCAGTTATGTGCTCATCACCGCCAACCTGCTGGTCAACATCCTGATCGCGGTGATCGTCAACTCGATGGAGGAGGCCCGCCGGCTGGAGATGACCGAACGGATGGCGGAGGACGAGGACGGCGACGGCGTACCGGATGACATTGACCGGATCATCATCAGCCAGCGATTGGACGACCTGCGCGCGCTGGTGGCCGAGTTGGAGCGGGACCTGCGGGTCGACCGCGACGACCGCCCGAGGCCCGGCGCCCGGGACCAATGATCCGGCCTGGAGGGCCAGGAATCAGTCGCGCGGACTCTGGTTCGATGGCGAATCCGTTGGTATCTTCGCGCAATGCCTACGAATATCGAAGCCGGGGTGGACCGCGCTCGCCTCGGCAAACTGCTGGCACGCGAGCGGGCCGAGTTCGTCGAGCGGCACCCCCGGTCGGCGGCAGCGTACGGCCGCGCGGAGCACCTGTTCGGCAAGGTGCCGATGACCTGGATGAACAAGAACGCGGCGGGCTTTCCGGTGTACGTGGACCGGGCCCGCGGTGCCCGGCTCACCGATATCGACGGCTTCGACTACGTCGACTTCTGCCTCGGTGACACCGGGGCGATGGCCGGACATTCCCCGGCTCCGGTCGTCGCCGCGGTCACCCGTCGACTGGCCGAGCTCGGTGGCGCGAGCACCATGCTGCCCACCGAGGAGGCGGCGACCGTCGGGGCCGAGCTCAGCCGCCGCTTCGGTCTCCCCGCCTGGAGCTTCACCCTCACCGCCACCGACGCCAACCGGTGGGCGATCCGGCTGCTGCGCGCCGTCACCGGCCGTCCGCGCATCCTGGTCAACAGCTACTGCTACCACGGCTCGGTGGACGAGTCCCTGATCGTGGTCGGGCCGGACGGGCGTCCGCGCAGCCGGGAGGGCAACGTCGGCGCGCCCTGCGACGTGACCACGACCAGCCGGGTCGCCGAGTTCAACGACCTCGACGGCCTGGCCCGCGAACTCGCCCACGGCGACGTGGCCGCGGTGCTGATGGAGCCGGCGCTGACCAACATCGGCATCGTGCTGCCGGAACCCGGTTACCTCGACGGGGTCCGCGCGCTGACCCGGCAGCACGGCACCTACCTGATCAACGACGAGACGCACACGTTCTCGGCCGGGCCGGGCGGCGCGACAGCCGCGTGGGGCCTGACGCCGGACATGGTCACGATCGGCAAGGCCATCGGCGGCGGCGTCCCGGTCGGCGCGTACGGCCTGTCCGCCGAACTCGCCGCCGCGCTGACCGGCCGGGCGGACCTCGACCTGGTCGACATGGGCGGCGTGGGCGGCACGCTCGCCGGCAACCCGGTGTCGATCGCGGCCACCCGAGCCACCCTGCAGGAGGTGCTCACCAACGACGCGTTCGCCGGCATGATCGACGTGGCGACCGTGTTCGCCGACGGCATCCGCACCCTCATCGAGGGGTACGCCCTGCCGTGGTCGGTGAGCCAACTGGGCGCGCGGGTGGAGTACCGCTTCGCCGCTCCGGCGCCCCGCACCGGCACCGAATCAGCCGCCTGCGCCGACTCGGAGTTGGAGGACTACCTGCACGTCTACCTGATCAACCGGGGCATCCTCATGACCCCGTTCCACAACATGGCGCTGATGTGCCCGCAGACCACCACCGCGGACGTCGCCCGGCACCACGAGGTCTTCGCCGAGGCGCTCGGCGAGCTGCTGGGCTGAGCGGCGGTCCACCGCCGAGGGGCGGCCGGAAATGCCTCGGACGGCTACCATCCGCGACACGCCGCAGCGTGGGAAGTCGGTCCCACCTCGGCGGGTGGTTCCTGTTGCCCGCCGCGCTGTGGGCGGTGATCGGAGCTCAGAGCTTGAATGGCTCTCAGGTAATCCGACACTGTCCGGGCATCGAGGCACCGCAGTCTGTGCAGGCGGGTGCGGTGGTAGCCTGCGGCGGGGCTTTGCGATCTTGGTTTCGTCATTCGGCGGCCCGATGAGGAGATGCACGATGGCAGGTGTTCCGGCCGATCCGGGCGTGCTGCATCCGATGCCCGAACAGCCGCGCGTGGTGCTGTTGAAGCCGCTGGTCACCTCGCCGCTGATCGAGGTCGGGGAGTTCACCTACTACGACGACCCGGATGATCCGACCGCGTTCGAGACCCGCAAACGTGCTGTATCACTACGGGCCGGAGAAGCTGATCATCGGGAAGTTCTGCGCACTGGGCGAGGGCGTGCGGTTCATCATGAACGGCGCCAACCATCGCATGGACGGCCCGTCGACCTTCCCGTTCCCGATCATGGGTGGTTCCTGGGTCGAACACTTCGATCTCATCACCAACCTGCCGGGACGGGGTGACACCGTGGTTGGCAACGACGTCTGGTTCGGATACCGAGCCATGGTGATGCCTGGCGTCCGCATCGGCAGCGGAGCGATCATCGCTTCCGGGTCCGTCGTCGTCGATGACGTCCCCGACTACGGCATCGTCGGCGGCAACCCAGCCAGGCTCATCCGCCGCCGCTACAGCGAGGAAGACGTCGCCCGCCTGCTGGCACTTGCCTGGTGGGACTGGCCGACTCAGCACATCACCGAGCAGCTCCGCACGATCATGTCCGGCAGCATCGACGACCTCGAGGCTGCGGCACCCAAGCATCGGTAGCGCCAGGTCGGGGCCTGGTTGGCTGATCCATACGACCTCGGGCGTTGGGCGCGGCGGGCGACGGTGGCGTAGGTCGTGGAAGGGCGTAAGGACCGGTTTCAGCTCGGAGCCCTGGTGAGGAGGGCCTCGTGGTCGCTCCACAGCCAGTCGAGGTACCGCTGTAGTTCCGTGACGGTGGCGACCCATCCCTTGTCCAGGTACGTGAGGATGCGTTCCGCCTCCCCGGGGAGCAGGTCGTAGGCGGTCGCCTGCGTCTCCGGGGCGACGGTGCCGGGAGCGACCGGCACCGGATCCGGGATGAGGGGTACGCGGATGCCGCGGTTACTGAGTGCCTTGAGGACCGTGAGATAGACGCGGGGCAGGTGGTATGCGGAGACGCTGAGCGCGACGCTCGTGATGCCCAGGGCCTCGACCTGGCGGGCGATCCACGCGCCCTGTAAGCCGGTGTTGGGTGCCGGCTCGGCCTGCAGCTGGACCCCGTCGACTCGGCGCAGGCCGAGCCTACGGAGATAGGGGAGGCTGAGCTGCTGGTACGTCTCTTCAGCCGGATTCCCGTTCGCCACCAGCAGATGGTTGATGGTCGGGGTGGCCTCCCAGCGTCGGATGGCATGGGCGAGACGCCACTCCTCACCCTGGCCGGTCGGTACGGCGAGAGCGTCGACGTGTTCGGCGGCCGACTGCGGCACGGCCAGGATCGCCATGAAGAGCTTCGCCACGTCCATCAGTTGGACAGCTGGGTAGCCAGCGAGATCCGCCGGCTGCACGACCCGCGGAAGGGACGCGGCAGCGCTCCTGCCTCCTATGTGTGGACTCATCCCGCTGAGGCCAGGTGCGCGTCGACCGTCCGCCCCATCCGGGTGACGGCTTCGGTGAGGATCGCGGGTGAGGTGGCGAAGTTGAGGCGTACGAAGCCTGCCCCGCCGGTGCCGAAGACGTGCCCGGAGCTGAGCGCGACCCGCGCCTGGTCGAGGAACATCTTCGCCGGTCCGGCGAGGTCGCTGGCCACGCCGGGTTCGCCGTCCGGCTGCTCAGTGGGGATGCTCAGGCCGGTGCAGTCCAGCCAGGCGAGGTAGGTGCCCTCGGGGCGGTGGTACGGCACGGACGGGAGGTGCTTCGCCAGCAGCGCCGCCAGCAGCGCGCGGTTGGCGTCGAGGCCGTCGAGGAGGAGGTCGAGCCAGGGCCCGCCGGCGCGGAACGCGGCGGTGTGCGCGAGGACGCCCAGGTGGCTGGGCCCGTGGCCGACCTCCTCCGGCATTCGGTCGAGGTCGGCGACGGCCTGCGGCCCGGCCACCGCGAGCGCCGCCTTGAGGCCGGCGAGGTTCCACGCCTTCGAGGCGGAGGTCAGGGCGAACGCGTTCTCGGCGCCGGCCACCGTGAGGTACGGGGTGAACTGCGCCCCGGGGAGCACCAGCGGGGCGTGGATCTCGTCGGAGACCACCCGCAGGCCGTGCCGACGGGCCAGGTCCGCGACGGCCTCGAGTTCGTCGCGGCGGTGCACGACGCCGGTCGGGTTGTGCGGGTTGCACAGCAGGAACGCCGGCCGGCGGCCGTGGGCCCGGGCGCGACGGAAGGCCTCGTCGAGCGCGGCGGGGTCCATCCGCAGGTCGGGTCCGAGTGGAGCCTCGATCACCTGCCGCCCGGCGTGGCTGACGAAGGCGTAGAAGGGCGGGTACACGGGGGAGCAGACCACGACCGCGTCGCCGGGTTCGGTCACGAGCCGGAGCACCTCGACGATGCCCATCATCACGTCCGGCACGACCGTGGTGTGCTCGACCCGGAAGTCGTGCCAGCCCCAGCGCCGGGCGGCGAAGTCGCCGAGCGCCTCGGCGTACGCCGTCCCGTACGCGTAACCGGTGTCACCGAGGTCGATCGCGCGGCGGAGCGCGTCGGCCACCGGGGGAGCGAGCGGAACGTCCATCTCCGCGACCCAGAGGGGGAGCACGTCGGACGGGTGCATCCGCCACTTCACGCTGGTGCGCTGGCGCAGTTCGTCCAGCGTGAGCTGGGTGAGCGGATTCTGGGCCGGGGAGCCGTCGGTGGCGGGAGCGGGGGCTGCCATGCCGCCCACCCTAGGCCGTACGTCGGCGTCACCGTCCGCTGCGGTGCCGACGAGCACGACACCCGGTGCCGGCCGGGGCTGGCGCACGCTACCGGACGGCGCCAAAACCGTGCCTGCCGCCGGACAACCGATCGGTGACCGGTGGCGTCCTTACTCCCGACGGCCGAACTGGTTCGGGTGGAGGTTCAGTGGACGAGTTAGCCGAAGACGCGTTTCGCGGGTTTGTCGCAGCGCGTTCGGCGGCATTGCTGCGCAGCGCGTACCTGCTGGTCGGCGACCGGGATCGAGCCGAGGACCTGCTGCAGACCGCGCTCATCAAGACCTACGTGAAGTGGCAGCGTATCCGGGATCCCGGTGCGGTCGAGGGATACGTGCGACGCGTGATGGTCAACACCGCGACGTCGTGGTGGCGGGGCCGACCGTACCGGGAGCGACCGGTCGCCACGCTGCCGGAGGGCGGCGGGGCGGACGAGATGGACGTGCGTCTGGAGCAGGACACGATGTGGCAGCACCTGCTGGCGCTGCCGGTGAAGCAGCGCGCCGTGCTGGTGCTGCGCTACTACGAGGGCATGGGTGAGGCGGAGATCGCCGAGGTGTTGGACATCTCGCGAGGCACGGTGAAGAGCCACACGTCGCGGGGCCTTGCCGCGCTGCGCCGCCTACTGGAGCAGCAGGACGCAGAAGTGGGGTCGGTGAGATGAACGATCGGGTAGAGGAGCGGCTCGGCGGGACGCTCGAGCGCCGGGCCGGGGCGGTGGCGGCGGGACCCCGGTTCTCCGCGGAGGACATCGTGCACGCCGGGCGGTCGGCGGCTCGACGTCGTACCCTGCGGATCCGGATCTCGGTGGCCGCGACCGCGGGCCTCACGGCGCTGGCGGTCGTTGCCGTGCCCGCCATGACCGACGCGCTGCGACGCCGAGCCGAGCCGGCACCGGCGACGTCCACGTCCC
This sequence comes from Micromonospora yasonensis, assembly GCF_026013475.1. Classification (GTDB taxonomy): domain Bacteria; phylum Actinomycetota; class Actinomycetes; order Mycobacteriales; family Micromonosporaceae; genus Micromonospora; species Micromonospora yasonensis. The sequence goes on along the minus strand of NZ_JAPDPH010000021.1, from coordinate 33,079 downwards.
GTACGCCGCCGCGCAGCTTGCCCACGAGCTGCCCGGTCGAGCGCCTGCCGGTACCGCCGCACAGCGTCATGGACATGGTGATCAACATGGATCCGACCGGGCGCTACATCGTGGGCCGGACCAACCCCGGCGGGAAGGTGGGGCGGCTCGACATGCTGATCTGGGACAACGGCCACCTCCAGGTGGTGCGGGTGCCCGGTGACCAGCAGTTGCCGACCGACATCAACGCCCGCGGCGTGGCGGTCGGGGTCAGTGGTGACATCGGTCAACAGGCCTGGATGTACCGGGACGGCACAGTGACCAATCTGCCTGGCATGCGGCCCACCGTCGCCAACGCGATCAACGACGAAGGGGTCGTGGTCGGCTGGGACACCCGGCGACGACCGGTGGTGTGGCGGTCGCCGTCCGAGCAGCCGGTCGCACTGCCGACGCCGAGCGGTGTCTGGGAGGGCGAGGCCACCGACATCGCCGCGGACGGCACGATCGTCGGCATGCTCGACAAGCAGGGTGCCAACATGCCGCGGGCGTACGCCTGGTTGCCCAACGGCGCGTTGCGGCAGTTGCCGTTGCCGGTGATCGCGGGCGAACGAGCCGTCTCGTCCCGGGCAATGGCGATCGTCGGCGACTGGGTCGCGGGCATGGCGGACAGTCCACGCGGCGACACGCCGACGCTGTGGAATCTGCGCACCGGCGAGGTCAGGGCCTTCCCGGAGCTGAGCATCGGCGGCCGTAGCGTGAGCGCCGACGGCTGGCTCGTCGGCAACCAGGAGGAGGGGCGAGCGTTGCTGGCCAGCCTCCAGGATGAGCTCACCCTGCCCGATCTCGACAACCACAAGAGCAGCCTGGCCAACATCGCCGTCGCGATCAGCCAGGACGGCCGGCTCATCGCGGGTGACGGATCGGCCGGCGGCAAGCTGCCGGTCCCGGTGGTCTGGCGCTGTCGTTGACAGCCGACGTCGAGGACCTGGGCCGAGGCCGCCGCCGGCTCAGCGGTGGTGCCGGATGCGGTCCCAGGTGCTCGGCGGCGCCAGCCCTGGGCCGGTGCGCAGCACAGTCGCCACCGGCCGGCCGCCGCCGGTGGCGGCACTGACCCGACCGCGTTCGGTGCCGGCCGGCAGCCGTGCGGGTACGGCCGGGATGGCGACGTCCAGCCGTACCCGCATGCCGGGCCAGCCCAGCACGCTCACGTCCTGTGCGGCGTGCAGCGTCGTGCCCGTGCCGAGCGGCCCGTGCACGGTGGCGACCTGCTCGCCGGCCCGGACGATCGGATGCAGCGCGATCGCGGCGGTGGCCGCGCGGACCAGCGGGCGGGTCGCCCGGAACACCCGGTCCAGCTGCACGGGGGTGTTGGCGCCGGGCTGCCCCAGGACGGCGCCCACGATGGTCATCCGGCGGCCGCCCACCGTGGCGACGGCGGCGAAGACGAGGCAGCCGCCGGCCTCGTCGGTGGACCCGGTCTTGATCCCGACGACGCCGTCCCGGCCGACCAGGGTGTTGTAGTTCTTCACGGTGCCGGCGATCGGCAGGGTGGCCTTTTTCTGCGCGACGATCTCCGCGAACGTCGGTAGTTCCATCGCCTTACGGGCCAGGATCACCTGGTCGACGGCGGTGCTCACCGTGCCGGGGTCGTACCCGGACGGGTCGGTGTAGTGGGTGTCGGCCATCCCGAGCGCGGCAGCGGTGTCGTTCATCTTGGCGACGAATGCCTCGACGCTGCCCGCGTCCCAGGCGGCCAGGATCCGCGCCATGTTGTTCGCCGACGGGAGCAGCACGGCCTGGAGCGCCTGCCGCTCGGTGAAGACCGCGCCCGCCACGACCGGCACGAGGGACTCACCCCGCGCCTGCTCCCGCGGGTACGCGGCGGCCTGCGCCGCGCTGACGGTGAGTTCCGGTCCCTGCTCGCCCGGGTCGAGGGGGTGTTCGGTGAGGATGACGTACGCGGTCATCACCTTCGTCACGCTCGCGATGGGCACCGGCTTGCGCTTGCCCGACGTACCGAGTGATCCGAACCCTTCGACCGTGAGGGCGGCCTGTCCGATCCTGGGCCACGGCATCGCCGGGGCCTTGCCCGCAATGATCGCCGACGTGGGCAGCGTCCGGGTGACCGTCGGCGCGGGCAGCGGCCGGCGTAGCGGCTCGACCGCCACCAGCGCGGTACCGATCAGGAGCAGGGCCAGCAGGCCGGTGATCAGCAGCCGGGGACCGCCCGCGCGACGTCGGCCCGACGGTGGTGGCGGGACCCGCGGGATCACCTGGGTCGTCGCGGAGTCGAGCATTCTGATGCCTTCCCGATGGCACGCCGGCCTGCCTGACGGCTCCGCCGGCGGGTAGCTGTCCCTGTCACTGTTTTGTGCGGCCGAGATGGTTCGCTGTTCCGGCGGCGGCCGCGACAGCGGTCGCCCCCCGGTGTGTGGAGGGTAGCGGGCCGGCCAGCATCCGTCTCCCACCGTTGGACACGCGCGATCTCCCCGTATCGGTTGCCGTGCGAGGTGTAGCCCGGGCGCGGCTGGCTACAGAGATGCCATGGCGGAGCCCGGTGGGGTACGACGAGGCGGCACCGAGGGCGGACCACACGGGCGGATCGGAACATCGGCTCCCGAAGCTGGCAGGTCGGCGACGGCCGGTGGCAGCCCGGGTGCGCGCCTCGGTCGAGCCGTACACCGGGTGGTGTCGCTGCTGGGCGATCCGCAGCGCAGCGCGCCGAGGGACGCGGTGCGCGCCGCGCTCGTGCTGCCGGGTCTGTTCGCGTTCGGGCGGTACGTGGTGGGGAACCAGTCGTTCGCCACGTTCACCGTCTTCGGCGGCTTCGCCCTGCTCATCATGAGTGACTTCGGCGGCACCCGCCGGGAACGGGCGCGCTCCTACCTGCTGGCCACGACGGCGGGAGCGGTCCTGGTGGCGGTCGGTACGGTGGTGGCCCGGTCGGCGGTCGCCGTCCCGCTCGTGATGTTCGCGGTGGCGCTCGTGACCACCTTCCTCGCCGCGGTGGTGGGCGGCCATGTCGGCACGGCACGGCTGGGCCTGCTCCTGTCGTTCGTGCTGACCGTCACGCTGCCTCCGGCGGCCGGTCAGATCCCGGTCCGGGTGGCGGGGTGGGTGTTCGCCGGCGTCGTGGCGACCGTCGCCGGCCTGCTCCTGCTGCCGCGCGCCGGGCCGGTGGCACTGACCCGTGCCGCCGCCGAGGCGTGCCGCGCGGTGGCGGACCTGGTCGCCGTGGTGGCGCGCGACCCGGGCGATCCGGAGCTGAGCCGGTTCCGGGACGTGGCGGCCACGGCGGTCGGCACCGCTCGCGAGCGCTACGCCGACACGGCCAGCCGCGCGGTCGGCTCGCGGCGTCGGCTGCACGCGTACGCGGAACTCCTCGGCGATCTGCACCTGCTCGTGAGCGTCGTTCGTCACCCGTTGTACCGGCCGTACCACCTGGCCCGGCGCAGCACCGGGACCGAGGGAGAGATGGTGGAGGCGGTGTCGGGCGCGCTGCGTGCCGGCGCCGCCACCCTGGAGGGCGCCGCGGGGGAGCCGGACGTGGCCGGTCTCGACCGGCGGCGGCGGGCGCACCAGCGCGCGCTGGAGCGGTGGGTGCGGAAGTTGCTCGACCGGTCGGCGCCGGCCGAACAGGTCCTCGCCGCCCTGGCCGTCGACCACACGCTGCGGGTGCTGGCGTACCTGTCGACGTCGGTGGCGGTCAACGCCTCGGCGGCCACCGGCCGGAGGGCCGGCATCGGCAGCGGCAGGTCGCCGACGGCCCTCGATGATCAGCCGGCGCGCCACCGGCGCCTGCGGTGGCTGGCGTCGTCGGCCGCGCCGAACTCGACGGCGCTGCGGGACAGCCTGCGGGCCGCGGTGGGCCTGGCGTTGTCGGTGTGGCTCGCCGCGCGGCTGGGCCTCCCGCACGCCTTCTGGGTGGTGCTGGGCACGTTGCAGGTGCTGCGGACCAACGCCCTGGGGACCGCCCGGTCGGTAGCGCGGGCCATCGCCGGCAACGTGGTGGGTGTCCTCGGCGGATCCGCCCTGGTCATCGCGGCCGGCGGCCGTCCGGGGCCGCTGTGGGCGGTGCTTCCCGTCGCGGTGTTCCTGTCCGCCTACACCGCCAATTCGCAACGCTTCCTGCTCAGCCAGGCCGCCTTCACGCTCGACCTGATGATCATCTTCAACCTGCTCGCCCCGGTGGGATGGCGGCTGGGCCTCATTCGGCTGGCGGACGTCGGTGTCGGAGTGGCGGTCAGCGTGGTGCTCAGCCTGGTGCTCTGGCCGTACGGGGCGCGCCGGCAGTTCGTCCGCAGCGTGGCCGCCTACCATCGGGCCGCCGTCGACCAACTCCGGCGTGCCTTCGACCAGGTGCTGGCCGTCGACGCGGGCGGCCGGCCGTCGGCTCCGCCCGCGGGCCCCCGTATCCGGGCCGAGTTGGCGCTCGCCGACTACCTGTCCGAGCGGCCAACCGGGCCGCTCGACGTCACCAGCGCCGTGGCGCTGCTGACCGGGGCGAACTACCTGGTCATGGCGGCCAGCCTGATGCGGGACGCGGTCCGCTTGTCGGGCTACCGAGCGGACGCGTGCCGGGACCTGGTCGAGCCGGTTCGATCGGCCCAGCAGGCGCTGCTCGGTGGCCTGGCGCGGTCGGCCGACCGGTTGACCGACGGCCGGACGCCGTCCTTCCGGCCCACGGTGCCGGATCTGGGGGCGCCGGTGTGGACCTGTCTGCGGCGGTGGCGCGGCGACGAGGCGGTCGCCGGGTCCGCGATGGCACTGGCGGTCGCGGCCGAGTGGCTCCGCGGTATCGACCAGGTGGGCGACGACCTGGCCGGACCCGTCGACCGGGCGGTCGTGGCGGCGGGCCGGCCCTGGTGGCGCTGACCACCGTGGGCGCGTGGGCGGCTCGACGGGCTTAGCGGGCCGTTAATTAACGGCCCAACCGGTACACCGGCGGGCAAGCAGTGTGCAGACTGGCCCAATGCCCGCCGCCGCGCCGCCTGCTCCCGCCGCCCGCCGTCGTCGTACCCGGACGCTCGTGGCGGTGCTCGCCTCGCTCGCCATGGCGGCCGGGGTCGGTGCCTGGTCGCTGCACGACCGGGCCGCTTTCGACGCGGCCGACGCCGGCCCGGCGGGCGGTGTCCCCGGCTGCGCCGGCCGACCGGCCCGGGCGGCGCACGAGGTGCGCGGCATGTGGATCACGACGGTCAACAACATCGACTGGCCGAGCCGGCCCGGGCTGCCGGCCGAGACCGTGCGGGCGGAGTTCCGCAGCTGGCTGGACCTGGCGGTGCGGCGCCACCACAACGCCGTCTTCGTCCACGTGCGACCGAGCGGCGACGCGCTCTGGCCGTCCCGGTACGCGCCGTGGTCGCAGTGGCTGACCGGCCGCCGCGACGGCCGCGACCCGGGCTGGGACCCGATGGAGTTCATGGTCGCCGAGGCCCACGCCCGCAGCCTGGAGTTCCATGCCTGGTTCAACCCGTACCGGGGTGGGCAGCCGGCCACGGTGGGGGGTCCGGGTCCCCGGCTGGAGCAGCTCGCGCCGACGCACCCGCTGCGGCACCATCCCGACTGGGTGGTGACCTATCCCAGCGCCGACCGGCCCGGCAGCCGCCTCTACTTCAACCCGGGCATCCCGGAGGCGCGCCGGTTCGTCGAGGACTCGATGCTGGAGGCGGTCCAGCGGTACGACGTCGACGGCGTGCACTTCGACGACTTCTTCTACCCGTACCCGGAGGCCGGGCAGGACTTCCCGGACGGCGCGGCGTTCGCCCGCTACGGCCGGGGGTTCGCGGACAAGCACGCCTGGCGGCGGGACAACGTGAACACGCTGGTCCGGGAGATGAGCGAGCGGATCAAGGCGATCAAGCCATGGGTGAAGTTCGGGATCAGCCCGTTCGGCATCTGGCGCAACAAGCGCACCGATCCGGCCGGCTCGGCGACGGCCGGATTGCAGAGCTACGACGACATCTACGCCGACACCCGTCTCTGGGTACGCGAGCAGTGGCTGGACTACGTCGTGCCGCAGCTCTACTGGCACATCGGGTTCGGCAAGGCCGACTACGCGAAGCTGCTGCCGTGGTGGGTGGCCACGGTGAAGGGCACCCGGGTGCAGCTCTACATCGGCCAGGCCGACTACCGGGTGGGGGAGCGCGGCGCCTGGCGCGACCCGGCCGAGCTGGACCGCCAGCTCGCCCTCAACCGACGGTACGGGGTGAGCGGGAGCGTGCACTTCAGCGCCCGGCAGGTGCGCGCCGACAAGCTCGGCGCGGTCAGCCGCTACAGCGAGGCGCACTACGCCGCCCCGGCACTGCTGCCCCCGATGGCCCAGCTGACGGCGGCGCCGCCGGCCGCCCCCGCGCTCACCCACGTAGGCCGGGACGACACCGGCGGCATCGCGCTGACCTGGCGGGGAAACGAGGCCACGAGCTACGCCGTCTACCGGGTCGACGGCACCGTCGCCCGGCTCGTCGGCACCGCCCGGGGCACCGGGTGGGTCGACCGTACCGCTCCGGACGGACAGTCGCAGTCCTACTGCGTCTCCGGGCTGGATCGCAGCGGGAACGAGGGCCCGCTCAGCCCGCCGGCGTCCGTACCCGCGCAGTAGGCGATCCGGCCGGCCACGATTGTGCTGATGATCCGATCTGACCTCAGGCCGGGCGGAAGGAGTCACGGCCGTCGGCCGCGGCATGCTTGATCATCAGGTGCCGGGTGACCGAGTACTCCGCGACCGACTCCTGGCTCATGTCCTTGCCGAAGCCGGAGCCCTTGACGCCACCGTGCGGTGCCTCGGACGCGATCGGCAGGTGGTCGTTGATCCAGGTGACGCCGACGTCGAGCCGGTGGCTGACGCGCAGGGCCCGCGACACGTCGCGGGTCCAGACCGACGAGGCGAGCCCGTACCGGCTGTCGTTGGCCAGCCGCACCGCCTCGTCCTCGTCGTCGACGGCGAGCACCACGACCACCGGTCCGAACACCTCGCCCTGCACGATCTCGCTGCGCTGCTCGGCACCGACGACGAGGGTGGGCGGGAAGAAGAAGCCGGGCCCGTCCGCGGGCGAACCGCCGACGGCGACGGTGGCGCCGCCGGCTGCCGCGCGGGCCACGAAGTCCGCCACCCGGCCCCGGTGGCCTGCCGAGATGAGCGGGCCGATGTCGGTCTCGGTCGACCACGGGTCGCCGGTGCGTACCTTCGCCAGCGCGGCCTCCAGCGCGCCGACCGCGTCCTGGTAGACGGAACGCTGGACGTAGACCCGGGTGGCGGCGGTGCAGTCCTGGCCGGTGTTGTACGTCGCGCCCATGGCCACCCCCGCCGCCATCTCGGACAGGTCGGCGTCGTCGAAGACGATCGCGGGGGCCTTGCCACCGAGTTCGAGGTGCACGCGCTTGAGCCCGGCCACCGCGCCACGCATCACCTCCTGGCCGGTCCGGGTCGACCCGGTGACGCTGACCATGTCCACGCCGGGATCGGCGACCAGGGCCGTCCCCACGTCGGCGCCGCCGGTGACGACCTGCACCAGACCCGCGGGCGCGCCCGCCTCCTGGGCCAGTCGGGCCAGCGCGAGCGTGGTGCGGGGCGTCTGCGGCGCGGGCTTGATGACCACCGCGTTGCCGGCCGCCACGGCCGGACCGATCTTCCAGATCGCCATGATGAGCGGGAAGTTCCAGGGCGCGATCGAGCCGACGACCCCGACGGGCCGGCGCACCAGCAGCGACGTGTAGCCGGCGGACAGCGTGCCCGCGCCCGTCCCGTCCAGCGACCGCGCCGCGCCCGCGAAGAACCGCAGGTTGTCCACACCGAACGGCAGCTCGCCGTCGCGCATCACCGATGCCGGCTTCCCGGTCTCCTCGACCTCCAGGCGGGTCAGTTCCTCGGCATCACGCTCGACGAGATCAGCCAGTCGCAGCAGGACCCGTGAACGCTCCGCCGGGGTGGCGTCACGCCACTGCTCGAAGGCGGTCCGCGCCGTGGCCACCCGCGCGGCGACGTCTGCGGTGTCGGTGTCCGCGACCTCGCCGATGAGGGCACCGGTCGCGGGGTTGGTCAGGATGGCCACGGTCGCTCCTCAGCTGTTGAAACCGACACCGAACCGGTCCAGGAGCCGTAGCCACGGCCCCCGCCGCCCGTCGTGCGCGTCCGCCGCGGCGAGTGCGCGGCGGGTCATCTCCACCACCGGGTAGCGCAGCGGCTCCGGTGGGAACGGCACCGGCCGCCGCCGTACCATCTGCAGCCGGGTCCGTTCGGTGTCCCGGCCGGCCAGCAGGTCCAGTGCCACCTGCGCGCCGAAGCGGGACGCGGCCACGCCGAGTCCGGTGTAGCCGACGGCGTACGCGATCCGCCGGTCGCGCGTGGTGCCGAACATCGGGGTGAACCGGGTGGTGGAGTCGATCACCCCGCCCCAGCGGTGGGTGAACCGGACCCCGTCGAGGTGGGGAAAGGTCTCCGCGAAGTGCTGGGCGAGCAGCAGGTGGGTGGCGTCGCGCTGGTCGAGGGTCGAGTCCACCCGGTTGCCGAACCGGTAGATGGCGTCGTAGCCACCGAAGAGGATCCGGTTGTCGTCCGTGAGGCGGTAGTAGTGGAACTGGTTGCCGGCGTCGGTGACGCCCTGCGCCTCGGGCCACCGCAGCCGCGTCCGCTGCGCGTCGTCGAGCGGTTCGGTGACGAGGACGTAGTCGTGGACCGGCAGGATCCAGTGCCGCAGTCGCCGCAGCGGCGGGGGATAGGCGTTGGTCCCGATGACCACCTGGCGACCGCTGATCCGTCCGTCGGCCGTGCGCACCACGACCCCGGTGCGGGATCGGTCGAAGCCGGTGACCCTGGTGTCCTCGTGGATGGTCACCCCGAGCGACTCGGCGACCGCGGCCAGCCCCCAGGCCAGCCGGGCGGGGTCGACCAGGCCGCCGACGCCGCGCAGTCGCACGCCCGCGAGGTAGGTGGGTGACGCCACGTCGGCGCGTACCTCCTCGGCGTCGAGCAGGGCGGCGTCGTCGCCGTACGCCCGGTGCAGTTCGGCCAGGCCGGCGAGCTCGGCCACCTGGTGCGGGGCGACCGCCACCGTCGTCTTGCCGCACAGCCGCAGGCCCGCGTCGATGCCGAACCGCTCGACGGCCTCGGCGATGGCGGCGAGGTTCTCCCGGCCGAGGCGGACGAGCGTGGCCATCTCCTCGGGCCACCGCGACGTGCCGTGGGACAGGCCGTGGGTGAGCGAGTCGGCGACGAACCCGCCGTTGCGTCCGGAGGCGCCGAAGGCGATCCGCTCGGCCTCCACGAGCACGACGTTGGCGGCCGGGTCGTCCTGCTTGGCCAGGATGGCCGCCCACAGTCCGGTGAACCCGCCGCCGATCACCACGAGGTCGGCGGTGTGTGCGCCGGTCAGCCGTGGCCGCGGCTGCGGCCGGTCCGGACGGTCGGTCCAGAAGACCAACGGTGCCGCGTCGGCGATCGCCTGCTGGGCCCGCGCCCGTGCCGTCGTGGCCGAGCCGTTGCGGGCCGGTACGTACCAGTTCGTCAACGACGGGCCCCGGCCGTGGCGGCCACCTTCTCGATCGCGTCGGCGGCCTGCCGCAGGCCGTCAGCGGCCTGGATGGCGGTGGCGTGCGCGGCGAGCCGCTTGCGCAGGTCCTCGTCGCCGAGCAGGCGCTCGATCGCCCCGTGCAGCTGCTCGTCGGTGAACCGGTACGGGTCGAGGCGCACCCCGAAGCCGAGCTCGTCGACCCGCTGCGCGTTGTCGTACTGGTCCCAGAACAGCGGCAGCACGATCATCGGCTTTCCGAAGTGGAACGCCTCGGTCGTGGTGTTGTTGCCGCCGTGGGTGATGACCAGGTCGGCCTGGGGGATGATCTTCGTCTGGGGCAGGAACTCCGCGCCCCACATGTTGTCCGCGAGCTCGATCTCGGCGTGCAGCGGCCCCTTGGAGACGACGTAGCGGTGCGGCGTCTTGGCCAGCGAGTCGATCACCCGGCGCATCAGGTCGACGTCGGCGGAGCCGAGCGAGCCGAGGCTGAAGTAGATCAAGGCTCCGTCCCGGTCGGCGAGCTCCGGCGGCATGGTGAACTCGCCGTCGGTCTCGCGCACCGACGACTCGAGCCGCTGCCAGGTCGGCCCGAGCGGCCGGCCGTCGGTGTAGTCGGCGATGTGCGGGTAGACGTAGAGGTTGAGGTCGCCTTCGTGGATGAACTCGAGGTCGGGCAGGCCCGGTGCGCCCTGCTCCCGTACCCAGGCGTCGAACTCCTCCCACACCGGGCGATGAACGCGGTCGTACTCGGCCCGGAACGCCGCCCACCCGGAGCGGTCGGCGGCCGGGTATCCGGAGAAGACCGGGGCGACGTCCGGCCCCTTCATTTCCAGCGGGTTGCAGGAGACGATCCGTACGAAGGGGACCCCGGCGGTGTTGAGCGCGGGGAAGGCGACCACGTTGTCCTCGACGATGACGTCCGGCCGTACCCGGTCGATGATCTCCAGCAGCCGGGGCTGGCAGTACTTGGCGCCGTTGATGAGCTCGATCCACACTGGCTTGACCCAGGTGTCGAGCTGCTCGATCGTCGGCTTGCGGAACTCGGGCGCGGTGTCGCGGATGAAGTCCTTCCAGAACTGGCCGGCGTCCTGCTCCTCGGCGTCCTCCGCCGGTGGGGCGAGGTCGATGAGGTCCTCCTCGAAGCCGAGCGCGGTCAGCTTGCCCCGCCACGACGCTTCGGCCGCGAACACCACCCGGTGCCCGCGTCGGCGTAGCACGTCGCCGATGCCGATGCAGTTGTTCGTGGGGCCGTACGCGCTCTCGGGCATGAACAGGACCGTCAGCTGAGACATCGCATCTCCAGGGGGGTGGCTGTTGAATCGAAATTCAACAAGGTCCCCGCTCGGCAGTCAATACGCAGGGACTATGGTGTTGGGGAGAGTGTTGACGTCGTACTTCGGATCGGTGCCCGTATGAAATCCCGCAAGTCCCGCGCCGAGCGCCGCCAGGACCTGATCGAGGCCGCGCGCCGGGCCATGGTCCAGCACGGGACCGACACGGTGCTGCTCAACCAGGTGGCCGAACAGGCGGGCCTCACCTCCGGCGCGGTGCTCTACCACTATCCGGACCTGCGGGACCTGCTGCTCGAAGCGCACCACGCCGGCATGGAGCGCTTCTACGAGCTGCGGGTGAAGAAGATCGCCGACATCTCCGACCCGGTCCGGAAGCTGGTGCTGACCATCCGCTCCGGACTGCCCACCGACGCCGAGGACGCCGACGTGCGCCTGCTCTGCGAACTCGGCGGGGCGGCCGGTCGCAACCGGGTCTACGCCGCCCTGCTGACCACGCTCTACGACCGGCAGGTCTCCATGTACCAGATGATCCTCGAAGTCGGCGCGGCCCAGGGCGTGTTCACGCTCGCGGCGGACTCGCAGACCATCGCCCGCAACCTGGTGGCGCTCGAGGACGCGTACGGCTACCGGATCGTCGCCCGGCACCCGACCCTGCACGCCGCCGAGGCGGTCGAGCTGATCCTGTCGTACGCCCGGCTGGTCACCGGCAACCCGTTGGAGGCGCCCGAGGAACCGGCGAGGTCGCCGCGCGCCCGCAAGCCCACGGCCTGACCCGCCACCGGGCCGGGCGCCCCGGGTCGTCCGGCCCGGCGGCGCGTCACGTCTGGTCGAGCAGCACCGCGTCGGTGTCCGACCAGTCCACCCGGGTCTTGTCACCGAGCCCGACGGCGGCCGCGCCGGCGACCGTGACCAGCAGCGGCCGGTCGAGCCCGGCCACGTCCACCGCCACCCGCGTGGTCCCGCCGAAGAAGGTCACGTCGCGGACGACCCCGGCCAGCCCGCCGTCGGCGCCCAGCCGGACCCGCTCGGGGCGCACCGCCAGGGTCGCCGCGACGCCTACGGTGTCCGGGACGGCGGGGCACGGCAGCAGGCCGACGTCGGGCACCCGCAGGCCGTCGGCCGTGACCACCCCGCTGATCAGGTTGTTGGCCCCGATGAAGTCCGCCACGAACAGGTCGGCCGGCCGCTCGTACAGGGGCACCGGAGCGTCGACCTGACGCACCCGGCCCTCGCTCATCACCGCGATCCGGTCGGCCAGCGACATCGCCTCCTCCTGGTCGTGCGTGACGACCACGAAGGTGATGCCCACCTCGTGCTGCAACCGCTTGAGTTCCAGCTGCATCTCGGCGCGCACCTTCTTGTCCAGCGCGGACAGCGGCTCGTCGAGCAGCAGCAGCCGGGGCCGCTTCACGATGGCCCGGGCCAGCGCGACGCGCTGCCGCTGGCCGCCGGAGAGCTGGTGCGGTCGGCGGCGGGCCAGGCCGGTGAGGCCGACGGTGGTGAGGACCTCGTCCACCCGCTCGCGGATCTCGCTCCTCGGCAGCCGCTCGCGTTCCAGCCCGTACGCGATGTTCCTGGCCACGCTCATGTGCGGGAACAGCGCGTAGGACTGGAACATCAGGTTGACCGGTCGCCGGTGCGGCGCGACGGCGAGCAGATCGGCGCCGTCGAGGGTCACCGACCCGCTGTCCGGGTGCTCGAAGCCGGCGAGGATCCGCAGCAGGGTGGTCTTGCCGCAGCCGCTCGGGCCCAGCAGGGCGAAGAACTCGCCCTGGCGGATCTCGAGACTGACCTGCTCCAGCGCGCGGACGTCGCCGAAGCGTCGGCTGATGGACCGGATGCTGACCAGGGGTTCGCCGGCGTGGTGGTCGCTCAAAAGGACTCCGTGAGACGGGACAGGCGCTGGGCCGCGATCACGAACGTGAAGCTGACCGCCAGCAGCAGCGTGGCTAGGGCGTTGATCTCGGGGGTGACGCCGAAACGCACCATCGAATAGATCACGATGGGCAGCGTCGGGTCCTGCGGGCCGGCGGTGAAGAAGGCGATGACGAACTCGTCGATGGACAGGGAGAAGGCCAGCAGCGCGCCGGCGACGATGCCCGGGGCCAGCGACGGGAGGGTGATCCGGACGAAGGTCTGCGGCGCCGTGGCGCCCAGGTCGCGGGAGGCCTCCTCCAGGGACCCGTCGACGTGGGCGAGCCGGGTGCGTACCACGGCTGCGACGAAGGCCGTGCCGAAGACCGCGTGCGCCAGCAGGATCGAGTGCAGGCCCAACGTGAACTGAACGGCGGTGTAGAAGGCGAGCAGCCCGATGGCGAGCACGATGTCGGGCAGCACGGCCGGCGCCACCGCGATCGCGTCGAGCAGCTTCGACCGGGTGTGCCGGGCGAGGCCGACGGCGAGCAGGGTGCCGAGCACCGCGGACAGCGCGGTGGCGCCGGTCGCGACGACCAGCGTGTTGATCAGCCCTTCGCGCACCGCCCGGTCGGCGAACAGGCGCCCGTACCAGGCGGTGTCGAACCCGTCCCACCGGTACGGCGTGTCGGCGGCGTTGAACGACATGATCACCAGGACCACGATCGGCAGGTAGAGGAAGAGGTACGTCAGGCCCGCCGGGATGTAGAGCCAGTTGAATCTACGCACGGTTCCCACCGGCCAGTCGTCGGGCCGCCCACGCCTGCACCATGAGCAGCAGCACCAGCAGGGCGATCACGGTGAGCGCGAGGGTGGATCCGAACGGCCAGTCCCGTGCCTTCAGGAACTGGTCGCGGATGAGGTTGCCGACCATCACCGTCCGGCCGCCGCCGAGCAGTTCGGGGATGACGAAGTTGCCGAGGCTGGGCACGAACACGAAGACGCAGCCGGTCAGCACTCCGGGCAGGGTGAGTGGCAGGGTCACCGACCAGAAGGTCCGGGCCGGCCGGGCGCCCAGGTTCGCCGACGCCTCGCGAAGTTGTGGGTCGAGGCGTTCGATCGCCGAGTACAGCGGCAGGACCATCAGCGGAAGATAGGCGTAGAGCAGACCGCCGACGACCGCGCCAGGGGTGTAGAGCAGCTCCAACGGCCGGTCGATCACCCCGACCCCGGTCAGCGCCCGGTTGAGCACGCCCTCGCTGTTGAGCAGGATGATCCACGCGTAGGTCCGGATGAGGAAGTTGGTCCAGAACGGCAGGACCACGAGCACGAGCGCGACCGTGCGCCAACTGCGGGGGAGTCGGGCGATGAGGTACGCGGTCGGATAACCGAGCAGCAACGCCAGCAGCGTGGTGAGCCCGGCCAGCTTCACCGAGGTCCAGATGACGCCGAGATAGAGCCCGTCGGCGACCCGGGTGAAGTTCTCCGTCGAGGCTTCGTGGACGACCCCGCCGAAGCGACCCCGGTGGAACAGCGTGTAGCTGAGCACGAGGGCGAGCGGTACGAGCATGAACACGGTCAGGTAGCCGATCCCGGGCCCGAGGGTGGCCAGTCGTCCGACGAGCCGCTCGCGGCGGGGGGCGCGCCGCCCGTGCGGACCGGGGTCCGTACGGGCGGCGCGCCGAGGGGCGAGAGTGGAGCTCATCTAGCCGGCCGACACCTCGGTCGCGATCCGGGTGTACGCCGTGGCGGCCTCACCCAGGTCGACCGGGACCTCGCCCTTGAGCAGCTCGGCCGGGGCCGTCTTCAGCTGCGGGTGCGTCCCCAGCAGCTTGGCGTCGACCTTGGCCATGGCGGCGGCGTTCGGCACCTTGTAGAGGATGTTCTCGGCGGCCCAGGAGTGGTTGTCCGGGTCGAGGATGTAGTTGATGAAGGCGTGTGCCGCCTCCTTGTTCTTCGACGTCTTCAAGATGACCATGGTGTCCACCCAGAGGTCGCTGCCCTCCTTGGGCACCACGAACTTGATCTTCGGGTCGTCGGTGGGGCACCAGCCGTCCCATGCCTCGACCAGCGCGGCCTCGCCGGACTTGAGCCGGTCGCCGAACGTGGTGTCGTCGTAGGCCAGCAGCGTCTTCTTCGCCTCGAGCAGCTTCTGCTTCACCTCCGCCAACTGGTCGGCGTCGGTGGTGTTCGCCGAGAACCCGAGCGCCTTCTGCGCCGGGAGCATGAGCCAACGCTCGGTGGCCATCATGGTCACCTTCTTGGCCAGCTGCGGCTTCGGCGAGAGCAGATCCTGCCAACTGTCGGGGGTGTAGCCGGTCAGGTCCGTGCGGTAGCACAGGCCGGTCGTGCCCCACGTGTACGGCACGGAGAACTTGTTGCCCTTGTCGTAGGCCAGTTGCCCGGCCTCCGGGTAGAGGTTCTTGAGGTTGGGCACGAGGTCGGCGTGGATCGGCTCGACCAGGCCCTGCTCGGCGAGCGCCTGGGCGAACTGCCCGGAGACGAACGCGACGTCGATACCGCTGTCCGCGCCGGCGGTCAGCTTCGCCATGATCTCTTCGTTGGTGGCGTGCTTGGTGACGGTGACCGCCGGGCCCTTCGCCGCCTTGAACTTGGCGGGAAGATCCTCCGGCATGTAGCCGTCCCAGTTGGAGACCGTGATCTTCTGCTTGCTCAGGTCGGCGTTGGGATCGAGGGTGTCCGCACCCGCGGCGCCGGCGTCGTCCGCGCCGCCGCACGCCGTCAGGGCGAGCACGAGGCCGGCAGCGAGGGCCGCCGGGACGGCGGTACGCCGGGCAGGTCTGAACGGCAACACGCGGCACTCCTGTCGAGAGTCGAGACAGTGAACCGGAGTGTTGCAACGCACGTCAACGTGCGCAAGACTCATGCTGCCTTTTGTAGCTGAGTTTTTACGTCGGAAACTGAACTTGGATTCAACAGATGACCGAGTGCCGACGGGTGCCTCCGCCGCGCTCGTCGAGGCCCTTGCCACCAGCCGCGCCATGACCGGCCTGCGGGTGCGCCACTTCGTTCCGCTCGCCCGGGGCCCCCTCGGGGAGCGGCCGATCACGGTCGACCAGACGAACACCTCGGTCGTGGTGGGGGAGCGCGTGGTGGTGAAGTGGATGCGACCGGCGGCCGGCGCGGTGTTCCTCGACCGGGCCCCCGACCTGCTGGCGCATCTCGTCGCCGGGGGCTTCACCCGTACGCCGACACCGTACGCGGCCGTCTACCGCGACGGGCCGGACGCCGGGCTGGCGGCACTCGTGACCCGCTTCCTGCCGGATGCCGCCGACGGGTGGGACTGGTGCGTGGACGCCCTGCTCGACCAGCTCGACGGCGGGCCACCGGCCGACCTGGCCGGCGACCTCGGGGTGCTGGCCGGGGAGCTGCACTGCGCCCTGGCCACGCCGTCCGGCATCATCCCGGCGCCGGTCGAGGTGCGCCGCCGGGACTGGGTGACCGACGGCCTGGCCGTCCTCGACCAGGCGCACCGGTTCGTCGGCGCCGCCGGCGACGAGGAGGCCCGCTGGTTCACCGCCCGGGTGCCCCGACTCGCCGCCGACATCCGGCGGTCCCGCGAGGTGGACCGGGCGTACGTGATCCCGCCCCACGGTGACCTGCACGTGGGACAGATCCTGCGGTGGCGCGACGGGCTCGCGGTGACGGACTTCGACGGGAACCCGACCGTCGCGGCGCCCGGCGGCGCTCCCACCGAGCCGGCCGCGCGGGACGTGGCGCAGCTGCGGACCAGCCTGCTGCACGTCGGGCAGATCGCCGACCGGCGGACGGAGGGCCGACACCGTTCGGCTGTGGCCGACTGGTGCCGACGTGTGGTCGACGATCTTCTCGCCGCCTACCTCCGCACCCTGGACGAACGCGGCATGGCGCACCTGTTCGACGAGCGGCTGCTGCGGCCGTTCGAGGTCGAGCAGGAGTGCCGCGAGTTGTGCTACGCCGCCCGGTTCCTGCCCCGCTGGCGGTACGCCCCGATGGGCGTACTGCGCTCTTGGTACGACTAGACCGAGGAGATCCGTGGACCCGCACCTGTTCCTGGCCGACCTGGAAGCCAAGCCGGAGTCGCTCCGCCGCCTGGCCGCGATCCTCGCCGCCGGCGACGTCTGGCACGGGCTGCCCGATCCGGTCGAGCGGGTGCTCCTGCTGGGGATGGGCAGCTCGCGCTACGCGGCCGAGATGGCCGCGCGGCGGCTGCGCGCCGCCGGCATCGACGCCGTCGCCGAGTACGCCTCGACCGACACCGCCTATCCGCCGGGGCCACGGACACTGGTGGTCGCCATCTCGGCCACCGGGACCAGCCAGGAGACCCTCGACGCCACCCGCCGCTACCAGGGTTCGGGCCGGCTCGTCGCGCTCACCAACGCACCGGACTCCCCGCTGGCGAAGGTCGCCGACCTCGTCGTCCCGATGCACGCCGGGGCCGAGACCGGCGGCGTGGCGTGTCGGACCTTCCAGCACACCCTGGTGCTGCTGCTGGCCCTGGTCGCCCGACTGACCGAACGTCGGGACGTCGCCGGCCTCGCCGCGCGCGCCGCCGACGCCACCGAGGACCTGCTCAACCGGCGCGACGGATGGCTGCCGAGAGCCGCCGAACTCCTGGACGGCCCGCACGGGTTCTACACCCTCGCGCCGGCCGAACGGCTCTCCTCCGCGCTGCAGTCGGCGTTGATGGTCCGTGAGGGGCCCCGCCGTCCCGCCGACGGCTGCGAGACCGGTGACTGGTCGCACGTCGACGTCTATCTCACCAAGACCCTCGACTACCGGGCGCTGCTCTTCCCCGGGTCCAAGTACGACGCGCCGGCGCTGGACTGGCTGCGACAGCGGAGGTCCACCGTGCTGGCCGTCGGTGCGGACGTGGCCGGCGCGGCGGCGGTGATCCGCTATCACGGCGACGACGACCGGGCCGTACGCCTGCTCACCGAGACGCTGGTCGCCGAGCTCGTGGCCGCCCGGTGGTGGGCCCGCTCCTGAAACAGAGATCAGCTTCCACTGGCCGCTATGTTACAGGCCAGTGAAGTTCTTGACTGTCTTACTGAATCCGGCTTTAAATTGCGGGCACGCCAGCTCAGGCGCTCGCGACCGGAGGTCAGTCATGGGTTCCAGAGGTCGAACACCACTCACCAGCCGCCTGCGTGCCACGCTCGCCGCGCACGCCGAATCCGAACGGACCGGCATCCCGGTCGACGAGGTCATCGGGATGGCCGCCGCGGGCCTGTCCCGCCGCAAGCTGCTCGGTGGTGCCGCCGTCGTCGGCGCCGCGGCGGTCGCCTCGGCGACCGGCCTGTCCCGTCCCGCCGCTGCCGCCGCGCCGCCGTCGGTCACCATCGTGGGGGCCGGGCTCGCCGGCATCCGCGCCGCCCACTGGCTCTACAAGGTCAAGGGCATCCGGGCCGCGGTGTACGAGGGCAGCTCCCGCATCGGGGGCCGCTGTTACAGCCTGCGCGGCTTCTTCGACGACGGCGTGGTCGTCGAGCACGGCGGCGCGTTCATCAACACCGAGCACAACACGATCCGCAATCTCGCCAACAGCCTCGGGCTCTCGTTGCGCGAGGTGGGCGGCGGCAACCAGCCACCGGGCGGGGACAAGTACTGGATCGACGGCGCGGACTACCCCTACAGCGCGGCGAACGCCGACTGGGGGCAGGTGTACCAG
This sequence comes from Micromonospora yasonensis, assembly GCF_026013475.1. Classification (GTDB taxonomy): domain Bacteria; phylum Actinomycetota; class Actinomycetes; order Mycobacteriales; family Micromonosporaceae; genus Micromonospora; species Micromonospora yasonensis. The sequence continues at coordinate 14,774 of NZ_JAPDPH010000021.1, read as the reverse complement.
GCGTTCAAGGCGGCCCAGCAGGCGGCGCCGTGGCCGCAGACCTACAACAACTACACCGCGGCGGGGCTGGCGCTGGACAACCAGACCGTGAACCAGTGGCTGGACGCCAACATCCCGGGCGGTCTCTCCAGTCGCTTCGCCAAGCTGATGCAGAGCAACGTCGTCGCCGAGTACGGCATGGACCCGGACCAGCAGTCCGCGCTCAACCTCATCTACCTGCTCGCCTGGAACTCGCAGAACTCGCTCAACCCGATCACCGGGGGCGACGAGAAGTACACGATCATCGGCGGCAACGATCAGTTGCTGAGCGCCATGGTCGCCCAGTTGCCGGCCGGCACGGTGACGCTGGACCGCAAGCTGGTGGCGGTCAAGGCCAACGCCAACGGCTCGGTGACGTGCACGTTCCAGGCCGGCGCCGCGTACGTCGACGTGACCTCCGACAAGGTGATCCTCGCCCTGCCCTTCACCATGCTGCGTGACTGCGACCTGTCCCGGGCCGGGTTCTCCACGGTGAAGATGCGCTCCATCAACGAGTTCGACCTGGGCAGCAACGCCAAGATCCACGTCCAGTTCAAGAGCCGGCCGTGGGTGGCGCAGGGTTACGGCGGCGTCGCCTACACCAACGTCACCGGCTTCCAGTGCGCCTGGGACGACGCGGTCAACCAGCCGACCACCACCGGAGTGCTCTGCGAGTTTCCGGGCGGCAGCCAGACCAAGGCCTGGACCGGCGCGGCGTTCGGCGCGGCGCCGGCCGCCCAGGTCACGTCGTTCCTCAACCAGATGGAACCCATCTTCCCCGGCGTCACCGCCGCCTACAACGGCAAGGCCTACCGGGACGCCTGGCCGCTCAATCCCTGGTCGAAGGGCGCGTACTCGGCCCAGAAGCCGGGCCAGTACACCCGCTTCTTCGGCATCGAGCCCGTCCGTGAGGGCAACGTCCACTTCGCGGGTGAGCACACCTCGGTCGAGTACTTCGGCTACCTCAACGGGGCGGTCGAGTCCGGCGAGCGCGCCGCCAAGGAGGTTGCCGGCCCATGACCGACGCGGTACCAGCGACAGGTGTGTGACGGTGCTGCCTCATCCGGCTCCGGCCGGGGTGAGGCAGCACCCGCCCGCTGCGGGCCGCTGCCGGCCGCGGCGGCCGTCGCACGAGCTCAGCCGGCCTCGGACGCGGGCGGATCGACGACGACCACCCGGATCCCCTGCTCGCGGAATTTGGCCACCTCGTCGGCGGGCGCCGAGTCGTCCGTGACGAGGGTCCACCGGGATGGCATGACCGCCCACGCGTGGAAGGGCGCCTGGCCCAGTTTGGCGCCGTGTGCCAGGACGTAGACGTGATCGGCGCGGCTCATCATGAGTTCCTTGAGCCGCGTCTGCTCGAGGTCCTTTTCGTTGATGCCCCGATCGGCGCGGACCCCGTCGGCGCCCACGAACGCGCGATCGAACGACATCCGCTCCAGCGCCGATTCGGTGACCGGCCCGACGAAGCTCTGGCTCAGCGTTCGCAGCCGGCCGCCGAGGAGGACGACCTCGATGTCCTCCGCCTCGGCCAGCACCTCGAGCGCGGTCAGGCCGATGGTGGAGACGGACAGGTTGGTGAACCCGGTGAGGATCTGGGCCAGGGCGGCCATCGTCGACCCGGCATCGAGCAGGACACTCTCGCCCGGCACGATCTGCTCGGCCGCCCAGGCCGCGATCGCCCGCTTGGCGGCGTACGCCTCGCCGAGGCGCTGGCGCAGCGAGGCCTCCGGGTGCGGCTCCAGGCTGAGTGCGCCGCCGTAGGTGCGGGCGAGTTTGCCCTGGGCGGTGAGCAGCGCGAGGTCGCGCCGGATCGTGGACGGGGTCACCCCCAGCCGGGCCGAGAGTTCCTCCACACTGGTCAGTCCGTTGGAGGCGGCCATCTGCACGATCTGGTCGCGTCGCTGCGACGATCTCTGCCTGCTCATGTCAAGCGCACCTTAGCGGAGAAGTCAGCCCGCGACCGGCTGCGGCGCCATCTCCACGGCGAGCCGCAGCGCCTCGATCATCGATCGGTGGTCGGCGATCCCCTTGCCGGCGATGTCGAAAGCGGTGCCGTGGTCGACCGAGGTCCGGATGACGGGCAGGCCGACGGTGATGTTCACGCCGGCCTCCAGGCCCAGCACCTTCACCGGGCCGTGGCCCTGGTCGTGGTACATCGCCACGACCAGGTCGTGATCACCGCGCCCGGCGAGGAAGAAGAGCGTGTCCGCCGGCAGCGGGCCCTGCACGTCGATCCCGTCGGCCTGGCACACCGTGACCGCGGGGACGATCTTCGACTCCTCCTCGCCCCGGCCGAAGAGGCCGTTCTCGCCGGCGTGCGGGTTGATGCCGCACACCCCGATACGCGGTGCCGGCACGCCCGCGTCCACCATGGCCTGGTGCCCGCGCCGGATGGTCCGCTCCACCAGCCCCGGCTCAATGCGCTCCACCGCGTCGATGAGACCGATATGGGTGGTCACGTGGATGACCTTGACCTTCGGCGTCGACAGCATCATCGACACCTCGGTGGTCCCGGTGAGCTGGGCGAGCAGTTCGGTGTGGCCGGGGAAGACGTGCCCGCCCGCGTGCAGCGCCTCCTTGTTCAAGGGCGCCGTGCAGATGGCCTGCACCTCGCCCGCCATCGCCAGCTCGCTGGCCACCCGCACGTAGTGGTACGCCGCGTCGCCGGCGACTGGAGACATCCGACCGAACGGCAGGTCCGCCGGCAGCAGCCCGAGGTCGATGACGTTGATCCGGCCGGGGGTGAAGTCGGCGTCGGCGACTCCGGCCACGGGAACGATCTCGGGCTCGAGCCCGACGATGCCGGCGGCCTGCCGCAGGCGGGCCGCGTCGCCGATGACGACGCACCGGGCCGTCGCCGAGACCTGCGGGTCGAGCAGCGCCCGCACGATGATCTCGGGGCCGATTCCGGCACCGTCGCCCATGGTGACGGCGAGGTAGGGACTGGTCATCTCGGCTCCTTTGGTTAAGGCGCGGGCTCGGACAGCACGATGCGAACGAGGTCGGTGAGGGAGGCGGGGCCGCCGAAGCTGCCGGGGCGGGTCACCACGACACGCCCGGTGTCGGTATGCGAGAGCACCGCGCCGTCCTGCTCGGCCACGGGTCGCAGGCGTGCGACGCCGAGCCGGTCGAGGACCGCGCGGGCGGTCTCGCCACCGGTCAGCACGAGCGCACGTCCGTCCATGGTCGACGGGGCCACGGCCTCGGCGAGGGCGGACGCCAGGCGCGTGGCGAGGTCGGGGCGGACCGCGGCGCTGCCGTCGATGCTGACCACCGCGCAGCGCGCGCCGGCCAGGCGGGCGGCCACCTGGTCGGCCGCGGCGGCCGGGTCGCTCAGCAGCGCCTCGGGGTCGAGGCGGAGCAGCGCGTCGGCCCGGGGAGCGAGCGCGGCGAGCTGATCCCGGATGGTGGGGGCGGCCGTCCCGGCGACGACCAGCACGGCGGCGGCGGCCGGCGCGGCTGTGGCAGGCTCGCCGGGATCGGGCGCCGTGGCACGCGCCGCCGCGGCGGCGAGCGCGGCGGAGCCGACCAGCAGCGGACGGTCGGTGGCCAGGCGCGCCGCGGCGCAGACCGCGTCGAGGTCGGCGTCGGTCGCGGCGTCGCAGACCGGCACGAGCCCGGCCGCGACCGCCGCCGCGAGGGACCGGGCGAGGTCCTGGGTGCCGCCCCGAACCACGCGCAACGGCACCGGCCGGGTCGGCAGGGGCGCGAGCGCCTCGGCGAGGCTGCGCGGGGCGGGGCGTTCCTCGGCGTGCCAGAGACCGGTCTCGTGCAGCGGAACGCCGTGGACGTGCAGCACGCCGTCGACCACGATCCGCCCGGCGGTGGGCAGCGCGGTGGCGACGACCGGGGCCGCGCCGAGGACGCCCCGCAGAGCCGCCACCTCGGCGGCGAGGTTGCCGCGCAGCAGGGAATCGACCTTCTTGAGGATCGCGCCGCCCGCGTACGCGGCCAGCAGCGATTTCACCCGGTCCGCGGCGTCGGCCGGGTGGAGGGCGCGAGTGCCGGTGTCGATCGCCACGACCCGCGGCGGGATGGCCGCGTCCGGTCGGCCGACTGGCGGAAGTTCGGGGCCGAGGAGCACCGAGATGCGCGTTGTGCGCAATAGGAAGGTCGCGGCGGCTTCGGCCGCCCCGCTCAGGTCGTCCGCCACTACGGTCAGCTCTGGCACCCCGACACCTCCTTCGAATGTCCCTGTGAACAGCATCTTCGACCTGTGGTCGCGGAATCGCGCGAGGGTGCTCGGCCGGGGGCGGACCCCCGGCTCGGATGCATTCAACGACGCGAAAGACGCTAGCGGCATTGCGCAGAACGCGCAACTGTGCCATCGTGACCCCACCACCAGTGGCGTCCGTCACAACGGACATTCCTTGCCAACCACCACAAGGAGGAATTCATGTCCGACATCGTCGGGATGAGCGGCGCCACCGGCGCCGGCCCCGCTCGGGGGATCTCCCGCCGGGCGCTCCTGCAGTTCGTCGGCCTCGTGGGCGCGGGTACCGTCGTCGGCTCGGCGCTGAGCGCCTGCGCGGGGCCGCAGGGCGCCGGCGGCGCCGCCGGATCCGGAGCCGGCGGCAAGCTCAGCATCGTGCTCAACCGCAACCTGGTCAGCCTCGACAACAAGCTCAACCAGTACGACGCCGCGGTCACCGTCCAGCGCGCCGTCCGGCAGGCCCTGACCCGGATCGGTCAGGACCTCAAGCCCGAGCTGGTGCTGGCCGAGTCGTTCGAGCTCACCGCACCCACCACGTGGACCGTCAAGCTCCGCAACGACATCCACTACTCCGACAAGTCGCCGGTCACGGTCGAGGACGTCGAGACCGCGCTGAAGTACTACTTCCAGGTCAAGGCGAGCTTTGTCGCCGCCCAGTTCTCCGAGCAGCCCGTCCTCACGAAGGTCGACGACCGGACCTTCACGCTCACCACCAGCAAGCCGCTGGTGACGCTCGACTCGCTGATGTCGAACATCCTCATCACCCCGGCCAAGGCCAACAAGCCGGAGGAGTTGCGCGACGGCATCGGCACCGGTCCCTTCAAGGTCGCCTCCGCCGACTCCGGCACCGGCACGTACCGCCTCGTGCGCAACGAGAACTACTGGGGCGAGAAGGCCCTCCTCGAGGAGGTGAACATCTCCTACCAGGAGGAGGAGGGCGCGCGGGTCATCGCGATCACCTCCGGCCAGGCCGACGTCATCGACACCATCACCCCCGAGTCGGCGGCGGCGCTGAAGAAGAACGGCGACATCCAGCTCATCCAGGAGCCGGGCACCCGCCTGATCCACCTCTTCTACAACTTCCGCAAGCCGGCCGGTCACCCGCTGGCCAACCCGAAGGTCCGGGAGGCGCTCAGCTACGCCGTCGACCACGACTCGCTGATCTCCAGCCTGATGAACGGGGTGGTCACCTCCGCCGAAGGGGTGGTGCCCAAGACCCTCGCCGGCTTCGTCCGCACCGGCGAGTACACGTTCGACCCGGCCAAGGCCAAGCAGATGCTGGCCGCCGCGGGCGGGTCGAACCTCAACCTCACCTTCATCTGGGAGGAGTCCGAGTTCGCCGGCGCCGCCCGGGTGATGGAGGCGCTGGTCAGCATGCTCGGCGACGTCGGCGTGAAGGTGACGCTGAAGGAGATCCCCAAGGGCGGCGAGATCAACGCGTGGCGCCGTGGCGAGGCCGGCGACTGGGACGTCCTCGGCAACGGCTACGGCAACCAGACCGGCCTGGCCATCACCAACCTGCAGGGCCAGTACGGCGGCACCGCGGCGAAGGAGAAGACCCGCGACACGTACCAGGGCTTCGTCTTCCCCGAGATCAGCGGCCTGATCGACCAGGCCGGCTCGGAGCCCGACGCGGCCAAGCGGGACGCGCTGCTCAAGCAGGCCCAGGAGAAGATCTGGGCGCTCTGGCCGGCCATGTGGGCGTGGACCCCGGACAACGTCCTGGCCAAGCGCAAGCGGGTCACCACCCTCGACCTCTCTCCCGCCAACTCCTACGACCTGTCCAAGGTCCGGGTGTCGGGCTGAGCAGAACCATGCCCCGCTACCTCCTCAAGCGCCTCCTCCAGACGGTGCTCACCGCGTGGTTCACCGTCACCGTCGTCTTCGTCCTGCTGCGCATGGCGCCCGGCGATCCGGCGGTGAACTACGCGCCACCCAACCCGTCCAGCGAGCAACTGGCGGCGGTACGGCACGAGTTCGGGCTCGACCAGCCCGTCCTCGGGCAGTACCTGACCTACCTGCAGCACCTGGTACGCGGGGACATCGGCGAGTCGTTCCAGTTCCGCCAGTCCGCGTTGCAGGTGGTGCTGGATCGCCTGCCGTACACCGTCACGCTCGCGGTCGCGGCCATCGTCGTGACCGCCCTGCTGGCCATCCCGCTCGGGGTGTGGATGGCCCGCCGGGGCAACACCGCGGGGGAACTCGGCGCCAACATCGCCACCATCGCCGGGCAGTCGATGCCTGACTTCTGGATCGGCTTCGTGCTGCTGATCGTCTTCGCGGTGAACCTGCGGTGGTTCTCGCCGTCCGGCTTCACCTCGATGAGTTCGATCGTGCTGCCCTGCCTGACCATCGTGATCCTGCAGGTGGCCCTCATCTCCCGGCTGGTACGGCGGGAGATGGTGACCAACCTCAACGCCCCGTACGTCACCATCGCCCGGTCCCGCGGCATCTCCGAGCGCCGCCTGACCTGGCGGTACGCCTTCGCCAACTCGGCCATCCCGGTGGTCACGGCACTGGGCACGCGCTTCGCGGCCATGCTCAACGGCGTGGTGATCGTCGAGGTCGTCTTCAAGTGGCCCGGCGTCGGCGAACTGGTCGTGGACGCCCTGGAACGGCGGGACTTCCCGCTGATCCAGGCCACCGTGCTGGTGACGGTGGTGCTCGCCCTGCTGGTCCAACTCATGGTGGACATGCTCTACCCCCTCATGGACCCCCGCGTCCGGCTTCAGGAGGCCCGCCGATGAGCGATCTCGCCGTCACCCCCGCCCGTACCGCCGTCCCACGCAAGGTGCTGCGCCGGTCGGCGGCGGCGCGCAAGGCCCGGTACGCCACGATCAAGATGTGGGTGGGCGCGGTCTGCACGGGGATCGTCGTCGTCCCGGTGGCCCTCGCCCGCGTCCTGCCGTTGCCCGACCCGGTGCACGGCGTGCTGCGGGAGACCTCGCTGCCGCCGCTGAGCCCCGGCCACCTGCTCGGCACCGACCCCAACGGCCGGGACCTGCTGTCCCGCATCCTGCACGGCGGGCAGACCTCGCTGCTCATCGGGCTGCTGGCGATCCTGCTCTCCGGCCTGATCGGCATCGTGGCCGGCGCCGCGGCCGGCTACTTCGGCGGCTGGGTGGACACCGTCATCTCGCGCCTGCTCGAGGCGCAGATGTCCCTGCCGCTGCTGCTGATGCTGCTGCTCGTCGTGGCCCTGTTCGGCCCGTCGATCCTCGTCATCACCCTGGTGATCGCCGTCGCGCAGTGGCCGGAACCGGCCCGGCTGACCCGGGCGCTGGTGCTGGTCGAACGGGAGAAACCGTACGTGGCCGCCGCCCGGGTCCTCGGGCTCGGCCGGCTACGCGTCATCGCCCGGCACATCATCCCGAACATCCTGTCCCAGACCCTGGTCGTGGTGCTCCTGCTGCTCGCCCAGGCGGTGCTGCTGGAGAGCGCGCTGAGCTTCCTCGGCGCCGGGGTGCAGCGCCCCTACCCGACCTGGGGCGGCATCATCTCCGACGGCCGGGAACTGTTCGTCACCGGCGCGTGGTGGCTGGTGACCATTCCCGGTGTCGCGATCGCCCTGCTCGTACTCGGGGTCAACCTGCTCGGGGACGGACTGCGTGACCGGGCGCGGCGCGCGAAGGCGGTGACCTCCTGATGGCCGTGCTCACCGTGCGGGACCTGACCGTCGACCTGATGACCGGGCTCGGCGCCCTGCGCGCCGTCGACGGGGTCAGCTTCAGCATCGACCCGGGCGAGACGGTGACGATCATCGGCGAGTCCGGCTCCGGCAAGTCGACCACCGCGATGGCCCTGCTCCGGCTGCTGCCGGACGACTTCGCCGTGCTCGGCGGCCAGGCGGAGATCGCCGGGCGGGACGTGCTCGGCACCCGCCGGCACATCGGCGCCCTGCGCGGCCGGACGGTGGCCCTGATCCCGCAGGACCCGATGACGGCGCTCAACCCGATCGCCACCATCGGCCGGCAGATGACCGAGGCGATCCGGCTGGCGCACCGCGGCGTCTCCCGCGCGCAGGCCCGTGTGCGGGCCCTCGACCTGCTGCGGGCGGTCCACCTCAGTCAGCCCGAACGGCGGCTGAAGTCCTACCCGCACCAGCTCTCCGGCGGGATGCTCCAGCGGGTCCTGATCGCCATGGCGCTGTCGGCCGAGGCCGACCTCATCGTCGCCGACGAGCCCACCTCGGCCCTGGACGTGACGGTGCAGGCCGGCATCCTGGACCTGCTGCTCGAGATCCAGGAGCGCACCGGCGCCGCGATGCTGCTCATCACCCACGACCTCGGCGTCGCCCGGCTGATGAGCGACCGCGTGCACGTCATGCAGTCCGGCCGGTTCGTGGAGAGCGGCCCGGTGGAGGACGTGATCGGCCGGCCCCAGCACCCGTACACCAGGAAGCTGCTGGAGGCACTGCCGAAGCTGGGACCGTGGGACGACCCGGGACTGCCGGCGGCGCCGCAGCCGCGGCTGATGAAGGAGGCAGCGTCATGACCCAGCCCCTGCTCGACGTCCGCGGACTCGTGGTGGAGTACGGCCACGGCCCCGGACTGCACCGGGCGGTCGACGATGTCTCCTTCCGGATCCTTCGGGGCGGCTCACTGGCCGTGGTGGGCGAGTCCGGCTCCGGCAAGTCGACCATCGCCCGGGCCCTGGTCCGGCTGGTCAAGCCGGCTGCCGGGTCGATCACCTTCGACGGCGTCGACCTGGCGGGTCTCACCGAACGGCAGCTGCGCCCGCTGCGGCACCGCATCCAGATGGTCTTCCAGGACCCGTACGGTTCGCTCGACCCGCACCTGGACGCGCAGGACATCGTGGCCGAGCCGATCGCCGTACGCGGCGAGCGGTCCCGTGGCGTCCGGCAGCGCCGGGCGGCCGAGCTGCTCGACCGGGTCGGCCTGCCCCGCTCGGCGCTGCACCGCAAGCCGCACGAGTTCTCCGGCGGCCAGCGGCAGCGCATCGGCATCGCCCGCGCCCTGGCGTCCGAGCCCGACCTGCTGGTCTGCGACGAGGCGACCAGCGCCCTCGACGTCTCCGTGCAGGCGCAGGTCCTCGACATCCTTGGCACGCTGCGCCGGGAGCAGGGCCTGACGTTCCTGTTCATCTCGCACAACCTGGGGGTGGTGCGGGCGGTCAGCGACGAGGTGCTGGTGCTGCGTACCGGCCGGGTCGTCGAGCAGGGCGCGACGGAGGAGGTCCTGCAACGGCCCCGGGACGAGTACACCCGGCGGCTGCGCCGCAGCGTCCTGGAGCCGGCGCTGATCACCGGCCGTAAGCCCCGCGAGCTGGTCCGGCAGGTCGCGGCGGCCCGGGCGGCGGAGAGCGCGGTGGCGTCATGAGGCACACCCCGCTGACCGGGCTGCGCCGCCCGCTGCCCGAACTCGTGCTGGGCACCATGACCTTCGGCGACACCGCCGACCTGGACACCGCCCGGGCGATGGTGGACGTGGCGCTGGAGCATGGCCTGACCTCCTTCGACACCGCCAACGGGTACGCCGGCGGGCGCAGCGAGCAGATCCTCGGCGAGCTGTTGCGGGGCCGCTGGGACCAGGTCACCGTGGCCACCAAGGCCGGCATCTACCCGGGGGACGCCGGCGGTCACCCGCTGCTGTCCCGCAAGGGCGTCCGGGCCTCCCTCGAGGCCAGCCTGCGCCGGCTCGGCACCGACCGGGTCGACCTGTTCTACCTGCACCAGCCGGACCGGTCGGTGTCGCTGGCGGAGACCGCCGAGGCGCTCGCCGACCTGGTCCGCGACGGCCTGGTCAGGGCGATCGGGGTGTCCAACTACGCGGCCTGGCAGATCAGCGACATCGCGGTGGCCTGCGCGGCGGCCGGTGCGCCTCGGCCGGTCGTGGCCCAGCAGCTGTACAACCTGGTGGCCCGCCGCATCGAGGACGAGTACGTCGAGTACGCGCAAACCCACCAGCTGGCCACGGTCGTCTACAACCCGCTGGGCGGCGGCCTGCTGACCGGCCGGCACTCGTTCGACACGGCACCGGCCGAAGGCCGGTTCGGCAGCTCCGCGCTGTCGGCGATGTACCGCGACCGGTACTGGAACCGGCCGATCTTCGACGCGGTGGGCGCGCTGGCGGGCATCGCCGACGGCGCCGGGATCCCGCTGCCCGAGCTGTCGCTGCGCTGGCTGCTGTCGCGGGACGTGGTGACCGCGGTCCTGCTCGGCGGTTCGAAGCCGCAGCAGTTGCGCGACAACATCCAGGCCGCCGCCCGTGGGCCGCTGCCGCGCGACGTGCTCGACGCGTGCGACGAGGTCGGCCGCGTCCTCGCCGGCCCCATGCCCGCCTACAACCGGTGACCCGACCAGGAAGGACCATCGTGACCATCGAGCACCCACCCGCCGCCCGGCCCACCGCCCGCGCCTTCACCGACCGGCTCCGCCGCCGCGAGCGCGCGCTGGGCTACTGGGTGATCATGGACTCGCCGGTGTCCACCGAGCGCATCGCCCGGCTGGGCTACGACTACGTCTGCATCGACGCCCAGCACGGACTGGTCGAGTACGGCGGGATCCTGCGCGGCCTGACCGCGATCGACGCCGGCGGCGCCTCGGTGGGGATGGTGCGGGTCGGGACGAACGACCCGTTCCACATCGGCCAGGCCCTCGACGCCGGTGCCGCCGGGGTGATCGTGCCGCTGGTCAACTCGGCCGACGACGCGGCGCGCGCGGTGGCCGCGGCGGCGTACCCGCCACACGGCGTCCGGTCGTACGGGCCGATGCGCTCGGCGCTGCGGGTCGGCCCGGTGCCGGCGGAGGCTGACGCGTCGGTCGCGTGCCTCGCCATGATCGAGACCCCGGAGGGGTTGGAGAACGTCGAGAAGATCTGCGCCGTGCCGGGCCTCACCGGCGTGTACGTCGGCCCGTCCGACCTCTGCCTGGCGGTCGGCGGTACCTACCCGGGCGACCCGGCCGTGGCGGAGGTCTTCGAGGCGGCGCTGCGGCGGATCAGCCGGGCCGCCGCCGACGCGGGCGTGGCCGCCGGCATCCATACTCCCGCCGGTCTGGACGCCGCCCGCCGGCTGGCCGAGGGCTTCACGTTCGCCACGGTCTCCTCGGATCTCGTACACCTGGAGCGCGCGGCGGCCGACCACCTGCGGGCCGCGGGCGGCGCCGGGTGAGCACGCCCGCCCCGGCCACCGACGGGCTGGTGCGGGCGCGGCCCGACGGCCCTGCCGAGGCCTACCTGCCCACCCGCACCGTGCAGTCGCACGCCGCGAACCTGGCGGTGCTCCCCGACGGCGACCTGGGCTGCGTGTGGTTCGGCGGCACGCAGGAGGGGGTGGCCGACATCAGCGTCTGGTTCTCCCGCCTGCCGGCCGGCGGCGACCGGTGGCGCGATCCGGTGCGGCTCAGCGACGACGCCGCCCGCTCGGAGCAGAATCCGGTGCTGTTCGCCGCGCCCAACGGCGAGCTGTGGCTGCTGCACACCGCACAGCACGCGGGGGAGCAGGACACCGCCGTGGTCCGCGCCCGCGTGTCGGGCGACTCAGGCCGCACCTGGGGGCCGGTACGCGAGCTGCTGTCCGCCCCCAACGGCGGCATCTTCGTGCGGCAGCCCCCCGTCGTCCTGCCGTCGGGGCGGTGGCTGCTGCCGACCTTCGCCTGCCCGCGGGTGCCCGGTCGGGCGTGGTCCGGGGAGCAGGACACCAGCAGCGTGTGGTTCTCCGACGACGAAGGCGGCAGCTGGCGGGAGGTACCGGTGCCGGAGTCGACCGGTCGGGTGCACATGAGCATCGTGCCCCGGCCCGGCGGGGGCCTGACCGCTTTCTTCCGTAGCCGCTGGGCCGACCATGTGTACCGCAGCGCCTCGCCGGACGGGACCACCTGGGAGCCGCCGCGCCCCACCGGCCTGCCGAACAACAACTCCTCGATCCAGGCGGTCACGTTGCCCGACGGCCGGATCGCCCTGGCGTTCAACGACAGCAGCCGTCGCGACGCGGTCGCCCGGCGGGTCTCCCTCTACGACGAGATCGACGGGCACGGAATCCTGGCGGATGCCGTCCCGCAGGTGCGGGCGGTCGGGGACGACGACGGTGACCGGACCGCCTTCTGGGGCGCTCCCCGGGCGCCCCTGGTCCTCGCCGTCTCGGCGGACGGCGGATCGACCTGGCCGCTGCGCCGGCTGCTGGCCGACGGCGACGGATACGCCCTGTCGAACAACTCCCGCGACGGGATCAACCGCGAGCTCAGTTATCCGTCGGTGGCGGTGGACGCCGTGGGTGACCTGCACGTCGCGTTCACCTACCACCGGCGGGCGATCCGTCACCTGCGCATTCCCGTCCAGGTGCTCCGGTGCGAGAACTCCTGACCGTCTCCGTGACCAGGTGCTCCGTCTCCTGGACCAGGTAGTGCGGCCGGCGTTTGGCCTCGTAGTAGATCCGGCCGATGTACTCCCCGATCACGCCGAGGATCATCATCTGGATCCCGCCGAGACCGATCACGCTGACGATGATGGTGGTGTAGCCGGGGACGTCGATGCCCTTCTCGACGGCGTCGGCGACCACCCAGGCCATGTAGCCCACCGCGATCAGGGTGAGGAACAGGCCGCCGTAGATGGCCAGTCGCAGCGGCCGGTTGTTGAACGACAGGAGACCGTCGAAGGCGTAGTTGAACAGCTTGCCGAAGGTCCACCTGCTCCGTCCCGACTGGCGGGTCTCGTTGCGGTGCGCGACCACGACGGTCCGGAACCCGATCCAGGAGAACAGCCCCTTGGAGAACCGGTTGTACTCCGGCATCGCCAGCACCGCGTCCACCGCGAGCCGGGACAGCAGCCGGAAGTCACCCGCCCCGTCCTGCAGCCGTACGTCGATCCACCAGTTGACCAGACGGTAGAAGGACCGCGAGGCCAGCATCCGCAGGAACCGGTCACCGCGCCGGTCCCGGCGGGCGATCACCTGGTCGAATCCCTGCCGGTAGAGCGCCACCATGTCGGGCAACAACCGGGGCGGGTGCTGCAGGTCGGCGTCCATGATGACGACCGCGTCCCCGGTGGCGCGCTCCAGGCCGGCCAGCATCGCCGCCTCCTTGCCGAAGTTCCGGCTCAGCGAGGTGTACCGCACGGACGGGTCGCCGGTGGCGAGCCGGCGCAGCGCCCCGAGGGTGCCGTCGTCGCTGCCGTCGTCGACGTACACCACCTCGACGTCGACGTCGGGCAGGTCGGCGAGCGCCTCGGTCACCGCCCTGTGCAACCGCTCCACCGATGCTTCCTCGTTGAAGCAGGGCACCACCACCGACAGCCGCACGTCGTCACCCCCTCCGGTCGGTGCCCGTCGGCCCGCCGCCGGCGCCGCGACGTGCCGCGGCCACCCGGTCAGAGGTGGTAGACCAGCACGCCATCGAGTTCCTCCCGGGTGATGCCCAGCCCGTCGATCGGCCGGGCCGCGATGCCCTCCCACGGCGTACCGGCGGCCTGGCCGGGCAGGGCCACCACCGAGCGCACCCCGATGCCCCGCAGGTACGCCACGCTGCTCGGGTCGGGGAAGGACGCCAGCGCGGTACGGGCCCGCGCCTGGGTGACGGGCTCGAAACCGGCCAACCCGTTCGTCACCCGGGGGAATCCGTCGGCGGTCCACAACATGTAGACCAGGTCGCCCACGCCGCCGGCGGGCAGCACCACGATCGGCTCGTCGGCCGTACGCAGCGCGGCCGGCGGCCGTGGCACCACCGGGTGCGGCGTCCGGTTGACCCCTTCCAGGGTGACCAGGGCCAGCGGCACCAGCAGGACCAACGGCGTGAGCATCCGCGTCCAACGCCGGGCCGGCGCTCGGCGCGGCGCCTCGGCGACCGCGGTCACCAGCCCGGCCGCCAGCACCGCCAGCAGCAGGCTGGTCCAGTGCATCATCCGGCCGGGCGTGCGCAACGCGTCCCACCCGGGCAGATGCTTGGACAGCGTCAGGTAGCCGGGGTCACCGTCGCCGCCGAGGGTGGCGCCCAGGCCCAGCAGCACGGTGCCGAGGACGCCGAGCCCCAGCGCGACCCGGTGCCGGGCCGGGAAGACCGAGACGAACAGCCCCGCCCCGGCCAACCCCATCAGGGTCATCCCGGGCAGCAACGCCATCTCCGGCGGCCAGGACAGGTGCTCCCGGGCCGCCGCGTGCGGCTCGCCCCACAGCCACGAGTCCGCCGGCGCGGTGACGAAGCCCAGCAACGGCGGCGAGAACATCACCGTCCAGTCCAGGGTCCGCTCGGCCTGCGGGTTGAGCTCGACGACCCGCAGGTAGACCAGCCCCAGCAGCAGCGTCGCCGCGCCGAAGACCAGACCGCCGGCCAGGTCCGCGATCAGCAACCGCCGGCCGAACGGGGGTCGCTCCCGCCGCCACCAGGACCAGCCGTAGCCGCCGGCGGCCACCAGCGCCGCCGCGAGCAGGACGTACACCAGGGGCAGCCCGATACCGAAGCCCAGGCTGACCTGCCAGGCGGCGACGAGCCATCCGGCCAGCGCCCAGCCCGGCCGGCGTCGTTCCGGCCGGTACCCGTACCGCAACGACCAGCCGTGACCGCGGGCCAGCATCGCCAGGCACAACGCGA
>NZ_JAPDPH010000209.1 GCF_026013475.1 Micromonospora yasonensis | reverse complement strand
ACCGGCCAGCCGTTGCGCCAGCTCCCCGCCCCAGCCGGCGAGCAACCGCTCGGACTGCCGGAACGGCAGCAGCGCGGCGGCCAGGTGGGTGAGGTGGTCCTCCAGCACCGTGCCGCCGACGGCGGGACCGGGCGCCGCCATCAGGCGACCACCCGGGTGGGCCGACGGACGGTCGACACCTCGGCGTACAGCGCCGCCAGCCGCTCCGCCGTGCTCGACCAGGAGTAGCGGGTGCGAGCCCGCTCCAGCGCCGCCGTGGCGTACGCGAAACGCCGGATCCGGTCGCCGAACAGCCCCCGGATCGCCGCGCCGAGCGCCGCCGGGTCCCGGGCCGGCACCAGGTCACCGGTGCGTCCCGCCACCACGGTGTCGATCAGGCCGCCGACCGCGGTCCCGATCACCGGCACCCCGCACGCCATCGCCTCCAGCGGGGTGAGCCCGAACGGCTCGTACCAGGGGGCGGCCACCAGCACGTCCGCCGACCGGTACCAGCGGCCCATCTCCTCGCGCGGCACCGCGCCGATCAGCTTGACCCGGTCGGCGACGCCGCACGACTCGGCGAGGGCCCGCAGCCGCAGCGCGTACGGGTCGGTCTCCAGCAGTCCGGCCGGCGGGCCGCCCACCATCACGCACTCCGCGTCGGGCACCAGTGCGGTGGCCCGGATGACGTCCTGGAAGCCCTTGCGTTCCACCAGCCGACCGACGGTGAGGATGCGGGGCCGGTCGGCGTCCCGCTCGGCGACCGGGCCGAGCGGGGCGAAGGTGAACAGGTTCACCCCGGACGGGACCACGGTCATCCGGGACCGGGGCACCCCCATCCGGACCAGCTCGGCGACCTCGTCCTGGCACTGGGCGACCACCCGGTCGACCGAGCGGCCCAGCTCCCGCTCGTGGGCCAGCCGGCCGGGCGGGCTGGTGTCCTGCGCGCCCTGGTGGCGCCGTTTCACCGTGCCGAGCGCGTGGTACGTCTGCACCACCGGCACCCCGGTGCGTCGCCCGGCCGCGAGGGCGGCGAGACCGCTCATCCAGAAGTGCGCGTGCACCACGTCGGGCTGCCATTCGCCGGTGCGCCACCGCTCGGCCAGCCACTCCCCGAACGCCGGCATGTACGGCAGCAGGTCGTCCTTGGCCACCGGCTCGGCCGGTCCGGCGGGCACGTGCACCACGTCGTACCCGTCGGGAGTGCGGACCGTCACGGGCAGGTCCACGGCGTCGAGCCGGGTGTAGACCCGCACCTCGTGGCCGGCGGCGGCGAGCGCGGCGGAGAGCTCCGCGACATGCGTGTTCTGGCCACCGGCGTCCTCCCCGCCGAGGATGGCGAGCGGGCTGGCGTGCTCCGAGATCATCGCGATGCGCATACTTCCTCCTCCAGCAGCCGGTCCCAGTCGGCGAGGAAACGCTCCAGGCCGTAGCGGTTCCGGGCGGCGGCCCGGGCCTCGGCGCCCGCCCGACGGGCGGCCGACGGGTCGTCGACGAGGACCCGGGCCGCCTCCAGCAGCGCGTCGACCCGGGTGGAGAGGGCGCCGGCCGACGGTGGCACCGCCTCCACCGCCTCGGTGGTGGCCAGGGCGATCACGGGCATGCCGATGGTCATCGCCTCGATCAGGCTCAGCCCGAGGGAGGTCCAGCGGCACAGGTGCAGGTACGCCCGCCGGCGGGCGAGTTCGGCGTGCAGGGCGTGCTGCGGCACGTCGTCGTGGCTGGTGAGCCGCTCCGGGGGCAGGCCCAGGTGGTCGGCGAGGCCGGCCACCTTCATGCCGTAGACGTCCAGCGGGGCGATGTCGGCGAACCGGGCCAGCAGGTCGGTGCCGGTGACCCGCCAGCGGCGTACCGGCTCGTTGATGACCACGGCGAGCCGGTCCAGCTCGCCGGTCCACTCGACGGCCGGGGCCACCACCCCGTGCTCGACGACGGTGGTGCGGGTGGCGCCGTTGTCCCAGAACAGCTCGTTGAAGTGGGTGACGTGGGTGAGCAGCAGGTCGTCCCGGTCGGCCATCGGGTGGCGGGTGTTCGGCACGTCTCCCTTCGGGGTGTTGTGCTCGACATAGATCGCCGGTACGTCGCGGCCCACCCGGCGGCCCAGCCACTCGCCGGCCAGGTCGACCTCCTCGGGGCGCTGGAGCAGCACCACGTCCACCTCGGCGCGGCGCAGTTCCTGCGGGGTCACCTCGACGGCGGTGTCCGGCCACGGGTAGGTCCGCGCCCGGCCCAGCCCGTACGGGCCCCGGTCCGGGGTGACCGGCACCAGGTAGCGGTGCTTGCCGTGCACGAACGACGTCGTCCAAGAGCCGTGCACGTGCCAGACCAGGACGTTCATCGCGCCACCCCACCCGGCACCGGGACCGCCCCGACGACCGGCTCCGGCGCGTCGGCGGGTACGCCGAGCAGGCGCAGCGCCTCCAGCACCCGTCCCGGTTCCAGGTCGGTCAGGCAGGGGTGGCCGGGCACCGGGCAGCGGGTGGCCCGGGTGTCCCGACAGGCCGCCCCGGCGTCCCCGAGGCGCACGGTCGGCACCCGGTACGGTCCCCACTGCCCGAACGGGACGGTCGGGGCGAAGAGGCTGACCACCGGTACGCCCAACGCGGCGGCCAGGTGCGCCGGACCGGTGTTGCCGACCACCAGCGCGCCCGCCCGGGCCACCACCGCGGCCAGTTCGCCGAGCCCGGTGCGCCCGCCCAGGTTCAGCCCGCCGGCCGCGGCGACCCGGGCGGTCAGCTCCCGCTCGTCGGGGCCACCGGTGACCACCACCCGGTAGCCGGCGGCGGCGAGCACCCGGGCGATCCGGGTGGCCAGCTCCGGCGGGCAGGCCCGGGTCTCCACCGAGGAGCCGGGGTGCAGCACGACGTAGCCCGGCGCGCCGAGCACGGCGGGCGCCGGGGGCAGCCGGTCCAGCCGGAGCCGCAGTCCGGGCTCGTCGTCGGCGGGCAGCGCGAAGCCGGCCGCGGCGGCGAGGGAGAGGGCGCGTTCGGGTTCGGGTACGCCGGCGGGGACGCGGTGTCGTACGTCGAGCAGGGAGCCGGGGTAGTCGTCGCTGATGGCGCTGATCCGGTTGATGCCGGCCATGCGGGCCAGCAGGGCCAGGGGTAGGGGGGACTGGTGGAAGGAGGTGAAGATGACGGCCTCGTCGGCGTCGGTGGCGGTGAGTCGGGCGACGAGGTCGTGCATGGCGGCCGGGTCGACGGGCGGGGCGGGGGCGTCGATCCAGGGCAGTGGCCAGTCGATGATCTCGTCGATGCCGGGCAGCAGTTCGGCCGCCGCCCGGCCGCGTGGCCCGCAGAGCAGCACGACCCGGTCCGCGCCGGCCGCCACCGCCCGGATGCCGGGGCCGGTGACCAGTACGTCCCCGGCGGCGTCGCTGCGCACCACCAGGACGGTGCCTCGCCGGGGCGGCGACGCGGGCGCGGCGACCAGCCGCATCCGGCGCAGGATCTCGGTCGCCGCGTCCGGCAGGTCCGCCGCGACGGTCGGCGCGGCGGCCACCTCCGCCGAGCGGGTGGCCGGGGTGGGCACCAGGATGCCGGCGGCGCCGGACGCCGCGGCGGCCGCCATGTCCGCGCCGATGTCCCCGACCATCACGCACCGGGCTGCGGTGGTCCCGAGCGCCCGCGCGGCCGCGTGCAGCATCCCCGGCGCGGGCTTGCGGCAGGCGCAGCCGTCCGGTTCCCCGTGCGGGCAGATCTGCCAGGTGTCGAACGGCCCGAGCAGCTCCTCCACCCGGGCGTTGACCCGGCGCAGATCCTCGGCCGTGAACCACCCCCGGGCCAGGCCCGACTGGTTGCTCACCACCGCCAGGCGCAGGCCCGCCGCGCGCAGCCGGTCCAGCGCCTCCCGCGCGCCCGGCACCGGCCGGACCTTCTCCGGGTCGCCGTTGTACGGCACGTCCTCGATGAGCGTGCCGTCCCGGTCCAGCAGGACCGCGTCGTACAGGCCGCGCGGGCACCGGCCAACACCCGGGTCAACCCCGGCTGACCTGCACTGATCCCGCTCGTGGTCCCGTCGCACGGGCGGCGGGTTCCCGACCCCCCGAGGAGTAAACATCAACTTCGACGGAGCGGCCTCCGCCGGTGCTCGCCGGACGACCCGTACCGCACCCACCGGCCCGGTCCGGCGATACCCGCCGCTCCCGAGAAGCTAACCCGGGCGGGCCGTTAACGGCGGATCGGGCCGGGGTAGGTCACATCAGTGGCGATTGTGGAGAAAGTGATCGACGCGCCCCCGGAGCGGGTCTTCGACGTCCTCGCCGACGGGTGGACCTACAGCGACTGGGTGGTGGGCACCGCGCACGTACGCGACGTGGACGCCACCTGGCCGCGGGCGGGCAGCCGGCTGCACCACCGGGCCGGGCCGTGGCCGCTCTCGCTGCAGGACACCTCCACGGTGCTGGCCTGCGAGGCACCGCACCGGCTGGTGCTCCGGGCCGGGATCTGGCCGGCGGGCGAGGCGAAGGTGGCCTTCACCCTGGACCCGCTGCCCGGCGACCGCACCCGGGTCATCATCGGCGAGGAGTTCGTGGCCGGCCCGCTGCACTGGATCCGGAACAAACTCAACGACCTGGTGCTGCACCAGCGCAACCGGGAGACGTTGAACCGGCTCTCCGACATCGCCACCCGGCGGAAGGCGGCGCGCTGACCTCCGCGACGCTCCGGACGGGCGTCTGTGCGGAGCGCACCGGGCGGACTGGCTACCCTCTCAGGTGAACCTGTCGGCCGACCGAGGAAGTCCGTGATGATCGAACCCGTGCAGTTGCCCGCCCCGTGGCGCGACGCACGCCTGACCGTCGTCGTTCCCACCTACAACGAGGCGGCCAACCTCCCGGTGCTGGTCGAGCGGCTTCTCGGCCTGCCGCTGCCGGGTCTGAAGGTGCTCGTGGCGGACGACAACTCGCCGGACGGGACCGGCGAGGTCGCCGACAAGCTGGCCATCGAGCACCCGGAGCGGGTGACGGTGGTGCATCGCCCCGGCAAGGAGGGCCTCGGCCGGGCGTACGTGGACGGGATCGGCCGGGCGCTGGAGGACGGCGCCGACTTCGTCGCGCAGATGGACGCCGACCTGTCGCACCCGCCGGAGGCGCTGCCCGGCATGCTCGGCGCACTGCTCTCCACCCAGGCCGGCGTGGTCATCGGCTCCCGGTACGTGCCGGGCGGCGAGCTCGACGAGAACTGGCCGCTGTACCGGCGTGCCCTGAGCGGCTGGGCCAACCTCTACGTGCACACCCTGCTCCAGGTGCGGATCCGTGACCTGACCGCCGGCTTCAAGATCTGGCGGGCGGACGCGCTGCGCGACATCGGCCTGGACCGGGTGCAGTCGAACGGCTACAGCTTCCAGGTGGAGATGCACTATCTGGCGACCAAGCTGGGCCACACGATCCTGGAGGTGCCGATCCGCTTCGAGGAGCGGCGCGACGGCATCTCGAAGATGACCACCGCCACCAAGATCGAGAGCGCCCTGATGCCGTTCAAGCTGCGCGTGAAGCACCGCAAGCTGGACCGCTGACGCCACTCGCGCAACGGGCCCGTCCGGGTTGTCACCGACAGCGACAGCCCGGACGGGGCAAGCCGGCCCGGCGCCCGGGCTCAGCGGTACACCGCCCGGTGCGCCACGTCGATGAGGCCCGCGTACAGGCCGCCGGTGAGCACGCGGTCCCGGGCCAGGGCGGCCCGGGCGGCGTTCGCGCCGGGCGCGCCGTGCACCCCGCCGCCGGGATGCGCCGACGAACTGGCCAGGAAGAGCCGGTCCACCGGGGTGTCCGCCCGGCCGAGCCCGGGAATCGGCCGCAGGAACAGCTGCTGGTAGGCGGCCGCGGTGCCACCGTTGAGCGCCCCGCCGACCAGGCTCGGGTCGCCGTCCTCCAACTCGGCCGGGCCGGCGACGTGCCGCCCGACGATCAGCGAGCGGAACCCCGGGGCGGCCTTTTCCAGCACCTCCTCCATCCGCGCCACGTGGGCGGTGACCTCCTCGGCCCGCCAGTGCCGCCGGAACGGCAGGTGGGTGTACGACCAGAGCGACTCGGTGCCCGGCGGCGAGTGGCTCGGGTCGGCCACCGACATCTGCCCCACCAGCAGGAACGGGTCCTGCGGCACCTCGCCCCGGGCCAGCTCCGCCGAGTACGTGGTCAGCCCGTTCAGGTCCGCGCCCAGGTGCACGGTGCCCGCGCCGGCCACCGCCCGGTTCTGCCACGGCACCGGCGCCGACAGCGCCCAGTCGACCTTGACCGTGGAGCCGTCCCACCTGAAGTGGGCCAGGTCCTCGACCAGCCGGGGCGGCAGCGCCGCCGCGCCGACCAGGTCCAGGTAGAGCGCGGGGGCGGGGACGTCCGCGAGGACCGCCCGGCGGGCCCGCCAGGTGGCGCCGCCGACGGTGCGGACGCCCATCGCCCGCCCCCGGGCGGTGAGCACCCGGTCGACCCGGGTGCCGTAGTCGATCCGGCCGCCCCGTTCGACCAGCCGGGCCACCAGCGCGTCGGTGATCTTCTGGGCGCCACCGACCGGCACCGGCCAGCCGACCTGCTGGCCGAGCATGACAAGCAGCCAGCCGTACACCCCGGAGCCGGCCTCCTCGGGCGACAGGTCGGTGTGCAGCGCGCAGCCGGCCAGCAGCGCCGGCCCGCCGTCGCCGGCGAAGAGTTCCTCGCCGAGCCTACGGACCGGGAGCACGAGCCGGCGGGCCAGCCGCAGCGCCCCGGACACCCGGAGCCGGCGCAGCAGCCCGAGGCCGCCCCTGACCGGCGGGAAGGGCGTGGTGATGGTCTCGAGCATCGGCTCGGCCACCTGGCGCCAGTCGGCGTACGCCTGCCGCCAGCGCTCCCCGTCGCCGGGCGCGAAGGCCTCCAGCGACGCGGCGGTGGCGGAGAGATCCCGGTTGACCACCGCCGCGCGCCCGTCGGGGAGCAGGTGGGCCAGCACGTCCGGGGCGTGCGTCCAGCGCAGCCCGTACCGGCCGAGGTCCAGCCCGCGCAGCACGGGGGAGGCGTACCCGAGGGGGTAGAAGGAGCTGTAGAGGTCGCTCAGGTAGCCGGGTGCGGTCACCGCGGCGGAGCGGACCGCCCCGCCGGGAGCCTGGGTGGCCTCCAGCACCAGGACGTCCCAGCCCGCGTCGGCCAGCAGGTTCGCGGCGACGAGGCCGTTGTGCCCGGCCCCGATGACGACGGCGTCCGCGCTCGACGTGCCGGTCGAAGTCATCCGGCCCGCCTACCCGGCCGCTCACCGGACGAAACGCGTTTGCCTGGCCCGGACCGGGGCACTCCCCGACGCATGTACACGGTTGCGCAGCTCATAGGTGGAGTGTGGGGCGCGGGTGGCGAGGGAGGCGAATTGGTCGTACCCGATCCGGCGGACGGCTCCCCGGTGACCACCGTGCCGGTGGCGACGGCGGACGAGGTGGCGAAGGCGGTCGAGGCCGCCCGGGGCGCGGCGGCGGAGTGGGCGGCGACCGCCCCGGCGGAGCGGGCGGCGGCGCTGCACCAGGCGGCGGACGCGGTGGCCGCCGCGGCCGAGGAGCTGGCGCAGGCCACCACGGCGGAGATGGGCAAGCCGCTGGACGACGCCCGGGGCGGCGTGGCGGCCGGCATCGGCACCCTGCGGCAGTACGCGGAGCTGGCCCCGGTCCGGGGTGGCCGGACCCTGCACGGCGACCGCGCCTCGATGGACTTCATGGCGCCCGAGCCGCGCGGCGTGGTCGCCGCGATCACCCCCTGGAACGATCCGGTGGCGGTCTCCTGCGGGCTGCTCGGCGCCGCCCTGGTCACCGGCAACGTGGTGCTCTACAAGCCGAGCGAGCGCACCCCGGCGACCGGCTGGCTGCTGGCGAAGGCCCTGGACTCGGCCCTGCCGGCCGGGGTGCTGTCGCTGCTCACCGGCGGGGCGGAGGTCGGCGCGGCGCTGGCCGGTCAGGAGGTGGACGTGGTGGCGCACGTCGGCTCCACCGCCACCGGCCGGGCGATCGCCGCCGCCGGCGCGCGCACCGGGGCGAAGGTGCTGCTGGAGAACGGCGGCAGCGACCCCCTCGTGGTCGACGCCGACGTCGATCCGGTCTGGGCGGCCGAGCAGGCCGCGGTCGGCTGCTTCGCCAACGCCGGGCAGATCTGCGTCGCGGTGGAGCGGATCTACGTGCACCGGGACATCGCCGAGGATTTCGTCGACGCGCTGGTCGAGCGCGCCGAGGCGCTCACCGTGGGACCCGGGCGGGACCCGAAGACCCAGCTCGGGCCGCTGGTCGACCGGCGGCACCGGGACCACGTGCACGGGCAGGTCACCGCGGCGGTGGCCGAGGGCGCGCGGACCCGCACCGGCGGGGCGATCCCGGACGGGCCGGGCGCCTTCTACCCGGCCACCGTGGTCAGCGACTGCCGGCACGAGATGGCGCTGGTCCGCGAGGAGACGTTCGGGCCGGTCGCCCCGGTCGTCGTGGTCGACTCGTTCAGCGAGGGGCTGCGCTGCGCCGCCGACTCGCCGTACGGGCTGGCGGCCACGGTGCTGACCGGGTCGATGAGCCACGCCCAGCGGGCCTGGCGGGAGTTGCCGGTGGGCACCGTGAAGGTCAACGCGGTGTTCGGTGGCGCGCCGGGCGGTGCCGCGCAGCCGCGCCGCGGCAGCGGCCAGGGGTTCGGGTACGGCCCGGAGCTGCTGGACGAGTTCAGCGCGGTCAAGACGGTGCACATCGAGGCTCCGGGCGGCGGCCACTGGTGAGCCGGCAGCACGGGAGCCCGGGACCGGCGGTCCCGGGCTCCCGTGTCGTCACCGGCGGTCAGCGGCCGCCGCGCGCCTCGCGAGTCGCCTTGTCGTTCGCCTTCTGGATCGCCTTGACCAGTTCCGGCTTGGTCATCCGGGACCGGCCCGGGACGTCCAGCTTCTTGGCGACCTCCATCAGGTGCTCCTTGCGGGCGTTGGCGTCCACCCCGGCGGCGGTGGGGGCACGCCGTTCCGGGCCACCGCCGGCGGCCTGCCGGTCGCTCGGACCCTTGCGGCCCTTCGGTTCCCAGTGGTCGCCGACCTTCTCGAACTGGTTCTTGACCGCGGCGAACGCGGTGCGGTGCGCCCGCTCCCCCTCGCCGTACGTCTCCACCGCCGAGTCGTGCGTCTTCTCCCAGGTGCGCTGCGCCTTGTCCGGGGAGCGTCGCAGCGTGCTGGGCAGTACCTCGCGCCCGGGCATCTCGTCCTCCTCCGTCTCGATGCGTACCCAGAACCGTTCCCCCACGTCGCGAGGGCAAACCGGCACCCGGTTTGTCGATTTTCACCACGGGGTACCGCCGGGCCACGCGCGGGAGGTGCGGCCCGCCGGCGAAGGGAGCGGCCATGGCAACGACGACGGAGCCGACGCCGACCGGTCAGCGGCGGGCCCGCTTCCCCCGGCGGATGCGCCAGCTCAGCTGGGCGACCTGGCGCGGGGTGCTGGTGCGCAGCGGACGGAACTTCGTCAAGGACAACTGCGCGGACTGGGCCGCGGCGCTCACCTACTACGGCGTACTCGCGCTCTTTCCCGCCACCGTCGTGGTGGTCGCCCTGGTCGGGCTGGTCTCCGACGGCGAGCGGACGGTCGACACGGTGATCGACCTGGCCCGCGAGATCGGGGCCGGCTCGGTGGTCGGCAACGACGCCTTCGTCAGCGCGGTCCGGGGCGTGGTGACCCAGCACGGCCCGGCGAAGGCGCTGCTCAGCTTCGGTCTGCTCGGCGCGCTCTGGTCGGCGTCCGGGTTCATCGGCGCGTTCACCCGGGCCTCCAACGCCGTCTACGGGGTCGAGGAGGGCCGTCCCTTCTACCGGCTGCGTCCGCTGCAGATGGGGCTGGCCGCGGTGTCGCTGCTGCTGCTCGCCGTGGTGGCCACCGGGCTGATCGTCAGCGGTCCGGTCACCGACGCGGTGGGCAACCTGCTGCACGCCGGCGGGGTGGCCCGCGCGGTGTGGACGGTGGCGAAGTGGCCGCTGCTGGCCGTGGTGGCGATGACGCTGCTGTCGCTGCTGTTCTGGATCGCCCCGAACGTCCGGCAGCCCCGGTTCCGCTGGCTCACCCCGGGCGGCGCGCTGGCCCTGCTGGCCTGGGTGCTCGTCTCCTTCGGCTTCGGCCTCTACGTCGCCAACTTCGGCTCGTACGACGTCACGTACGGCAGCCTCGGCGCGGTCATCGCGTTCCTGGTCTGGCTCTACCTGTCCAACTGCGCCCTGATGCTGGGTGTGCAGGTCAACGCGGAACTCCAGCGCGGCCGGCGGATCCAGGCCGGCGACGACCCGGACGACCCGGCCCTGCCGCCGCGCGGATGAGTCGTGACCGGTCCGGGACGGTTCGTGGCCCGATGACCGGGCCGACGGGACGCCCCGGTTTACCGGCGGTCCCCTCGGGCATGTCTGTCGGCATGGAACGTGGCAACAGCAAGCACTCGCCGAGGGTCGACGACAACATGAGCCAGGATGTCAGCGGCCTGATCCAGGGGCCGGGGGCCGGGGGCTCGCGCGTCGAGGAGTCCCGCCAGCCGGAGCCGGCGGGCGAGGACCAGCCGGAGCCCAAGACGCTCACGGCCGGCGCGAGCCGCGGCGGCAACCCGCAGGGGATGAGCATGGACGACGTCGAGGGGCGCAGCCGCCTCGGCCGGTTCATCACGATGACCGCCCTGCCGGGGGACCGCGAGACGCTGGTCGCCAACGCACGGGAGAACCAGGCGCCGGCCGACATCGTCGACGCCCTGGAACGCCTGCCCGAGGGCACCCGATACCAGACGGTTTCCGAGGTGTGGGCCGCGCTCGGGCACAAGAACGAGACGACGCGCTGGTGAGCGGATCGGCCCACGATCCGCGGCGATGACACCGGCCGAACAGGAGGATCCCGACATGAGTGGCGTTATGGAACACGTGGACGTGTCCGTCCCGATCCGGACCGCCTATGACCAGTGGACCCAGTTCGAGGAGTTTCCGCACTTCATGGAGGGCGTCCAGGAAGTCCGGCAGGTCTCCGACACGATGACCCACTGGACGGTCGAGATCGCCGGCGTGAAGCGCGAGTTCGACGCCGAGATCACCGAGCAGTTGCCGGACGAGCGGGTGGCGTGGCGCTCCACCGGAGGCACCCAGCAGGCCGGCGTGGTGACCTTCCACCGCCTCGACCCGGGGCACACCCGGGTCACCCTGCAGATGGAGTTCGAACCGCACGGCGTGGTCGAGCAGGCCGGCGACAAGCTCGGCGTGGTGGACCGGCGGGCCAAGGGCGACCTGCAGCGGTTCAAGCAGTTCATCGAACGACGCGGTCAGGAGACCGGCGCCTGGCGCGGCTCGGTCGACCGGCCGACCCCCTGATCCGTCGCCCCGGACAGACAGCTCACGATGGCCGCCGGAGCACCGGCGGCCATCGCCGCGTCTTCCGGCGGCCGTTTGCGATCATCCAGCCCGGGTACCGCTGGGGAATGACCGACAACGACCGCCACGTGTGGCGCGACGAGGACCGTACTTCCCTGCACGAGCTGGACCGGGCGATCGCGCGGTCGACCCTCGACGGGCAGGCCGACGACGCCACCGGCAACGACGCCGGTGAGGAGGCCACGTTCGGCCACGGGCCCGAGGCGGTGGACCGGGGCGCCGGCCCGGAGGCCGAGCGCCGGGAGATGACCGACGCGGACCGGGCGTACCGGCCATCGACCACCGGACGGACCGGCCCGGACAACATGTGATCGGCGCCCGGGGCCGGGCCCGGTCGGCGCGGCCGGCAACTCCACTCGACCTCCGCCGAAACGACGACACGTAAGGTACGGACGGTCGAGAAAACGGACAGCCCATCCAGAATCGACCGAACGGCGGACGGCGGTGCCCCGGTGCCGCGTAAGACTTTCGGGATGCAACAGGGCACCGGCTTCCTCACCCCGCGTCAGCGCCGCCTGGCTTGGCTCGGCTTCCTGCTCGCCGCCGTTCAGGCGCCCGTCGCCGCCAAGCTCGTCTCCGACAGCTCCTGGCTGTTCAGCCTGGTGGTGGCGCTGATGGTCGCGACCGTCATCATCGCGGACGACGCGATGCGCCGCCGGCCGGCGGACGCCCGCTCCTCGGACTAGCCCCCGGCGTCGGGGCGCGCCTCGTGCCCCGGCCGCCCCGGGCTGCGGCGCTGTTCCTTCATCTCCGCCTCGTAGAGGTGCCGTCGGCCGCCGACCAGTTCCTCGCGGG
>NZ_JAPDPH010000208.1 GCF_026013475.1 Micromonospora yasonensis | reverse complement strand
GCCAGCCGGAGTGGCCGGTCGGTGGGTGGTCCGCGGTGCGGCGGGGCGGGCCGAGGAGCGGACGGGGTGCTCGCCGGGGTTCACCCGGCCGGCAGGGCGCGGCTGTCCACCTTCCCGTTGGTGGTGAGCGGGATGTGGTCGATGGCGACGAAGGCCGCGGGGATCATGTAGTCGGGCAGGTCGGCGGTGAGGTGCGCGCGCAGCGCGGCCCGGTCCAGCGGGTGCCCGGCGGTGAGCACCACGTACGCCACCAGCCGCTTCTCGCCGGGGCTGGGCTCGCGGGCGATCACCACGGCGTCACGGACGTGCGGGTGGGCGGCGAGCCGGGCCTGGATCTCGCCGAGCTCCACCCGGTACCCACGGATCTTGACCTGGTTGTCGATCCGGCCGAGGAACTCCAACGTGCCGTCCGGCAGCCAGCGGGCCAGGTCGCCGCTGCGGTAGAGCCGGCTGCCCGGGCCGCCGTACGGGTCGAGCAGGAACCGCTCGGAGGTCAGGTCCGGCCGGCCGAGGTAGCCACGGGCCACCCCGACGCCGCCGATGTACACCTCCCCCGGCACCCCCACCGGCACCGGATCCAGCCGTTCGGTGAGCACGTACATGCTGGTGTTGACGATGGGTGCGCCGAGCGGCACGAGTTCGGTGGTCGGCGGTTCGATGATCTGCTGCCCCGAGTTGCCGATCGTGATCTCGGTGGGGCCGTACTCGGTGGCCACCTTCGTGCCGTCCGGTCCGGCCAGCTCCAGCCAGCGGGCGGCCAGCGCCTGGGTGAACGAGTCGCCCGCCGCGATGACGATGCCGGCCAGCTCCCGGGCCTGCTCGGCGGTGAGCTGCCAGGTGAGCAGGTCCAGGTGGCCGGGGGTCATCTTGATGAAGCTGTACGGGGCCCCGGCGACCAGGTGCGCGCCGAGGTCGGCGGTGTCCAGCGGTTCGGGCAGCAGGTGCACCGGCTCGCCGGTGATCAGCGGGGTGAAGATGTTCGGGATGCCCAGGTCGAAGGAGATCGAGGAGAAGACCGGCGCTCCGCCCGGGCCGTGCGCGGCGTACGCGTCCACTGTCCAGAGCAGGTAGTTGGCCAGGCCGGCGTGCGGCACCATCACCCCCTTCGGCCGGCCGGTGGAGCCGGAGGTGAAGATGACGTACGCCAGCTGCGAGGGCTGGACCGGTACGTCGAGCGGGGAGTCCGGCCGGGCGGCGATGGCCGCCGCGTCGGTGTCGACCAGGACCAGGGTGCCGTCGTACAGCCCGGTGAGGGTGGGCTGCTGCACGGTGGAGGTGACCACCACCGTGGTGTCGGCCGCCTCGATCATGTGCCGCAGCCGCTCCGGCGGCAGCTCGGGATCCAACGGCAGGTAGCCGGCCCCGGTCTGCCAGACGCCGAGCAGCGCGGGGACGAGGTCCGAGGTCCGGCCCAGACAGACACCGACCAGGTCGCCCGGGCCGGCGCCGAGGTCGCGCAGGTGGTGGCTGAGCCGGTTGGCCCGCCGGATCAGTTCCCGGTAGGTGAGCCGGGCGTCGCCCACCCGCACCGCGATCCGGTCCGGGGTGGCCTCGGCCTGGGCGCGGACCAGGTCGAGCGTCGTCACCTCGCCCCGCTCCACGGTCTCGGCGACCGCCCAGTCGACCAGCACCGCGCGTCGCTCGTCGGCCGGCAGGTAGGTGCCCCGGGCGTCGCCGTCCGGGTCGGCGGCCATCGCCACCAGCACCTCCCGGTAGAGGGCGGCGAGCCGCCGGGCGTACCCGGCGTCGACGGTCTCCCCGGCGGTGCGCAGCCGCAGCCGGGCCGGGCCGGCGGTCACCCGCAGGCCGTACGCCGTCCCGTCGACCGGCAGGCCGGGGACCGCCTCGGTACCGGCGTCGTCCCACTCGAAGAGGGCGTGCTGCCGCTGCCCGGCCGCGGTGGCCGGCGGCCGGTCCGCGTACCGGTGGGTCCAGGCGGCCCGCTCCCCCTCGGCGACCCGGGTGACCAGGCGGCGCCAGGTCCCCTCGCCGGCGCCCATCGGCACCGGCAGGGTGACCCGGTGCAGCAGCCGCTCGCAGTCGGTGGCGGCCAGCTCCGGGTGTCCGTCCGGGGCGAGGGTCGCCTCGGTGTGCCCGGCCGGTTCGGCGCCGAGCACGCCGAGCACCGTCTGGTGGGCGGCGAGCAGCACCGTCGACAGTGGCACCCCGGCCGCCGCGGCGAGCGTGGTCAGGCCCGGGGAGAGGTCGGCGAAGTCGACGGTCAGCTCGGTGCTGCCCGGCGCGCCGCCCCAGCCACCCGGCAGGGCGCAGGCGGTGCCGGCCAGCAGATTCGTCCAGTACTCCGCGCCGTCGAAGTCGGCGGCCGCGTCGAGTCCGGCGGCCACACAGGGCGCGTGCCGGGTTTCGGCGGCCGGACCGGCGTCCTGGTAGGCGCGCAGCAGTGCGGCGAGGACGCCGGCCGGGTCGGCGACGGCGGTCAGCGCCCGGGGTGCGGCGACGACCAGCGTCCAGCTCTGCTCGGTCTCCAGGATCACGGTCAGCCGCAGCGGCCCGGGGGTGGCCGGGTCGAACGGGGTGGCCCGCTCGGTCTCCAGCAGCGTGGCGAGCATCGTCTCCCGTTTGGCCTGGTCCACACTGCGGTGGTCGTGCTGGGCCAGGGGGATCGCGGCGTCCGGGTGCACCAGGTACCACGGCTCGCTGCCGCGGGACGGGTCGACCGAGGTACGGAGCAGCTCGTGGGCGCGCACCACAGCCCGTACCGCCGAGGCGAACCGTTCCGGCGAGAACGGGACCGGGTCGGTGACCCGCCGGGCGTCCAGGTCGACCGTGCGGAAGGCCGAGTCGTCGTCGACCAGGTCGGCCAGCGTTTCCGGCAACGGGTAGCCGTCCAGTGCCCCGGCCGGGACGATCTTCCGGTCGCGGGGGCTGAGCAGCGCGAACCGCTCGATGTCGGTCTCGTCCGGCTGCGGTCTGGGCGCCGAATCGAGCGTGGTCATGTCTCGCCTCCTAGTACGTCGATGCGGTGGGGCGACCGGGCCGGCCCGGCGGTGGCCGCCGCGCCGAGGTCGCACACCACCGTCGCCAGCACGTCCGGTGCCGTCGGGCCGTGCAGGAAGAAGTGGCCGCCGGGGAAGAGGCACAGCCGGGAACCGGCCGACGTGTGCCGCTGCCACCCGTCCAGCGCCTTCGGCGGCACGATCCGGTCCGACCGGCCACCGAGGACGGTCAGCGGCGCCGACAGCGGCAGCTCCGTCCGGTGCTCGTACGTCTCCAGCACGGAGAAGTCGGAACGCAGCACGGGCAGCATCAGCTGCATCAGCTCGACGTTGTCCAGCAGGTCCGGCGGTGTGCCGCCCAGCTCCGCGAGGCGCTGGCGGATCTCGTCGTCGGTCGCGCAGTGCAGCAGCGGCCGGGTCGGTGGGGTGCTCGGCGACGCGGCGGCGGAGATGAAGACGTGCGCCGGCTGGCGGACCCGGCGGTAGCGCAGCGCCCGGGCCAGTTCGAAGGCGAGCAGGCCGCCCATGCTGTGTCCGAAGAGCGCGTACGGGCGGTCCAGCGCATCGGTCAGCGCGTCGGCCATCGACCGGATCAGCGGGGCGAGCCGCAGGAGCGGCGCTTCCCGCAGCCGGGTGCCCCGCCCGGGCAGCTCCAGCGCCAACACCTGCATCCCGTCCGGAGCCAGCTCCGGCCAGCCCCGGTACACGGCAGCGCCACCGCCCGCGTACGGCAGGCAGAAGAGCCGGAGGTCAGCGCGCGGGTTCAGCTCCCGGCCGGCCAGCCATCGCCTGTCCAAGGGGCACCTCCTCCGCGCTGATCTGGCCGTAGTCGAGCCGGACGAGCCGGTCGGCGGCATGGAAGTACCGGTCGTCGTGGCTGATCACCACGACCGCCTTGTCCCTGTCCCGCAGCTCCGGCAGCAGCTCCCGGTAGAAGAAGTCCTTGAAGACGGGGTCCTGGTCGGCGGCCCATTCGTCGAA
Source organism: Micromonospora yasonensis (assembly GCF_026013475.1). Classification (GTDB taxonomy): domain Bacteria; phylum Actinomycetota; class Actinomycetes; order Mycobacteriales; family Micromonosporaceae; genus Micromonospora; species Micromonospora yasonensis. The sequence goes on along the minus strand of NZ_JAPDPH010000208.1, from coordinate 8,261 downwards.
CAGGTAGAAGGAGCGGTCCTCCAGGTACGCGACGAGCAGGGCCAGCCGCTTGCGCTGCCCCAGGGAGAGCGCGGTGGTGGAGAACCGGTCCCCGACGATCCGTACCTTGTGGTCCAGTTGCAGGCGGTGCAGGTAGTGCTGCGCCTGGGCGGCCCGGTCGGCGCCGGGGAGCCCGAGCAGGGTGTCGAAGAGGTGGAAGTCGGAGAACACCGCGGAGAAGAGGTTGCGGTAGTCCTCCCGGTTGGCCGGGGTGACCTCGACGCCGTCCACCCGGACCACGCCCTGCTCGGGCGGGTAGAGGCTGGTCAGCACCTTGGCCAGGGTGGTCTTGCCGCTGCCGTTGGCGCCGACGACGAAGAGGATCTCGCCCCGGCGGAACTCGAAGTCCAGCGGCCCGAGCACGAACTCCTCCCCCTTGGGGCCGGGGTAGACGTGGCTGACCCCGCGGAACTCGATGCCGCGCCAGCCGGCGAAGGCGTTCGCGGTCGCCGGCGTACCGGTGGCGGGCGGGGTCCGGCCCGCCGGCTCGCCGTCACCCGGCACCAGCGCGGCCAACCGCTCCTCGATCGTGGCCAGCGCCACCGAGGCCCGGCCCAGGGCGGGGAACCAGACGAGCACGCCCTGCAGGCTGGAGACGGCGAAGAGCAGGATCAGCACGCAGGCCGCCAGCGTCTGGCCGGTGAGGGCGAACCAGGCGGGGAAGGCGAAGAGCAGCAGGCCGATGAAGGCGAAGAAGACCCCCTGCCCGCCGCCGGTGGCGCCCTCGTAGACGGAGAGGCCGAAGACGCTGTGCCGCCGGTAGGCAGCCGCCGTGTCGGCCAACTCCCGCTCGATCAGGGCGGTCCGCCGGTCCCGGTGCAGCTTCAGCTCCTTGATCCCCTCGGTGACCGCGCGGAACTGGCCGAAGAGCGCGTCCTGTTCCGTCCTGGCGGCCTTGAGCGCGCCCAGACCCGAGGCGGACATGAGCAGGTAGAGCAGCACGCCGACGACGACCGCGCCGCCGGTGGCCAGGGCCACCACCGGGGAGACGATCACCAGGTACGCGATGGCCACCAGCACGAACGCGGCGCCCGAGCAGATGCCCGGCAGGCCGGGCAGCGCGTCGGCGATCACCACCACGTCGTCGGCGAGCGCCGAGTAGAGCCGGGCGTTGCCGATCTTCTCCACGGCGCGCAGCGGAGCGCCCAGGATGCCGTCGACGAGGCGGCGTCGCAGGTGCTCGATGGCGCCCTGGGAGAGCCGGTAGAGCAGCGCCTGGGAGACGAACCTGGTGAGCAGGGTGGCCAGGCAGAGCGCCAGGTAGCCCCAGATCAGCTTGGGTGACGGCGCGCCGTCGGCGTCCAGGGCCAGGTTGACCATGGCGATGAAGGCCGCGCCGGTGCCGCCGCTGATGACGCCGGCCACGATGGCCAGCAGGAACGGGCCCCGGCGGTAGCGCAGCAGATAGGCGAAGAGGCTCATGCGGCCACCTGCCGGAGGGCGTCGACCGTGGCGGCCGGCTCGTCGGCGAGCCGGCCGAGCACCTGCGTCCAGCGCCGCATCATCAGGTCCAGGGCGCGGGCGTCGAAGACGTCGGTGGAGTAGAGCCAGGTGCCCACCAGCTCCGTCCCCTGCTCGCGCATGATCAGGGCGAGGTCGACCTCCGCCGGCTGGAGGTTGCTGCCGAGCACCTCGGAGAAGACGTAGTCGTCGCCGATGTCCAGCGACCGCACCCGCAGCCCGGGCAGGGTCAGCTCGGGCACCTCGGCGTTGAGCAGGTTGAACAGGACGCGGGTGGACCGGCTCGCCGGCCCGGGCCCGGTGGCCAGCCACAGCGGGGCCGCCCGGTGCGCGTACGCGTCCAACGTCCGGTCGCGGACCTGGAGGACCAGTTCCCGGAAGGTCGACGCGGCGGTCAGGTCCGCCCGGACCACCAGCGGGTTGACGAACCAGCCGACCAGCTCGGCCGTCTCCGGCCGCTCCCGTCCCGCCTCCGGGAAGCCGACCGGGATGTCGTCCCGCCCGGAGCAGGCGGCGAGCAGCACGTCGTACGCGGCCAGCAGCACCATGAACAGGCTGGCCCCTTCCCCCTGCGCGAGCTGGCGCAGCTTCGCGGTGACCGTCGGGTCGACCCGGAAGGCGCGGGTGGAGCCGGTGGCGGCCGGACGGGGGGCGGTGCCGGTGCCACACACCGGCGGTTGCAGGGTCAGCGCCGGCGGCAGGTCCCGCAGCGTGCGCCGCCAGTGGTCCAGGTGGGTGTCCAGCGCCCCGGCGGCGAGTTGCCGGCGTTGCCAGGCCGCCACGTCCGGGTACTGCACGTCCAGGGCCGGCAGCGCCGGCGTACGGCCGGTGCAGTGGGCGGTGTAGTACTCGGACAGGTCCCGGACCAGCACCCCGTACGACCAGTTGTCGGTGACCAGGTGGTGGATGGTGAGCACCAGTGCCTGCTCGTCGTGCCCCAGCCGGGCCAGCAGGCCGCGCACCATCGGCTCCGCCTCGATCCGGAACGGTCGCCGCCCCTGCTCCTCGACCAGCGCGCGCAGCCGGCCGGCCTGCTCGGCCGGATCGACCGCGCTCAGGTCCACCGTCTCCAGTGGCCAGTTCCCGGTCGCCTCGACCCGCTGCGCCGGCCCGTCCGGGCCGTCGACGATCCGGGTACGCAGCGCCTCGTGGCGGGCCACGATGTCGTCCAGGCTCCGGCGCAGCGCGGCCTCGTCCAGCGGCCCGGTCAGCCGTACCGCGGTCACCACGTTGTGGATCGGGTCCACCGGGCCGCGCGGGTGGTGCCGGACCAGGTGCTCCTGGGAGAAGGAGAGCGGCAGGTACCCGTCCCGGTCGACCCGGGGGATCGGCGCCGGCTCGGCGTCCGCCCCGGTCCCGTCCTGCCGGACGATGTCGGCCAGCCCGCCCACGGTCGGGTTGTCGAACAGCTCCCGCAGCGGCACCCGCACGCCGAACCGGGCCTCGATCCGGGCGGCGAGCTTGGTGGCGAGCAGGGAGTGCCCGCCCAGGACGAAGAAGCTGTCGGTCAGTCCGACGGCGTCGACGCCGAGCAGTTCCCGCCAGATGTCGGCGATTCCGTGCTCCACCTCGTCCTGAGGGGCCAAGTGCCCGGTCGGCTGCGCGCCGCCCGCCGGTTCCGGCTCGGGCAGGGCGATCCGGTCGACCGTCCCGGCCGGCGTCCGGGGCAGCTCCGGCAGCTCGACACAGGCCGCCGGGATCAGGTGTTCCGGCAGCCACTCCTTCAGGTATGTGGCCAGTTCCCCGGCGGTCGGGACCGCGTCCCCGGCGAGGTACGCCACCAGCCGCGCGTCGCGGTCCTCGCCCCGGGCCGCCACGACCGCCCCGGTGATGCCGGGGTGCCCGGTCAGGGTCGCCTCGACCAGGTCCAGGTCGACCGGGAAGCCGCGCAGCCGCAGCCGCCGGTCCCGGTGTCCGAGGTGCTCGATCACCCCGTCGACGCGTACCCGGCCCAGCTCCCCGGTGCGCAGCAGCCGGGCGTCGGTTCCGGTGCCGAACGGATCCGGGGTCAGGTCCTGCGCGCCCGGGCCGCCCGGGACGGCTGCTCCTCCGACGGCCAGTTCCCCGACCACACCGACCGGCACCGGCTGGCCGTACCGGTCCAGAACGTGCACCCGGGCACCGGCGACCGGGCGACCGACCGGCAGCGGCGGCCGATAGCCGCCCTCATCGGTGCCGGCCTCGGCGGCCGGGTCGGTGGGTGCGCCGTCGACGGCGCAGAGGTGGGCGGTGACCGGCGCGGCGACGTCCGCCGGGACGAGCAGGTGGTGCAGGGCCGCCGGCGAGCGCCGGGCGAACAGCGCCGCCAGCTCGCGGGTCAGCGGCGCCCCGGCGCAGAACACGTGCCGCAGCGCGGTGCACCGCTCGACGCCGCGCTGGTCGAGCAGTTCGGCCAGCAGGTCGGGCCGGAGGCAGGCCACGCTGACCTGCTCCGCCCGGATCAGGCTCACCAGGTGCCGGGCGTCGCGCTCCCCGCCGGGTCGGGCCAGCACCACGGCCGCGCCGGCCAGCAGCGGGGCGCACAGCTCCCAGACGGCCGCCGGGGCCGAGGTGGGGGTCTGCTGGAGCACCCGGTCGCCAGCGGTCAGCCCGGCCGTGTCGCGGAGCCAGTGCAGCCGGTCGCGCAGTGCCGCGTGGTGGTGCACGCTGATTCGGGCGATCGGCTCGGCGGGGCAGCTGACGTAGGCGGCGTCGCCGCCGGTCAGCGCCACGGGACCGGGGTCGGCGCCGGCGCCGGTCGGGTCGGCGGACGGGTCGTCGACCAGGCAGGTCGGCCCGGACCAGGGCAGCGCACCGGCCTTCGGCCGCTGGGCGAGCAGCAGCGCGACCCCGGCCTCCGCCAGCAGCGCGGCGGTCCGGTCGGCCGGCAGGGTGGGGTCGACGGGTACGAGCACGCCGCCGGCCCGCCACACCGCCAGCGGCGCGGCCATTAGCTCCACCGAGCGGTCCAGCCGGACGCCGACCGGGGTGCCTCGGCGCACGCCCGCCGCCCGCAGCCGGCCGGCGAGGGCGTCGACCAGGGTGTCCAGCTCGCCGTAGCTGACCGTACGCGAGCCGAACCGGACCGCCGGCGCGGCCGGGTCACGGCGGACCGCCGAGGCGAAGGCGTCGACGACCAGCGGACGGTCGGCGCCGGCGGCCGGCGCCGGGCCGGTCGCGAGGGCGAGCAGGTCGTCCCGCTCCCCCGGGCCGACCAGCGGCAGCGCGCTGATCGGGGTGTCCGGGTCGTCGAGCAGGCCACGCAGCAGCCGGTGAAACATCCGCACGTGGCGCTCGGCGGTCACCTCGTCGTAGAGGTCGGTGCTGTACTCCAGCCGCCCCCAGATGGTGTCGCCGTCCTCGAAGAGGTCCAGCAGCAGGTCGAACTCGGCCTTGCGGGCGTCCAGCGACACCGGCTCGACCCGGGCCGGCCCGTCGTGCCAGGCCGGGAAGGGCACGTTCTGGTACGAGAAGAGCACCTGGAAGACCGGCGTGCTGGCCACCGAACGTTCCGGCTGCAACTGTTCGACCAACCGCTCGAACGGGATGCCCTGGTGGTCGTAGGCGGCCAGGCAGACCGCGCTGACCCGGCGCAGCAGCTCCCGGAAGGACGGGTCGCCGCGCAGGTCGGTACGCAGCGCCAGGGTGTTCATGAACAGCCCGATCAGCGGCTCCAGCTCCACCAGGCGCCGGTTGGCCACCGGCGAGCCCACCACGATCTCGTCGTCGCCGGTGAGCCGGTGCAGCAGCGCCTTGAACGTGGCCCCCAGCACCATGAACAGGGTGGCGTTCTCCTGCCGGGCCAGCTCGCGCAGCCGGGTCACCACGGCGGGTGGGATCGCCACCGGCACCGAGTCGCCCCGGTAGCTTTTCTCCCTCGGCCGGGGCCGGTCACCGACCAGGCCGATCTCCGGCGGGGCCCCGCCGAGCTGGTCGGTCCAGTACGCCAGGTCCGCCGCCCAGGCCTCCTGGGCGGCCGGCTGCTGCTGCCAGTCGGCGAAGTCGGCGTACTGCACCGGCAGCTCGGGCAGGTCGCTCGGCAGCCCGGTGAGCAGGGCCCGGTAGCCGGCGATCAGTTCCCGCAGCAGCACCCCCATCGACCAGCGGTCGGAGACGATGTGGTGCAGGTTGAGCAGCACCCCGGTCTGCTGTGGACCGAAGCGGAGCAGCCGTACCCGCAGCAGCGGTCCGGTGGCCAGGTCGAAGGGCTGGTTGATCAGCTCCTCCTCGCGGCGGCGCAGCTCGTCGTCGACCGCCTCGGGCGCCACCCCGGCGACGTCCTCGACCCGTACGTCAGGGGGCAGTTCGGCCCGGACCTGCTGGTGCGGCCGGCCGTCCAGCTCGACGAAGACGGTGCGCAGCGACTCGTGCCGGCGGACCACCTCGGCGCAGGCCCGCGCGAAGAGGTCGGTACGGAAGTCGCCCTGCACCCGCATCGCGGTGGAGATCACGTACGCCGAGGTGTGCGCGGCGAACCGGTCCAGGAACCAGATCCGGCTCTGCGAGAAGGTGAGCGGGACCGGGGCGTCCCGGTCCGGGCGGGGCGGCACGGTCCGCGTCGGGGCGCGGTCGATGCCCTCCTCCTTGAGCAGGTTGCTCAGCAGCGCCAGCCGCTGCGCGGACATCGTGAACCGACCCGTGCTCATGCGGACGTCCTCCCGTTGTCGGCGTCGAGCGCCTGCCGCACCTCGTCGTCGGAGAGGCCGCTCAGCCGGATCAGCAGCTCGGCGGTCTTCTCGACGACCACCCGCTGGGCGGGGTCGGCGGTCAGGGCGCGGGTGAGCCCGGCCACCGTCGGGTCGCTGAAGACCCGGTGCAGCGGCACGTCCACCCCGAACGCCTCCCGCACCCGGGCCACCATCCGGGTGCTGAGCAGCGAGTGCCCGCCGAGGGCGAAGAAGTCGTCCAGCACGCCGACCCGGTCCACGCCGAGCGTCTCGGCCCAGATACCGGCGACCACCTCCTCGACCGGGTTGCGCGGCGCCACGTACGCCGACTGCACCTGCCGGCGCCCGGCCTCCGGCGCGGGCAGCGCCTTCCGGTCGACCTTGTTGTTCGGGGTGAGTGGCAACGAGTCCAGGAAGACGTAGGTCGCCGGCACCATGTAGTCGGGAAGGTGCTCGCCGAGGGCGGCCTGGAGCCGGGGCAGCAGCCGGCGGGCCCGCCGCCCGAGGGCGTCGTTGACGTACCGGTCCCAGCGCGGTTCCCCGCGCGGCGGGTGGACCAGCCGGGGCAGCGGCTGCTCCGGGCGGCCGTCGGCGGCCAGCCGGCGCAGGACCACGTCCAGGTGTCCGGCCGGGCCGTGGCCGGACCAGTCCAGGTCGAGCCGGTAGCCGGTCTCGTCGGCGAGCCGGCGCAGTTGCTCCGGTTCGACGGCGGCCGGGGCCGGTCCGGCGTCGAGTTCGGCCCGAAGCTCGGCGACGCTGCCGCCCGCGTCGGCCAGGGCCGACGTGGCCCGGGCCCAGCGGTCGACCCGGGCGTTGGGTACGCCTCGGAGGGCGAGCAGCAACGGGCGCTCGCCGGTCAGCCGGTCGCGGAGCCCGGCCGGGGTCAGCCGCTCGGCGGTCCAGTCGCGCCACTCGGCGGCCACGGCCGGGGGCGCCTCGTCGTCGCCGGCCACGGTGAGCCGTACGTCGTACCGGAACCGGGTCAGCTCGTTGCTTACCTCGCCCAGCTTCGGCATCACCCGCACCTGCGTGACCTGCGGGAAGCGGGCCGGCAGCGCGGTGAAGAAGCCCGGGTCGAAGACCAGTTCCTGGTCGTCGGCGACGGCGCGGCGAATCCGCTCGCGCAGCTGCTCGGCGGTGGCCTCCGGCTCGGCCCGGGTCACCTGCACCGAGACGTGGAAGGACTCCAGCAACGGCAGGCTGCGGATGTCGCCGAGGAAGAGCGAGCCGCCCGGAGCGAGCCGCGGCAGGGCGCCCTCGATGACCCGCAGCAGGTAGTTCTCGTCGGCGAAGTACTGCGCCACCGAGTTGAGCACGATCACGTCGAAGTGCTGCTCGGGCAGGGTGTCCAGCTCATCGGCCGCGCAGCCGAACAGCGCCACACCGGGCAGCCCCCGGGCCGGCGCGGTGGCGTCGGCGCGGAGCCGGGCCAGGGCGACCTCGGAGATGTCGGTGGCCCAGTAGCGCCGCACGTGCGGGGCGACCCGGTAGAGGATCAGGCCCGTCCCGCAGCCGATCTCCAGCACCGAACGCGGGCCGGTCTCCAGGATCCGGTACGCGGTGGCCTCGGCCCAGCCCCGCATCTCGTCCACCGGGATCGGCGCCCCGGTGTAGCTGCTGTTCCAGCCCCGCGTGTCGAAGGTCGGGTCGACCTGGTCGGTCTCCTCGACGTCGTACGCGGCGTCCCAGATGTCGCGCCACTGGTCCAACTCGTGCGGCCACTCGGCCACCGCCTCGGCGTCCGCGCCGGGGTCGGCCACCACGTACGCCACCAGCCGCTGGTCGCCGGGGGTGTCCTCGCGTACGGTCACCACCGCCTGGTTGACCTGCGGTTGCCGCTCCAGCACCGATTCGATTTCGCCCAGCTCGATCCGGAAGCCGCGCAGCTTCACCTGGTGGTCCAGCCGGCCGAGGAACTCGATGCTCCGGTCGGCCCGGCGCCGGACCAGGTCGCCGGTGCGGTAGAGCCGGTCCCCCAGCCCGATCGGGAACGGGTGCCGGACGAACCGCTCGGCGGTCAGCTCGGGCCGGTCCAGGTAGCCCCGGGCCAGGCCGGCGCCGCCGATGTGCAGCTCGCCCGGGACGCCGAGCGGGACCAGCGCCCCGCTGCCGTCG
>NZ_JAPDPH010000207.1 GCF_026013475.1 Micromonospora yasonensis | reverse complement strand
GCCTTGTACGACGGCAGCAGCGCCACCCGCCAGGCCGGGCGCCAGTCGTGGTCGAGGGCGCAGATCATCCGGTCCGGACGGCGGGTGCGGACGAGCTGGGCGAGCATGTCGAGGAAGCCGCGGACGGCGTTGACCGGTTGCCCGTCGTCCGTCTTGGCCGCCGACTCCGGGATGCCGAAGTAGGCGCGGAAATAGAGGCTGGGGGAGTCGATCAGCAGGATCGGGGGTTGCTGGGCCACGTCCGCCAGCCTGGCACAGCGGTACGACGCGGTGGGGGACCGCCCTGCCGCACCGGGCGACAGCCGCCGTCGCGCCGGTACAGGGTCTCCCGGCGGGCCATCCGCTGCACCCCGTAGCTCGCCACGAGGAGGATGATCGCCAGCGCCACCTCGACCCAGGCCAGGGTCCCGTTGGCGACGATCAGGCCGCCGCACCACCCTCCCGGCACCCCGTTCCGCCAGGTTATCGGCGCGAACCGGCCGGTGAACCGATAACCGCTGGGTGGCCCGGTGCCCGCCCGGCAGACTGACCCCGTGACGTTCGTACCCGGGCTGACCCTGGCCCGCCGTTTCCACGACGAGGTGGTCGCCCCGGTGCTGGCCCGGCGTCTGCCCGGCCTCCGGTACGCCGCCGGCCTGCTCGACGGCGGTTCGGAGCTGCTCGGCCTGGACACCCCGCGCTCCACCGACCACGACTGGGGGCCGCGCACCCAGCTGTTCGTCGCCGATCCCGGTGCCGTGGCCCCGGTCCGGGCGGTCCTTGACGCCGGGTTGCCGGCCGACTTCCTCGGCTGGCCCACCCGGTTCGCCGGCGGGCCGCACGTCCGGCTCGGGGTGGCGCGGTCCGACGGCGAGCGGCACGGGGTGACCGTCGACGAGCTGGGCCGATGGCTGTGCGGGCGGCTCGGCTTCGACCCGCGCGCCGGGGTCGGTACGGCCGACTGGCTGTCCGTGCCGACGCAGCGACTGGCCGAGCTGACCGGCGGGGCGGTCTTCCACGACGGGCTCGACGGCGCGCTCACCGCCGTCCGCGCCCGGCTCGCCTGGTATCCGGACGACGTCTGGCGGCACGTGCTGGCGACCGGTTGGCAGCGCGTCGGGCAGGCCGAGCACCTGGTCGGCCGGTGCGCCGAGGTTGGCGACGAGCTGGGCAGCCGGGTGGTGGCCGCCGGGCTCGCCCGCGACCTGATGCGCCTCGGCCTGCTGCTGCACCGCCGCTGGCCGCCGTACGCGAAGTGGCTCGGCACCGTCTTCGCCGCGCTGCCGGCGGCGGCGCCGGTGGTCGACGCGCTGAGCGCCGCGATCGGGCCGGGTGACTGGCCGACCCGGCAGGTCGGGCTGGTCCGGGCCCTGGAGGCGGTCGCCACCTGGAGCAACGACAGTGGGCTGGCGGCCCGGGTCGACCCGGCCGCCCGGCCGTTCCACGACCGGCCGTTCCTGGTGCTGCGCGCCGAGCGGTTCGTCGCCGCGCTGCGCGCCGCGATCACCGACCCCGGGTTGCGCGACCGCCCGCCGGTCGGCGCGGTCGACCAGTACCTCGACAACGTCGACGTGCTGTCCCACCCGGACCGGGTCCGCTCGGTCGCCGCGGCCGTGCTGCCGGGCTGACCGCCTCGCGGTTCAGTCGGTCGGTGCGGCGTGGATCCAGGCGGCGAGGGCGACCTCGGTGGCCTGGCGCACTCCTGCACCGCGGCCGGGTCGCCGGCCCGGTCCGGGTCGTCGAGGAGTGTGGCGGCGTGATCCGTCAGCCGACCGCCGCGACGGCGGGCCGCTCGTCGGGGTCGTCGACAAGGTCGGCCAGGTCGCGCAGCCGGCGTACCGGGGACAGCAGCAGCGCCAGCGGCGCCAGTACCGTCGCCGCGGCGAAGGCGAACAGGGTGACCCGGGCGCCGGCCGCCCCGGCGAGGGCGCCGGCGGCCAGCCCGCCCACCGGGATCGCGCCCCAGGAGACGAAACGGACCGTGGCCATCACCCGGGAGAGCAGGTCGGGCGGGCTGGCGGTCTGCCGGTAGGTCCGGGTGGTCACGCTCAGCACCACCACGCCGCCGGCGAAGATCACGTTGCCGGCGGCGAAGGCGACGTACGCCGGCCAGCCGGCGCCCACCGGCACCAGGAAGGCGCCGCCGACCGCCACCAGGCAGGCGACCACCAGGGACCGGGCGGTGCCCCACCGTCCGGTGATCCACGGCGTCAGGGCCGCCCCGACCAGCGAGCCGACGCCCTCGACGGCGAGCAGTACGCCGACCAGGGCGGCCGGGGCGTGCAGTTCCCGGACCAGGTAGAGCGGGTAGACGGCGAGCTGGGCCCCGCAGACGAAGTTGACCGCGGTGGCCGTCCACATCGTCGGCCCCATGACCGGGTGGCGGGTGACGTAACGCCAACCCTCGCCGACCAGCGCGCGGACCGGGGGCCGCCGGTGCGGGGCGTCGACCCGGCGGGCCGGCAGCGACCACAGCAGCGCCGCCGAGGCCAGGTAGCTGACCGTGTCGACCAGCACGGCCGGGACGGCGCCGAGCGCCTGCACCGCGAGACCGCCCAGGGACGGGCCGCTGAGCTGGGTGCCGGCGTGGGTGGCCGAGGTCAGGCTGTTGCGGGCGTGCAGCTGCTCGCGGCTCACGATGGCCGGCAGGAAGGTGGCGTTGGCAACGTCGAAGAGCACGTTGGCGAAGCTCACCACGAGCGCCACCACGACCAGCTGGGCGACCGTCAGCCAGCCCCACCACCAGGCGAGGGGGACCGAGGCCACCGCGACCGCCCGGGCCAGGTCGGCGCCGACCTGGGCGCCGCGCAGCGGCAGCCGCTGCACGATCACCCCGGCCGGCAGCCCGACCACCAGCCAGGCCACGTAGCTCGCCGCCGCGATCAGGCCCATCTGGAACGCGGACGCGTCCAGCACGGTCAGGGCGGTCAGCGGCAGCGCGACCGCGCCGACCGCCGACCCCACCTGACTGGTGGTACCCGCGGCCCACCAGCGCCAGAACACCCCGGCTCCCTGCCCGACAGACATGCCGTCACCCCCCGATTCGAGCCAGTGAGTTCCAATCTGAAACGGACTATAGTCGAGGTGATCGGCGGAGCGGGAGGTGGGAAGTGCGGCGGGCGGAACTCGGGGACGCCGACTGCGGCATCGCGCAGGCGCTGGGCGTGCTCGGCGACTGGTGGACCTTCCTGATCGTGCGCGAAATCGCCGGTGGCACCACCCGGTTCGACGCCCTGCACCGGGAGTTGGGTGTCAGCCGGCGGGCGCTCACCGAGCGGCTCGGCGGCCTGGTCGAGCACGGGGTGCTGCACCGCCGGCCCTACTCCACGCACCCGCCCCGGCACGACTACCTGCTGACCGCCAAGGGGGAGGGGCTGCTGCCGGTGCTGGTCGCCCTCCAGGACTGGGGGACCCGGCACGTCATGGGCGACGGCACGCTCACCGCCACGGCCGGCGCCGAATCGGCCGAGGCGCGCCGGGTGCGCCACCTGGTCGGCCGGCGGGTGCCGGAGCTGACCCTGGCCCGCGACGACGGCGGGACGGCTCCACCGGCCGTGTCCGGCCGGTGGACCGTGCTCTACCTTTTTCCGGGCGCGTTCGCCCCGGGCGCGCAGGGTGTGCCGCCGGGCTGGCCCGAGATCCCCGGCGCCGTCGGGTGCACGCTCGAGTCCCGCACGTACGCCGACCGGCACGAGCGCTTCCGGGCCGCGGGCGCGGAGGTACGCGGGGTGAGCACCCAGCGGCCGGACCAGTTGCACGCCTTCTCCGCGCACGCCCGGCTGCCGTACCCACTGCTGTCCGACCAGGACGGTCGGCTCGCGGCCGGCCTGCTGCTGCCGACCTTCCGGGCCGGCGGGGTGGACCGGTTCAAGCGGTTGACGCTGCTGGTCGACCCGGCGGCGGTGGTGCGGGCGGTGCAGTTCCCGGTGACCGACCCGGCCGGTTCGGTCGACGAGATGCTCGACGAGGTGCGGCGCCGGGCGGCGGAGCCGATCGCGGAACGGGCCGGTGCGGCCGGGCGGTGACGGCGGGCCGACCTACCGTCAGCCGACGGCTGCGGCCAGGAGGGTGTCGAAGGCGGCCGGGTCGACCGCCTCGGTGTTGGTGAGGAAGACGATCCGCCGGTGCGAGGCCGGCAGGCAGCCGGCGAAGGACAGGAAACCGGCGTTCTGGCCACTGTGGTGGAACCACGGCTCGCCGGCGATCGTGCCGGTGAACCAGCCGTAGCCGTACCCGTCCGCCCTCGGCTCGCGCCCGGTCGGCGCCCGGGAGGTGAGCATCAACGTCCGGTACGGCTCGTCCAGCAGCCGGCCGGACCGCAGCGCGTCCAGCCAGGCGAGCACGTCGCCGGTGGTGGACCAGACGTCCCCGGCGCCCATGCTCACCACGTCGAGGTCCCACGACGGTACGGGCCGCCCGTCCGGGCCGTGTCCGGGCGCCACGTCGTCCCGCCCGCCGGGCGACCCGGCGAAGGTGCGGTCCAGTCCGGCCGGCGTGAAGATCTCGTCGGCGAGCAGTTGTGCGTACGGCCGGTCGGCCACCCGCTGCGCCACCTGCGCCAGCAGCACGTACGCCGGGCTGCTGTAGAGCCACCGGGCGCCGGGGGTGAACAGCGGCGACCGCCGGTGGAAGACGGCCCGCAGTTCGTCCCACGCCACCCGCCGGGCCAGGTCGATCTCCGGGTAGTCGGACCAGTGCCCGATGCCCGAGGTGTGGGTGAGCAACTGGTGCAGGGTGAGGTCCCGCCATCCGGGCGGGCTCGTGCCGAACCAGTGCCCGATCCGGTCCTCCAGGTCGAGTGCCCGGCGTTGCGCCAGCAGCAGGATCGCGGCGGCGGTGAACTGCTTGCTCACCGAGGCGAGCTGGAAGCGGGTGCTCGCCGGGCAGCCGTCCGCGGCCACGTCGGCGACGACCGTGTCGCCCCGCTTGACGAGAAGCGCCCCCCGGACGTGTGGCACGTTGCGGACCTTACCCCGGTCCGATCGTTCTGGGTGGCCCCGTGAGGCGCCCTTCCGGAATTGTTCCAGAAGGTGGGTGTCGGTCGTGGTGGTGGGGCCTAAACTCCGACTCGGACCGCTTCGATCTGCGGTCGTCTATCTCGTCTCCGAGGGTCCGGGCCGCCGTCATGGCGCCTCGCCGGCGAGCACGCAGGTGGCAGGGCACCCCTGCGCGGCTGTCCCCACCACCTCAGGAGAGATCGCATGCACCATTCCGATCGCCCGCGACCATCCCGGCGAGCGGCTCGGTGGACATCGGCTTCCAGGCCAACCACACCGGTGACACCGGAAAGCCCGCCTCGTTCACCCTCAACGGCGCACCCTGCGCGATCGGCTGATTCCGGCGCCGCCGGACGTCCCGCCGGGACGTCCGGCGGACCCGGCATGAGCCCGCCGACGCCGGGTACGCGTACCGGGCAGCCCAGAGTCGAGCGGGAAACGGGGTGACCCGGGATGAAGGTCCGTAGCTCTCTCCGTGGCCTGAAGCGGAAGGTGAACTCGATCGTGGTACGCCGCCGCGGCAAGGTCTTCGTGATGAACAAGGCTGACCCCCGGCAGAAGGCCCGGCAGGGCTGAGCCGGCCGTGGCGGAACGCTGGTGCGCGACGCGCGCGGGTTAGTTCCGGACTTTTCACAAGGCGCGAAAAAAGAGGCCGGTGGCCACCGAATTCATTGACAGTTGCCGCTGTCCGGGGAAATCTGCACCGGAACGGGCGGGCGGGCGTGACCGCCCGCGTACCCGTGTCCCGTCCCGGTCCCACCGCGTCCCCGGAGAGGCCCATGTCACCGGTCCCACCGCGCGTCCATCCCTCCCGCCCACCGCGCCGACTGCTCGCCGCGTTCGCCGGTCTGCTGGTGGCGACCGCGCTGGTCGTCCCGCCGTCCCCGGCCCGTGCGGCCGACCCGCTGCTGTCCCAGGGGCGGCCGACCACCGCGTCGTCCACCGAGAACGCCGGCACCCCGGCCACGAACGCCACCGACGGCAACACCGGCACCCGCTGGTCCAGTGCCTTCGCCGATCCGCAGTGGCTCCAGGTGGATCTCGGCGCCACCGCCACGGTGTCCCGGGTGACCCTGGTCTGGGAGGCCGCGTACGCGCGGGCGTACCAGATCCAGACCTCGGCCGACGGCGTCACCTGGACCACCGTCTGGTCCACCGGCGCGGGTGACGGTGGCACCGACGATCTCACCGTCAGCGGCGCCGGCCGGTACGTGCGGATGTACGGCACCGCCCGGGCCACCGGGTACGGCTACTCGCTCTGGGAGTTCCAGGTCTACGGCAGCACCGGCGGCGGCAGCGGCTGCGACACCGCCACCAACGCCGCGCAGGGCCGGCCAGCCACCGCGTCCTCCATCGAGAACGCCGGCACGCCCGCCTCCGCCGCGGTCGACGGCAACACCGGCACCCGCTGGTCCAGCGCCGCCAGCGATCCCCAGTGGCTCCAGGTCGACCTGGGCAGCGTCCGGACGCTGTGCCGGGTGGTGCTGACCTGGGAGACCGCGTACGCCAAGGCGTACCAGATCCAGACCTCGACCGACGGCGCCGCCTGGACCACCGTCTCGTCCACCACCACCGGCGACGGTGGCACCGACGATCTCACCGTCAGCGGCACCGGCCGGTACGTGCGGATGTACGGCACCGTCCGGGCCACCGGCTGGGGCTACTCACTCTGGGAGTTCGCCGTGTACACCACCGGAGGAGGCACCATCCCGGGCGGGGGTTCGCTCGGCCCCAACGTGATCACTTTCGACCCGTCGATGCCCGCCGCCACCATCCAGAACCAGCTCGACACGGTCTTCCGCACCCAGGAGTCCAACCAGTTCGGCACCCAGCGGTACGCGCTGATGTTCAAGCCCGGCGACTACTCCGGCATCAACGCCCAGATCGGCTTCTACACCTCGATCATGGGGCTCGGCCGGAACCCCGACGACGTGCGCATCCACGGCGACATCACCGTCGACGCCGGCTGGTTCAACGGCAACGCCACCCAGAACTTCTGGCGCTCGGCGTCCAACCTGGAGGTCTTCCCGTCCGCCGGGTTCACCCGCTGGGCGGTCTCCCAGGCCGCGCCGTTCCGCCGGATGGACATCCAGGGCGACCTGAACCTGGCCCCGAACGGGTACGGCTGGGCCAGCGGTGGCTACATCGCCGACAGCCGGGTCACCGGGGTCGTGCAGCCGTACTCGCAGCAGCAGTGGTACACCCGGGACAGCAACGTCGGCGGCTACCTCAACGCGGTCTGGAACGTGACCAACTCCGGGGTGGTCGGCGCGCCCGCCACCAGCTTCCCCAACCCGCCCTACACCACCCTGGCGCAGACCCCGGTCAGCCGCGACATCCCGTACCTCTACCTCGACGCGGCCGGCGCCTACCAGGTCTTCGTCCCGTCCACCCGGACCAACGCCTCCGGCGCGTCCTGGCTGGGCGGCGCCACCCCGGGCACCGCGATCCCGCTGAGCCAGTTCTACGTGGCCCGCCCCGGGGATTCGGCGGCCACCATCAACGCCGCCCTGGCCCAGGGGTTGAACCTGCTGTTCACCCCCGGGATCTACCCGGTCGGCGAGACCATCACCGTCAACCGCCCCGGCACCGTGGTGCTCGGCCTCGGCTTCCCGACGTTGATCCCGCAGAACGGCGTCGCCGCCATGTCGGTCGCCGACGTGGACGGGGTCCGGCTGGCCGGGATGCTCTTCGACGCCGGGCCGATCAACTCGCCGGTGCTGCTCCAGGTCGGCCCGACCGGGTCGAGCGCCGGCCATGCCGCCAACCCCACGTCCATCCAGGACGTCTTCTTCCGGATCGGCGGCGCGGGCGCGGGCCGGGCGACGAGCAGCCTGGTGGTCAACCAGCACGACGCCCTGATCGACCACATCTGGGCCTGGCGGGCCGACCACGGCACCGGCGTCGGCTGGACCGTGAACACCGCCGACACCGGCCTGATCGTCAACGGCAATAACGTCACCGCGCTCGGCCTGTTCGTCGAGCACTACCAGAAGTACGAGGTGATCTGGAACGGCAACAACGGGCGGATCATCTTCTTCCAGAACGAACTGCCGTACGACCCGCCGAGCGCGTCGGCCTGGATGAACGGGTCGATGGTCGGCTACGCCGCGGTCAAGGTGGCCGACGCGGTCACCTCGTTCGAGGGCTGGGGGATGGGCAGCTACTGCTACTTCAACGTGGACCCGACCATCGCCGCCTACCACGGGTTCGAGGCGCCGACCAAGGCCGGCGTACGGTTCCACGACCTGCTCACCGTCTCGCTGGGCGGCAACGGGTCGATCACCCATGTCATCAACGACACCGGCGCCACCGCGCAGGGCACCGACACGGTGCCGGTGAACCTGGTCAGCTACCCGTGACCGGGTCGGCGGCGGCACGTGCCGACGTGCCGCCGCCGCTCAGCCCTCGGCCGCCTCCGCCGCCGGGTCAGGACGTGGGGAAGTTGTCCGGGGTACGGATGCGGTTGCGCATGAAGTTGCCCGACTCGGTCAGCACCGAGGTACCGGCGTACGTGCTGCCGTAGCAGGTGTTCGGCTTGAAGGCGGCGCTGCCCTCGCCGGCGTCGGAGTACGTCCAGTTCGCGTAGCTGATCTTCAGGCGGTCGAGCAGGTCGAGCCAGGCGGTGCTGCTGGCGGTGTCGACCGCGCCGTCACCGGTGTAGGTGACCGTGCCGAACTCGGTGACGAAAAGCGGGATCCGGGACGCGGCCCGCTGCACCTCGTTGCGGTAGTTGTCCTTGTGTGACGCCGCGTAGAAGTGGAACGTGTACATGATGTTGTCGGCCCGCACGGGGTTGTTGACGATCTCGTCGGAGTTGCCACCCTCGGAGACGCCCAGCGAGGACCAGCCGCGGGTGCCGACGACGATCACGGCGTCCGGGTCGTTGGCCCGGATCACCGGGATGACCTGCTCGGCGTAGTTCCTGATGGTCGACCAGCTCACGCCGTTGGGCTCGTTGGTGATCTCGTAGATCACGTTCTTCTTGGCGGCGTTGCGCGCCGAGACCGCGGTGAAGAAGGTCTTGGCCCGGTCCAGGTTGTACATCGGGTCACCCGGCGTCAGCGTGTGGAAGTCGATCAGCGCGTACATGCCGCGCGCCTCCGCCTTGTCCACCAGCGTGTTGACCTGGTTGGTGAAGCCGGTCGGGTTGGTCTCGTAGCCCTGCTCCTGCACGTACATCGAGATGCGCAGCAGGTCGGCCTGCCAGTCGTTGGCCAGGGCGTCGAGCGACGCGTCGTTGTAGCAGTGGGCGAACCACTGCAACCCGTGCGTGCTCATGCCGCGCAGCTGGATCGGCCGGCCGTACTGGTTGCAGAGGTTGACCCCGCAGACCCGCAGCTGGCCGTTGATGGCCAGCGGCGTGGTGCCGGTGGGTGGTGGTGGGGTGGTGGGCGGGGGAGTGGTGCTCGGCGGCGGGGTGGTCGTCCCGCCGGTGCAGGTCGTGCCGTTCAGGGTGAACGAGGTCGGGGACGGGTTGGCGGTGGTCCACGAACCGTTGAAGCCGATGGTGGTGCTGGCGCCGGTGGACAGCGCGCCGTTGTAGTCCAGGCTGCGCGCGGTGACCGCGCTGCCGCTCTGCTGCCAGGTGGCCGACCACCCCTGCGTCACCCGCTGCCCCGAGTTCGGGAAGGTGAAGCCCAGGGTCCAGTTGGTCACCGGGTCGCCCAGGTTCTGGATGGTGACGGTGGCGGTGAACCCGCCCTGCCAGGAACTGGTGGTGTAGGTGACGGCGCAGCCGGTGGCGGCCATGGCGTCCGTCATCGGCAGCACGGCGGTCGCGGCCAGGGCGAGCGCGCCGACGGCGCCGCCCACGAGCAGCTCACGCCGGGACCGGCGTGGAATCGAGATCATGCGGGATCGTCCCATCTGGTGGGTGGTGGTGAGTGGACGGTGCCCGTCGTGAACTCGCCCGGAAAGCCCGACGGCGGCAATCTCGGGAGCGCTCCCACGCAGAGGGTAGAGGGCAGTGACCCATCGATGCAACCGGTGACGGGTTCCGGGCGAGCGTCGCCGAGGCGCCGATGCCTCGGGCGCTCGCCCGATGCCCCGACTCAGCCGCGGTCGCGGCGCCCGCCGTACAGGCCCAGCGCGTTGCACACGTCGAAGACGCCCGGGACGTCCCAGGCGAGTTCGCCCGCGGCCCGCCGGGCCTGCCGGTCGGCGACCGTCCCGCTCAGGATCACCACCCGGTTCTGCACGCTGACCGCGATGCGCTGCCGGCGCGTGGTCCAGTCGATGCTCAGCCGTTGGGCCACCAGGGCGGCGAGGCGGACGTCCTCCTCGTCCGGTTCCGGTTCGTCACCGGTGAACGGGAACTCGGGGTACGGCCAGGGCATCACCACGGGGGGTCTCCTTCGGGGTCGGGCGGGCAGGGGCCGGGCGGCGGGGTCAGTACGGATCGGGAAGGGGCGAGACCGGCTCGGCCGACCCGCTCAACGCCCGGATACGGCTGTCGAAGACGGGGAACACCCCGTCCAGTCGCATGGTGTGCAGCACGGTCAGCACGAACCGGGACGGTGCCACCAGGCACAGCCGCCGGCCGCGCTGCCGGGCGTCGCGGTGCGCGCGCACCAACAGCCCGAGGCCGCTCGGGTCGATCACCTCGACCTCGGTCAGGTCCACGAGTTCCCGGTCGTCGAGGACGACCGACTCGGCGAGCGCCCGGCGTACCCGGTCGACCGGGTCGACCTCCCGCGCCACCGGCTCGTCGCCGACCTCGTCCAGGTAGTCGACGCCGAGCCCGCCGTCGTCGTCCGCCTCGGCGGGGACGCTGCACCGGGGGCAGTGGTGGGGCCCGGAGGCGAACGGCGAGCCCACCCAGTCGTGCTCGAACACCAGCGTCCAGACCACCTCGGCGTCGGGCAGGACGCACCCCGCGCCGGTGACCGTGGCGCCGCAGCCGTCGCAGATGAGGGTCAGGAACTGGTCCGCCGGCACGACCGTCACGACCACTCCTTCCGCTCGGCGGGGCGGCCCTCCGGGGCTGCGGCCGGCGGCCGGCTCGATCCGTCCGCGCCCTGCCGGCCGGCCGTCACCACGGCCAGCACGACCGCCGCGGCGGCGAATCCGCACTGCACGATCAGCGGCACCACCGCCGGCTGCGTCCGGTCGACGCCGACGAGGCCGACCACGATCGCGCCGAGCAGCGCGGCGGCCACCCCGAGCGCGAGGGTCAGCCAGACCGGCGCCGCCTTCCGCCCCGGTACGACGAGGCGGCCGAGCGCCCCGACGACGAGTCCGACGACGAGCGCGCCCACCAGCGTGGTCTCGTTCACGGCTCCTCCTCAGCGCGGCGTCGCGACCCTCGCCCGGCCGCGCGCCGGCACGTCGGGCGAGGGTTCGCTCGGCGCCGGGGGGCGGGGCGGTCGCGGGGGGTGGACGATCGGCACGGTCTCGCCCAGCCGGGCGGTGTCGAGAATGCGGCGGATCCGCGGGTTCGGGTCGCGGAGGGTGAGGGTGGCGCCCCGCCGCGCCATCCGGCGGTGCACGTCGAGCAGCAGCGCGATGGCGGCCGCGTCGACGTGCCGGCACTCGGCCAGGTCGATGGTCACCGCCCGGGGATGCAGGGCGAGGACCCGGTCGAGGACGACGGCCACCTCCGGCAGCCGGGCCAGGTCCAGCTCCTCGGTGATCTCGACCTCCACCAGCGGCACGCCGCACTCCGGCGAGGACTGCGGATCAGCGGTCATGGGTCGACTTCCTTGACGTGGGGTCGGCGTCGTCCCCTACTGTCCGCAGCGCTCGTGGAGGTCGTTCCGCAGTTGTGTGACAGTTGTGTGACAAAACCCGGGAGCGGCTGACACGGTTGGGTGACCCGGGCTCGGCCAGGGATGATGCGACCATGACGGCCGTACTGGTGATCGAGGACGACGACCGCATCCGGCTCGCGCTGCTGCTCGCCCTCGAGGAGGAGGGCTACGCGGCGTACGGGGCCGGCACCGCCGAGGAGGGGTTGCGGCGGCAGCGGGAGACCCCGGCGGACAGCGTGCTGATCGACCTGATGCTTCCCGGCATCGACGGTTTCGAGTGCATTCGGCAGCTGCGCCGCGACGACGACGTCCCGATCGTGGTGGTCAGCGCCCGGGACGACACCCACGACATCGTCGCCGCGCTCGAGGCCGGTGCGGACGACTACCTGGTCAAGCCGGTCGCCATCAAGGAGCTCTCCGCGCGGCTGCGGGCGCTGCGCCGGCGGGGCCGTTCGACCATGGTGCCCGCGCA
>NZ_JAPDPH010000206.1 GCF_026013475.1 Micromonospora yasonensis | reverse complement strand
CCCCGGACAGCCCAGCGCACCGTGTGGCCAAGCCGCGCCGGCTACCCAACCCCCGCCGCGCCCTCACGCCCGAGGAACTGCAGGACATCAACCTGGTGGCGCGTACCAGCGGCAACGACGTCATCCTGGATGCCCTGTTGCTGCGGCTGCACACGGAAACCGCCTGCCGCCGCGGCGGCGCCCTCGCCCTCCGCCTGGTCGACCTCGACACCACCCACGCCCTGGTCCGCCTCACCGAGAAGGGCGGCACCCTGCGCTGGCAACCCATCACCCCGACCCTCGCCGAACGCCTCCTCGATCACGCCCAGGTCCGAGGCGCGGTCCTGCCCACCGACCGGCTGTTGCGCTACCGCAACGGCCGACCGATCAGCAGCCGCCGCTACGACCACCTCTGGAAACGCATCGGAGACCGTCTGCCCTGGGTCGCCGCGCAAGGCATCTCCACCCACTGGCTGCGGCACACCACCCTCACCTGGGTAGAGCGCCACTTCGGCTACGGTGTGGCCCGCGCCTACGCCGGCCACACCGACCGCCGCGGACCCGCCACCACCACCTACATCAAAGCCGACCTGCACGCCGTCGCCACCGCCCTCGCCGCCATGACGGGCCAGCCCCACCCGCTAGCCGGAGGACAAGACGGGCAGTCCTTGCCCGCACCACGCCAGGGATGACGGCGGCTGGGTCGCATAGCCCTAGCACTCGCCGTTGACCCAGTCCTCAGGAGACGCGGCTCGTGGACGTGTTGATGTCGGCGCTGGTGGGCAACGGCGGGATACCCGGTCGCAGGTAGCCGATACCTGCCGCGACAACCCACTGGGCTGCCGCCGGCTGGAGGGCCCACGGCTCGCGCAGCAGCGTTTTGCGCAAAGCGCCGCGGTCCGCGACCTGCGCAGGTTCTGGCCGCAGTTGTCGACGCCGCTGGCCGTCGGGATCCCAGTCCGGATGCGACGGCTCGTCAAGGGCGGTGACGAAGTGGTCGACCAGGCTGGGCCAGGTCGGTGTGCCCCACCAATGGCGGCACGCCAGCCCACCGTGTGCCGCGGTGCGCCAGGCGGCGTGTCGGCCGCCCTGTTCCTCGGCTGCGGCTGCCCACTCGCCCAACACGTCGGCGACGTGGTCGCTGTAGTCTGCGAGGTCATTGCCGGCGATTTCGACGAGCCGTGAGCCACCCGGGAGCAGGCGCTGCGGGTTGACCAGCCAGCGCCAGATCCGTACGGCCAGCCAGTCCCAATCGTCCACGCCGACGCCGTCAAGCCGCCCAATATCGGCATCTGCCGCCAGGCCCACCTCACGGCGCCAGCGCCGGATGATCTGCCGTACCCGCCAACATGTGTGCGAATTGATGCGAAGCATGTCGCCGTCGCTGAGTGGCCCGTCGCCGGCGTGCCAGTCCTCCACCGGGCTGTTGCGCCACGCGTTGTTGACCACACCGACTGCAGCGAGATCCAGAACCGGCCCCACCCGATCTGGATCGATCCCCACCTGATGAGCCAGCATCGCCCGCACGAACCCCGACTCCTGCTGCGGCGTCAAGGCATCGTCGGTATCGCGGCGAGCAACCGTCCCCATGGACACCGAGAATGCCAGCTCTTGCTCTCGATTGCGCGGACCGGCCAGTACCCGGTCTGGCCGGCGGCAAGACGACGGGATGGATCAGCCCGGCGGGCTTTATTAGTCTGAGGCATGCTCGAAGCCGGCAGCCGGACGCGCACCCAACCGCCCCCACCGGCCATCGTCTTCGAGGCACTCACCGAGCCCAACCGCGACCCGGCGCGGCCCTGGCTGCACCTGCTGGACGACGAACAATCGCCGCAGGTCCTGCGCGCCGAGCACCCACACCTGGTCATCTGGTCATCCCTGTGGCCCAAGCGGCCGGATGCCCAGGTGCGCTTCGACCTGCAGTCCGACGGCGGAGAAGGCACCCAGCTGCGGTGGACGCTGCTGGTCGCCGAACCCCCACCCGACCCGTCGCTGCTGGGACATCTGTGCAAGCGGCTCAACGAACTGATCAACGCGAATCTGCGCTACACCTTCGGGCAGTAGGCAGATGAAAGGTTTGGTGGGCAACAGTCACTGGCGGCCGAACCACGATGACAAGTGCTACGAGTGCATGAGGCCGTACGCTGACGATGAGCGCCTATCGCTGGGCGGTGGATGGTGGGGAGCCGCGATGGATCAGGTGCCTGCCCGAACCGAGAGGGGCCGGGGACAGCGGCGCCGACCGGAGAACAGGTCCCCAACGCGTGGCCGGCGCCGCCTGCGGCGGAAGCCGACGTGCCGAGCTGGACGGGGGTGACCCGCGATCGCGGGCCAGGTCGGCGGACGGCCCAACCCCGGTGGGAATCGACTCCGCTCGGCCGAGGTGCAGCTGACTCGGCCTGGTACCCGCTGCCGCTCGCTTGTAGCCCACTCGGCATGGTTCCGTGGCTCGCTGGCCCGGCTGACCTGACCCCGGCCCAGCATCTACTGCGGGTGGATGGTCCGACCGTGGCCGACTCACCAGTCCAATTGGCTCTCAGGCACCCCTTCCCTACGGGCGTACGCCATGACCTCTCCGCGGCGCTGCTCATCGCCGTGTCCGTAACGGAAGACTCGGCCGGGAAACACCACGAACGTCTGGTCGTCGGTGTCGAAGTTGACGTACCAGCCCGGCCCGACCAGGGCCGCAGCGAACAGCGAGGCGAGGGCGTCGGGTTCCAGAGGGCTGGAGAACTCGACCAGCGCCCAGACCTTCGGCTGCTGCGGCGTCGTGTCCGACACCTCCAGCCGTGCCAGCCGTCGCAGAGCGATCTGTGAGTCGTCGAAGACGACTCCCGGGCGCAGGCTTTCGATGATCACCGCACCGTTGATCATACGAGCCCTCCAACAAGGTCCGCGACCGGCGTGCCCCCGGCTGATGCTGGCCGGTCAGGAGCCCCGAGTCGGGTTGCTTCGTCGCAGCCTAGCGTCCGCTCTATCGGGGTATTGCCGGGCGCGACGGGCACGGACTGGCCGGAACCCCGCAGCTTGCGATGGCCAGTCGTTTCGCCGACCGAGCAGCACTCGCTCGGTGATTCATTGTCCGCGGCCGCAGGTGGGACAGGTTCCACGTATGGGCGTTGCGTTGATGGCTGGCGTGTTCGGATGTGGCCGGCGGGGGACGGCCACCGCCGCCACCAGGGTTGCGCCGGTGAGGGCGACGATGGTGGCGGCGGTGCCGGCGATGACACGGAAGTTGGCATAGTCGGCGTTGATGAGTTCGGTGGTGATTTCGGTCAGCGGGTACAGGCCGAGCAGTCCGACTGGGGTGAGCAGCACCAGGAGGGCCCAGAGTCCACGGGTGTCGCGGTGTAGGGCGAGCGCGGCTGCGGTAACCATGGCGATCAGCAGCAGGGCCACGCCGGCTTCGGGGAGGAAAACGCCCCAGTTGCCCCACCGGTATGGCTGTCCTCGTTGCGCCACGAGTTGAGCTGTAGTGACGCCCGCCGCGAGCGCGACGGCCAGTGGAGCGAGTCGTTGCCAGCGCGCCGAGGAGGCCGGGATCGCCAGTGCCAGCAGACCCAGCGCCGCCTGGGGTAGCAGGACGAACAGGGGCGGGCGCGGCAGTCGAGCCAGGTCGGCGACCGGGACCACAGCGGTGGTCAGCAGCAGGGTCACACCGATGGCCGCGCCGGTCCACCGGGCCGGGGCGAGGGCGTGAATCACGGCGGTCAGCAGCCAGGCGGTCCAGACGATGATGCCGGTGGTGGCGAACGGGCCGAAGGCCGCCACGCCCCAACTCGACTGCTCGGTGACCTGTTCCGCGACGGTCCAGATGCCGGCGAGGGCGGTCGCGGTGCTGAAGGCGAGGAAGGCGGCGAGGCGTACCCCGGGGATGAGGTCCGCCGCGCCGGCGGCGCGCAACCGCTCACGGACGCCGCCGGCCAACACGTCCGCGACGTCGTCAGGTGACGGCCAGCGGCGGTCAGGCCCGGCCAGGTCGAGGTACGTCCCCACGATCTCGGCCCCACGCGTACGACGGTAGGCCGCCGGGTAGGCGTGCAGCAGCCACCGGTAGCGTCGTTCGAGGTCGCTCATGCCAGCCTTCCCGCCGTTCGCGGCACCGCCCGACGGCCGGTGCGGGTCGGGGCGCGGAGGCGGGTGGTGGCGGCCTCGACGTTGCGGCGCAGTCGTTCCGCCTCCTTACCCAGGATGGTCTTGCCTGCGGGGGAGAGGCGGTAGTAGCGACGCAGTCGGCCGTCCACCATTTCCTCGCGGTCGACGTGGACCAGGCCGGCGTCGGTTAGGCGGTCCAGCGCGCCGTAGAGGGTGCCGGGCCGCAGCGACACCCGATTCTCGGACAGGGCGGAGACCTCACCGATGAGGCCGTAGCCATGCATGGGCTGACCGGCCAGCGCGGTGAGGATCAGGAAGGTGGGTTCCCGCAGCGGTGTGTCCACAGCCGCAATGTATCGGTCGCGAAGCTATCCATTGGGTGGATTGGCGGAAATGGTCCGGACCTGGTCTGCAACAGGACTGGCATTGGCGGCCATAGTGTGGTGTGACGCATCAGGTGCGGCCGTTGGATGAGCAGCTGTTGTCCTCGATCAGCGCGGGGGATGAGACGGCTTTCGGTTGGCTGTTCGACCGGTACTCCCGGGCGGTGTACAACCATGCGTTCCGGCTGACCGGGTCGTGGTCGACGGCGGAGGACGTCACCCAGGCGACGTTCTTGGTCGCGTGGCGCCGCCGTGGGGATGCCCGCCTGGTGGAGGGTTCAGCGCTGCCGTGGCTGCTGGTGGTGGCGACCAATGCGGTGCGCTCGGAGTGGCGGTCGGCGCGTCGGTGGCTGGCGCTGCTGCGACGGCTGCCACCCGAGCGCCACGCAGACGGTGATTTCGCCGACGAGGTGGCCGCGCGGCTGGACGACGAGCGGCGGATGACCGAGATCCTCGCGGTCGTGCGCCGGCTGCCGCCAGCCGAACGGGAAGCGGTGGGGTTGTGCCTGTGGTCGGGCGTCTCGTACGCCGATGCGGCGGCTGCGCTGGGGATCAGCGAGGTAGCGGTGCGATCCCGGGTCAGTCGTGCGCGCAGCCACCTGGCCCGCCTGATGCCCGAGGAAATCCAGGAGGGGACACGGTGAATGAGATCCTTGACCCGCCCGCGGAGCGGGACCTGCCACCGACGGTGGCGCGAAAGATGCGGGCGCAGCTCCTTCGCTCGGCCGGCCGCCGCGCTGCTCACAGGCCACGCCTGCGGCTCGCCGTGATCGCATCCATGCTGCTGGTCGTCATGTCAGGCGTGACCGCCATGGTGTGGGACGCACCCGACGGCAGGGACGTGCAGGTACTGGCGATAGGGCCGGGCGAGCTGTCGCCGACGCTGCGCGACGCGGCCGAACAATGCCTACGGTGGCATGCCAGCGAGGAGAAACGCCACGCTGCTGAGGGTAAGCCAGCGGTTGCGCTCTCTCTCGCCGACCTTTCCGTGGCGACCGAGCGCGGTGACCACGCACTGGTGCTGTTCATGAACGACGTCGGATACGCGACGTGTGACCTGCGATCGGCCGGACGGAACCGGGAGGTGTCCGGCGGGATCTCCGCCGATCCCTGGCCGCACGGTAAATGGCTCCCCGGTCCCGTGCAGAAGCTCCTGCTGACCTCCACCGAGCACGACGGCGGAGACGTCAGCGCCAGCGGCCGGGTCAGCGAACGCGTCCAGCGGCTGGTGCTCGACCACGGCAACGGCCACACCACCACCGCGCGCCTCTCCGGCGGGGCATTCGGCCTAATGACAGCAGACGCCCGACTGAAGGCCGACGAGAATCCCCAGTTGGTCAGCTACGACAAGCGGGGAGTCGAGATCGACCGGCGCCCGCTGTTTCAACCCGAAGACCAACTCGACCACTGCTACACCACACCCTCCGGGAAGCTGATCTACGGCAAGCCGTCCGGCACCTGCCGACAAGCGGAAGCATGGAAGCGGTAGGCGCCGCGGTGCGGATGCTAGAAACGCATCATGGCAATCGCCCCGGTGCTCATCCCCAGCCCTTTCCTCGGTCCGGCCGTGTGGGCACCTGTCGCCTCGGCGCTGCGATCCGATTTCGGGGTCACCGCGGCGCTGCCCCCGCCGCCCGACCCGGCAGCGCCCACACCAGCGGCGGTCCTGGCGGCCATCGAGAAAGGGCTCCCCGAGTCGGACGACCTGGTGCTCGTGCCCCACAGCAACGCGGGTCTGTATATCCCGGCGCTCGTGACGACGCGTCCGGTGCGCGGCGCCGTCTTCGTGGACGCGGTGTTGCCGCCACCGAGGGGCATCGTGCCCGTGGCACCTGCAGGCCTGAGGGACATGCTCCGTGATCGCGTGGAACCGGACGGCAACCTGCCCCCGTGGACGCGCTGGTGGCCAGAGGAATCCGTGGCCGGGTTGTTCCCCAATGCTGAGACGCGCGCCCGGGTGGAGGCAGAACAGGCACGAGTGCCGTTCGAGTACCTCACCGCCCAGGTGGAGCTGCCCGACGGATGGGAGGCGGTCTCCGCGGGATACCTCAGTTTCGGTGACACGTATGCGGACGAGCGAGACGATGCCCGAGCCCGCGGTTGGCCGGTGCGCACGATGCTGGGGGGCCACCTCCACATGCTGCGCGACCCAGCGGGTGTTGCCGCAGAGATCATGGAGCTAGCGACGTCGTTCTAGCTGCCCAGGCTGAGAACGTTGTCCGGTAGCGGGTCTGTTGGCCGCCGAGATCGGCGCGGACGGGGCGTCGTCCGGCCGTGGGAGCCGGCAACCATGCTGCCAGCAGGCCGACCGTTACCGTCAACGCCGCAACCCCCACCACCGACCACACCGGTACCGACACATCAATCAGCGGATGGTCGGCGATCAGCTCGGTCGCCGGCCTGGCCAACGCGAAGGTGCCCAGTCCCGCTCCCGCAGCCGCCGCGCGCCCAGCCAGGAGCAGCCCTGCGGCGAGGACGATCCGGCGTAGCTGCCGGGCGGTGGCACCCGCCGCGGCGACCAGAGCCAGTTCCCGTCGCTGCCGACCGGCGCCCATCACGAACGCCGCCCGGACAGCAGCACCATCTGGGTCCCGGCGAAGCCGGCCACCAGCAGGAACGCAGCGACCTCGACCGGCCGGTCGGCGGCAGTCGGTTCCATCCCCCGGCGATCCCGGGAGCCCAAGCCCGAGACGGTACCCGGGCCCGGCGGTGACCAGCCCTGCCCGGGAGGAATTCCACCATCAGCGCGGGCCGCGCACCCGGCGACAACGGCGCCTCAGCCAGCACGAGTAGCGACACCTGCCGCAGTGACCGGCTCCAGTCCACCACTGCGACCAGGGTGAGCCGGCGTTGCGGCATCCCGGCCTCGATCTGGCTCCCCAGACCGACGCCGAGTTTCTCGGCCAGTGACTGGGTCACCGCCACCTCCGCCGTCCCACGCGGTGCGTGTCCATGTCCAGCCCACAGCACGTACCGGCCCTGAACCAGGGGTGCGGTCCGGCTGCCCTCGGGCAGCGTGGCTCGCACCGCCGCGGGCCAACAACGCCGTGGACCTGGTCCAGATCGCCCACCACGGCGGCGCGGGCAAAAACGCCGCCGACATCCGGATGCCGTCGACGCCATGGAAGTGCTCATCACCCATCCCGACGTCGACGTGTTCATCCTGGTCACCAGCGGCAGCGACTACTCCCCGCTGGTGGCACCGGCTGCGCGAGTTCGGCAAGCACGTCCTCGGGGTCGGCACTCAGGCCACCGCCAGCGGAAATGCCGAACGGCGGCCCGCTGAACCAGTCGGGCCGCCGTTCGCAGAATGGGGATCAGAGCGAGCGGATGTTCTCCGCCTGCAGGCCCTTCTGACCCTGGGTGATGTCGAACTCCACCCGCTGGTTCTCGTCGAGGCTGCGGAAGCCGCTCGACGAGATCGCGGAGAAGTGGGCGAAGACGTCGGCGCCGCCGCCGTCCTGGGCGATGAAGCCGAAGCCCTTGTCGCCATTGAACCATTTCACGGTACCGGTAGCCATGTCTGCTCCTTCGCAGGCTGTTGGAGACCGCGGTGTGCGGTCCCTTACGCCGCCGCGTTGATCACCCGCGCCGGAACCGACACGACAAACGAAAAAGCGCCTGGCTGGGTTTCAGATAACCCCATCAGGCGCCGGAAACGTCTACGGAAATCAAAACTGCAACAGGAAGACTGTAGCACAGGCGACCGGTAGCGGTCCCGGTGTCCCTGTGTGCGTCCCTGTCATAGCAGCGGAGCGGTACCCGGCATCCGCAGGTTCTTCGGGTACGACAGACGGTCCCTCTCGTGGTGGAGAAGGACCGTGCGGCGTGGAGTCAGGCAGCGCCGGTCTGCTGGCGGCACTGGTGGTCCCGGTTGTGCTGGAGGGCTTCTTCGAGCTGGTCTTCGAGGATGATGATCCGGCAGGCGGCTTCGAGGGCGGTGCCGTGGTCGACCATCTCCCGGGCTCGTGCGGCCAGGCGCAGCTGGTAGCGGGAGTAGCGGCGGTGTCCGCCGGCGGAGCGGAACGGGATGATCAGTTTCGCCTCGTCGAGGCGGCGCAGGAAGTCCTGCGAGGCGCCCACGATCTCGGCGGCGCGGCCCATGGTGTAGGCGGGGTAGTCGTCGTCGTTGAGCATGTCGTCGGGTTGGGCCATACATTCCTCTTCATGAACGAGGGCCCCGGCGCATGCCGCGCCGGGGCCCAGGGTTACGGGTTGAATGCACCATCTACCGACCGGTTCGTCGGGTTCTCGTTTCCGCACCGTGCCGCTATCGGCGACAGAGGGTGCGAGGATCGCATAAGCGTGACCGGAGACCACCTCACGTTCGATGGGACTGCGGTGTCCACCACAGAACTGGAACTACGTTCTGACGGCGGGCGATCCAACGGCGTCCAGCCCTCCCTTTCCTCTGTTTCCATTACCTTTGGTGCTGCCCGCCGGTGTCGGAGCCCCACGCAACTTCACGGCCCCGCACACGTGCGGCGGGTCTCTCCTGCATCAGGCGGAGCCCCGAACTTTGCATCGGCCCTGCCTGCGGTTGCCCTGACCTGGAGTTACGTCAAGGTCTTGACCTGCACTTGCCTTGCTGCGTGCGGTGATGTCGTTCCACCGCAGTTGCCGAGCGGGCCACGAGAAGTTCCGGGCCCTGCTTGACGCTCGGCCTGTTTCGTCAGCGTTTTTAACCGATCTCTATCGTCAACGGAGGCAACACTACCCACGTCCACCAAGAATGTCTAGTCTCGGCAGACCACATTTTCTCGGCGGCTGCCCGAGGCTTTCCGGGCGCGTCGGCTGCTGGCCGGCCGGCGGCAGCGGCGATGTGCGCCCGGCCGCGAGGAGGTCAGGCGGCGGTCGGTAGCTCGACGGTGGCGGTGACGCCGTCACCGTGCTGGTCGATCAGTAAGGTGCCGGTCAGTTGGAGGGCCAGGTAGAGGCGCGAGCTTCACCAACCGGCGCGTTCGCGGTCGACCTGCGGTCCCCGTTCGACAACAACGCCGCCGAGCAGCAGATCCGCATAGTCCTCGCCGCCTACACCGCAGCCCAGACCGGCGGCGCGATCACCGGAGCGGTCCTGGCGGATCACCGACATCATCGCCCTGGACGGGCGCACCCCCGACGAGCTGTTGGCGCTGAACCCGCCAGGAGGGGAAACGATGTCCCGTGTCCAGCTCGCTCTGCGCGTGTCCGACCTTGAAGGCTCGGTGGCCTTCTACTGGAAGCTGTTCGGCGTTGAGCCAGCCGAGCGTCGCCCCGGCTACGCCAACTTCGCCGTCGAGAACCCGCCGCTGAAGCTCGTCCTGCTCGAAGGCGAGCGCGACCAGCCGACGGTCATGGACCACCTCGGCGTCGAGGTGTTCAGCACCGACGAGGTCAACGTCGCCACCAAGCGGCTCACCGACTCCGGCTTGATCACGCTGGAGGAGAACAACACCGAGTGCTGCTACGCCCTCCAGGACAAGGTCTGGGTACGCGGCCCCGGCAACGAGCCCTGGGAGGTCTACACCGTCAAGGCCGACTCCCCGCAGTTGGAGAAGACCGCCGAGAGCGCCTGCTGCGCCCCGGCTGCCGAGACGGAACCCGCAACCAGCGGAACCGCGTCAAGCTGCCGCTGAACGTGGTGTGGGGTGCCCCGCGGCCATGGCCTCCCGGGCCCCACACCCCTCCACGCGTTCCTATCGCCCGGCAGTACGCGGTGAACGCGCTCGGCCTGACCACGGCGTGGGCGGCGCTCGCACCGCGCGCCCGAGCCGGTGGTGCGAGCGCCGTCGTGGTCAGCCCGGACACCGTGCGGGCGGTCGGGGCGGGCAACGGCGCGTACACGGCCTCGAATGCGGCGCTGGAGGCGCCCGCCCTGACTCTCGCTAAGGAGGAGGCCGGGCATGGCGTACGGGTCAATGTGGTGGCGCCTTCGCTCGTCGTCTCACCGCAGGCCGGGGAGATCCTCGCCCTGAAGGGTGTCACCGACGTCGAGGCGTACTACGCCGGTCTGCCCGCCGGCCGCGCGCTCACGGTGGAGTAGGTGGCTGGCGTGATCACCGGCCTGGGGTGTGACCGTGCGTGGGATTATGCGACCGGCACGGTGGTGCGGCTGGTCTTCGACAGCGGCGCACGGTAACGAGAGTGTCCAACGTTGAGGGAGGGTTCTCCATGCTGAACGGTGCCGTGATCGTCGAAAGCCTGCGTCCGGGTGCGGAGTTCGACGGTGCACAGCTCACGCTGCGCAAGCTGTCCCGGGTGGAGGTAGCCGACAACACCCCCGAGCAGCCGAAGATCTGGACCTTGGTCGAGTTCTCCAGCGACGCCGACCCCGGCGAGCTGGCCTCACACTTCGCCAGCGCCTTGTACGGCCGCGGCTGGTATGCCAGCTATGACACCGACGACGAGACCTACGTCATCTTCCCCGGCAAGGTCTTCCACTACCGCAAGGGCGACAAGCCGGCCCGCGAGGAGGTCAAGAAATACGCCCGTTGCGCCGGGGTCCCCGACCCTCAGCTCGACTGGTGAGCATGTACCCGCCAAAGCTCGATTCGGCGTTGTGATCTGGGGTTTTGAAGATCGTGTCAAGCTGCCCCGTGGTAGTCGTTGATCAGCCCACTGAGTCGTTCGGCGCCGTACGGGCTTGTCCAGGGGATGATGACGTCCGGGTCGTGGTTGGGTGGCCGCTGCTACCGTCTCGGGCTCCTAAAGGGCCGGGCCCAGCCTGAAAGGCCGGGAGCAAGCACCTCAGTCTGCCGGAGCCCGGTACCCGTCATCGCAGTGGTCGAGGCGGTTCGGGGTCGCCTCCGGCGGGCCAGTAGCTCCGGTGGCGACGATCAGGTCTGGCCGGGGTGCGGTCTGGGCGGGCGGTGCGTTCTGGGGCGTGGTCCGGAGCCGGAATGCGAGAAGATCGTGTCCATGACTGGGGACTGGCTGGTTCGCTACCGCGCTGGGGAGCGCGGGCAGGTGTGGGATGAGCTGGCGCAGCTCGGTGATGCGGTACGGGATCCTGATGTGCTGGAGGAGGTGCAGCTCGTTTGTGACGAGATGGCTCGACGCGCGCGGCACAACGTCGAGGTGATCGTGGAGCGGTTGATTCGTGACGGGTATCGGTTCCACGCCAACGATGATGAGCAGACTCCGGTGATACCGCATATCCCGCCGACTCCTGCGGCCGTCGAGTATGCCGCCTGGCTGCAGGAGCGGTTCGGTCCAGTGCCGCTCACGCTGCTGTCGTGGGTGCGCATAGTCGGGGATGTCTGGCTCGTCGGTACACATCCGGACTGGCCGCTGTCTGCGTCGGCCGATCCGCTGGTGATCCAGGTCGAGGGTTCGCACTATCCCCACTCGTCTATGCGTTTCCACTACGAGTATGAATGGGAGCAGTGGCGCGATCGTAGTGCAGACGATGCCAATGCCAGACCGTTCCAGCTGACCCTGGCGCCGGACCGGTACCACAAGGACAACGTCAGCGGTGGTGGTCCGTACGGCATGGCGGTGCCTGATGCTCATGCCGACGGGCTGTTCGTTGCGGAGACGACGATGCCGTTCGTGCAGTACCTTAACTGGGTCTTCCTCCGCGGCGGGTTCCCATTCTTGACCGGTTCGAGTGACGCGCTGCAGATCCCGGACGGCCTCGCCGAGGATCTCCTTCCGCTGTGAGACCCGGTGGTCGGCCTTGCATGCCTAGCGCACGTATCTGGCCGTTGTGCGCGGTGACGCACGGTTGACGCTGGCGCTCCGGGGCTTATCACCGCGACGGCCTCCTCGGGTCGCCCTTGGCGAATGAGTAGTTTCGCAAGCGAGGACTGGATCCACATCTCTTGGGCCGGCTGCAGCACGGCAA
>NZ_JAPDPH010000205.1 GCF_026013475.1 Micromonospora yasonensis | reverse complement strand
TAGCGGTACCGGGTACCGCTGGTTCGATGCCGTCCGCGCCGGGCTCGGCCCCCGCATGGCGCTCGGCGGCTCGATCCGCCACGAGGTGATCGACCGCGTCGTCGCCGACACCGACGGCCTATTCCGTGCCGAGACCCTGACCAAGGCGTCGCTGCAGGCGATCGCCGACATCGGCGACCGGTCGGCCAGCGTGCGCCTGCTGCATCGCGACGCCGGCGCGATCAAAGTGAGCGAGGTGGCGGATCGGCTGCGCGCCGATCTCTCGCCGCTGCCCACTCGCGAGCCGTTCCGCGGGCCGTGCCGCGTGCTGTTGCGCCCACAGGCGGTCATCACCCTGCTCGCCACGTACGGCTACGTGGCGCTCGGCGCGGCCGGTTACGCCGAGGGACGCACGGCGGTGGCCCGCAGACTCGGGCAGCCGGTGGCCAGCGAACTGCTCACGCTGACCGATGACGGTACGGACCCAGCTGGGCTGCCCAGCGGCTTCGACCCGGAAGGGACGCCGCGACGACGCACTCCACTGATCGACCACGGCGTCCTCGTCGGCGTGGTCTCCGACCGCGCGCGCGCCGCCGTGACCAGTGGCCTGTCGACCGGGCACGCCGTGCCCGCCGGGTGGCGGTTCGGCGCCGACCCGTCCCCCTCGCACCTGCTAGTGGCACCGGGGACGGCCAGCGACGCTGAGCTTCTTGCCGCCTGCGGCCCCGGGCTGCTGGTAAGCCGGTTGGACTACCTGCGCGTGCTGCATCCGAAGGACACCTTGGTAACCGGCACCACTCGGGATGCCACCTGCTGGGTCGACCACGGTCGGCCGGTCGCCTGGCATCCGCCGGTACGGCTGACCTTCCGGATGGACGAGGTGCTGCGCGCGGTCCTGGCGGTGGGCCGGGAACGGGAACGCGGCGAGACGGTGTTCATGGAGAGCGTGGTCGCGCCGGCCCTGCTGATCGACGCCGGCCCGATCGTCCTGTAGCTGTGCTGGCTTCACCTCGCTGCGGCAACCCAACTTCGGGCCTTCCTGGCTGGGCAGTTCGTGTCGCACCTCGGCAGCTGGATGCAGTTCATCGCCGAGGACTGGCTGGTGCTGCAGCTGACCGGCTGGTGGGCAACTCGTGCTCGATTGGCTCTTGTGGAACGGATGACCTACTGCAAACCAGCGAGGTAGGAGCTAAAGTCGCGTCCCACGGCAGGCGATGGACCCGCTGGCCGGCAAGTCGGCGACGGAGGTCGCGGTCGGGCGCGGGCCGAAAGGCGCGGCCGGGTGGGCAGGTGCAGTGGCGGCTTACGACTTCGCGGTGAGCCGGAGCAGCCGGGCCCAGGCGAGGCGCAGGTGGCCCCGCCAGCCGGCCCGGTGGAAAGGCTCGGGCGGCGGGTTGAGTCTCCAACCGGAAGCACTCATGTCGGTCAGTATGCGAGTCGCCAGTCACTGTGGTCAGGCGGGCCGCGCAGCGGCTGGTGGGCGGTGGCCGACGGGGCCCGAGCCGGCCTCGCTGAGTGTGCACAGACCACCATCCACGGGGGCGAAAGTCGACGGAAGCGAATACGGTGGGTCGCATGATCTGGCGGGTCTGCTGATCGCCCGCGAAGCGGAGCGTTCCCGGGCTCCACGAACGGAGCTGACTGATGACCGTGTCCGACGTGCTGGCCACACCGCAGCCGCGCCCCCGCGATGCTCGGTGCGCGGGCAGCGGATGAACATGGGCCACCCGGTCGCCGAACCCATCGCCGAGGCGTTCACGTTGCTGCTACTCGTTCTCGTCGAGTTCGCTCTTCCTGGGCGTAGTCCGGCACCCGGGCAGATGGCGTCGCGGCGCTGGAGCGACATGGAGGCTTACCTTGAATCAATTCCACGAGGTCGCCCAGATCGCCTACGCCTTGCGGCTACCGCCCGATGTACGGCCGGCGCTCGAGCGACTTGCTGAGGTTCGAACCAGCGCGGCCGTCCGCCTGCCTGCGCCCGCCGAGACGGACGACCTGCTCGCTCGGCTCGGCGTGGCCGAGGCTGATCGCAGCGAGATCGTCGCGGCACGTCCGTCTTTGGACAAGCAGCCCGCTCTTTGGTGGCTGCTCAACCGCTGTCACAGCCTGCTCGTCAACCGGATGGGAACGGTTGGGGCGCTGGATCCGTGGCCTGTCCTGTCGCGGGAACTCGGGCCGGCGGCCCGGTACCTCTATGTCTGGGTTTTCCTCGCCACCGTGGAACACGTTCGCCGATATCACCTGCAGCGGGGCATTCCGGACGACTTGTCGTGGCGGGTCTTGGCTACGTTGGGCGTGCAGATGGCCAACTACCGTGCTCTTTATGGCGAGGGTGGGCTCCATACCCAGGACTGGCTGACCTTCCACTTTCGCGGCGCCGTCTACGCGCTTGGCGGTTTGCATTTCGAACGGCAACGAATATGGTGCGATGTGGATCGCCAGTCCGGAGTCTGGACAGTGCCGCGGCGCGGTGATCACGCACTCGGCTTACACATCCCTGAGGGGTCTCTCGCTCCCGACATGGTGGAAGACGCCCTGCACAGGGCACGTGGCTTCTTCGCCCGGCACTTTCCCGACGAGGACCACCGCTTCGCCACCTGTGTCAGTTGGCTGCTCGACGAACAGTTGCAGGAGTACCTCTCGCCAGCCTCGAACATCCTGACGTTCCAACGACGCTTCCACCTCATCCCGTCGAGCGGAAGCAACGACAACGCGACCCTGGTGGAATTCCTCTTCAAGCGGCCGCTGTCCAAGTTGGATGCTCTTCCGTCGACCACTACCCTGCAACGAGCGGTGATTGGTCATATCCGGGCGGGGCGGACATGGACGTTCCGGACAGGATGGTTCGTGTGGGGAGCCTGAGCAGGCTGGCGCAGGGGTACCGGCCGCCCAGCCCGTGCGACGACGGCAGGCTGCCAGCGATCGCGGCGGATCAGGACTTGACCGCGCCGGCCAGGACGCCGCCGACGAAGTAGCGTTGGAACACCGCGAACAGCAAAGCCATCGGGAGGAGGCTGATCACGGCTCCAGCGGTGATCAGCGAGATGTTTTGGGTGAACTGCGTGTTCGTCGTGGCGATGCCAACGGGCAGCGTCATCATGTGCTCGGACTGAGCCATCAGCAGCGGCCAGAGGAAGGAGTTCCAGTTAGCCACAAACGTGAAGATGGCCAGCACCGCCATCGGCTGCTTGCACAGGGGCAGCACGACCTGCCGGAAGATCCACCAGTGGTTGGCGCCGTCGATGCGGGCCGCCTCCATCAGTGAGTCCGGGATACCGGCCACAAATTGGCGCAGGAGGTAGACACCGAACGGACCCGCTGCAGCCGGAATGATGAGTCCGGTGTAGTGGTCGACCATCCCGAGATCGGACGCCAGCAGATACACCGGTACCAGCGTTGCCGAAAACGGCAGCATCATCGTCGCCAGCATGACCCTGAAGGAGATGTCCCGAGCGGCAAATCGGATCTTGGCGAACGCATACGCCGCCAGTACGTCCACGGCCACCGTGAGTCCAGTCACCGCGGCAGCTACCCAGACACTGTTGAGAATCCAGCGGACGAAAACCTCGTTAGAAAACAGACGCCGGTAGTTCGACAGGGTCCAGTCGGCGACGGTGAGGGAGTAGTCCGCGTACACAGAGTCGTGCAGCGATGCAAGCACGATCAGCAGGACGGGTCCAGCGAAGACAGCGGAGGCGATGATCGCGGCGGCGTGAACCGAGGCGATCCGCAGACCTCGGCTCAGACGTCCCGCTCCAAGGCGTGCCGCAGCCGGCCTGGTGACGTTACCGGTCAGCTCATGCACGGCCATCGTCGGCTCCTTCACCGCGCCCTCGACCGATAAAGAAGGCGGCGATAATCGCGGTCACCAGCAGCAGGACCATGCTCATCGTCGCGGCGTACGGCACGCTGCCTCCGTTGAAGGCGTTCTGGTAGATGTACCACATCGCGGTGTACGTGGCCGTTCCCGGACCACCCTGGGTGATGACGTAGACCAGGTCGAACACCTGCACGGCGTTGATGGTCACCAGGACAAGGACGACCTGCATGACCGGCTTGATCAGCGGCAGCTTGACGCGGGTCAAGATCTGCCATCCGCTGGCCCCGTCGACCCTCGCCGCGTCGAGGAGATCGTCCGAGACGTTGTTGAACGCAGACATGAAGAT
This sequence comes from Micromonospora yasonensis, assembly GCF_026013475.1. Classification (GTDB taxonomy): domain Bacteria; phylum Actinomycetota; class Actinomycetes; order Mycobacteriales; family Micromonosporaceae; genus Micromonospora; species Micromonospora yasonensis. The sequence continues at coordinate 8,241 of NZ_JAPDPH010000205.1, read as the reverse complement.
CAGCGAGTAAAACCCCGCCGAGGTCCACAAGGTGACGATCGAGAGGAAGACGATGGCAGTGTTGCCGTCGTTCAACCAGGGAACCCGCAGATGCAGCACGCCCGAGGCGAATCTCTCCAGTGGTCCGGTCTCACCGTCGATCAGCATCTTCCAGATGAGTCCGGCCACGACGATCGACAGCAGCGATGGCATGTAGATCAACGAACGGTAGACCGACATGCCACGAACGGAGCTGGACAGCAGTAGCCCAAGCGCGATGGTGACGACCAAGGTCAGCGGGATCAGCACCACCATGAAGAGGAAGGTGTTCCACAGCGCCTGCCGGAACAGCGGGTCCCCGGCCACCGCACGGTAATTGTCCAGACCGGCGAACCGGAGGCCGCTGAGTAGCGAGCCGCGTTGGAACGTCAGGTAGACGGTATAGACGAATGGGAACAGCATGAAGGCACCGAAGAGCACTGCCTTCCCCAGGAGGAACGGCACTGCCGAGGTGAGATCCACCCACCGCTTGCGTGTGCCTCCCCGCCCGTGAGGCACACGCAAGCTGGTGGATTCGGCGCCGACCAGCCGTGTCCGGCTCGCCGAACGCTCGGGCCGTGCTTCGCCACGCTCGTGCGTCGGCTGCGTAGCGAGGCTTACGCGGTCGGGTTGCGAGGACGCATGCTTCACTTGGCCGACTTCGCCATCTGCCGAATGCCCTTGGAGGCCTCGGAGATCATCGCATCGAGCGACTGGCGCCCGAACAGGTAGTCGTTGATCTTGCCGAGAAGGTACTCCTGGGGCTGGTACGGCAGGACGAGCGTCGCGCGGGCGTGCTCGCCGTAGGCTGACGCCTCGTTGAGGAAGGTGTTCATCCGCGGGTCGGCGAGAGGCTCGGCGTAGTAGTTGCCCTGGACCGGGCGTGTCGGCAGGCCCAGGGCCAGGCGGATGTAGACGTCGGCTTGCTTGGGGTCCAGCAGGTACTTGGCGAACTGGTAGGTCAGCTCGGGCTTTTTGCTCTTGGCCGCCATCGCGTAGTAGCCGCAGCCGGCGACGATGGCCTTGCCTGCCGGGCCGGAGGGAAGGTCGATGACCTTCAACCGCGCCGTCGGGAACTGCTTGCACATGTCGTTGGTCAGTGGGGTCATCCACTGCATGGCGGTCTTGCCGGAAATCGTGGCGGTGTCCCACCTCGTCGGATCGGCGAACAGCGTCGGCGGGGCGGTGGCGCCGGAGGTGACGAGCCGCTTCATGACCTCGAGCGCCTCGCGGCCCTCGGGGCTGTTGAAGCCGATGTCGTCCTTGGATTCGTTGATGTAGTCGCTTCCGTATGCCCAGAAGTACTGCCACACCCAGTTGTCCTCGGCGGTGGGGAGTGCGGGCCAGGACATGCCGTAGTGCTCGACATTGTTCTTGTCGAATCCAGGGTCCTTCAGGTTGCGGCCCTTCTTGTCGAAGGTCATCGCTTCGGCGAACGGGATCATTCCCTCGAGGGTGGTCGGAAGCGGGGGCTTGCCCGCCTTTTCCCAGGCGGCGAGGTTCATGGCGAGCGGCTGGAACCCCTGGGTGAAGGGAACAGCGAACAGCTCGCCCTTGTCCCCAGTAGCGGCCTTGAGGTAGGACTCAGGCTGTCCATCGGTGAACGAGGCGAGCTCCTCCTTGCTCGCCATCTGCTTGAAGTCGGCGAGCACCCCGGTGGAGCGCCACTTGTTCATCCACGGAATGATTTGGTAGGTGAGGTCCGGCGGATTGCCGCCTGAGAACGCGGCGGTGTACTTCGTCAGCGCGTTCTCCCAAGGGATGACAAGGCTTGAGACCCTGGCACCCTTCGAGACCTGCTGGAAACCAGAAGCCATCTGGTCGGTGAACTGCTTCATCGCCTCCGGGGAGGCGTTGGGGGTGAGCCAGAAGTTGAGCCTGCTTCCGCCGGAACCCTTGTCTTCCTCCCCGAGCCCGCAGGCGGCCAATGTGGAACCCAGGCCGGCGAGGCCAGCCAACTGCAGGAAGCCCCGACGATGCAGGCCGCCGGACTGGTTCATGTGTGTCGACACTGAGACCTCCGATCAACGGTCTTCAGCATTCCGAAGATGGAATTGATATTTGCAAGAGTAATGGCGGCTCACATCGTCGCGCAAGCGGCACTTTCGGCTACTCCTGGGCAAGGCAGACGTGCTACCGGCCTTACCGACATCGATCCCGATCAGATGCTCGCTCACCCTCGGGCGACCGAATACGTGGGGAGATCGCCCCGCAGCCCGCGACGATCACGACGTCCTCGGCGTGGGCCGGGGGCTCACCGGCTGACTACTCAGCCGCCCGGCGTGGCGGCCGGGGCTGTGGCGCTCGCGAAGCAGTCGGCGACGGTTCGCCGGATCCGGCGGGGCCGGTCGGCAACGAAGATGTCGATCGCGGCCATCGCCGGGCCGCCACTGTCGGCCAGCTCCCATCCGGTCGGTTCCTCGAAACCGGGATTGGCCAGGGTGAAGCCGACCGCCTCCAAGTGGTCGAACCCGACGTCGACCCGGGCATCCGTGACCTCCTGCGTGGTGCGCAGGCGGAGGGTGAGCGTCGCCGTCCTCTTGCCGGAAAGGTGAGATGTCAGGTCGATCGGGCCCTGGAGACTGTGCCCCTGGATCCACAACGGCCACGGCTCATGATGGATGTCGCAGCTCCACGCCACCATGTCGTCGACGAGGACCTCCTTGATCACCCGGCCAGCGGTGGGACTGGTTGCCGCGAACTCGTCGAAATGCCAGAACGACAACTCGTAGCGGGCCGCTGCCGGGTCCGGATGGATCAGCTGGCTGGCCTGGGCCCACGTACCGGCCGCCACTGGGATCTCCGAGGGCAGTGCGAGGCTCAGCCGCCCAACGCCGTACATCGCCTTGTTCTCCGACGAGATGGTGGGTGCGTCGTCCAGTTGGGTGCCGTACGCGATGACGCCCTCAATCGTGCCTTCGGCCGTGCAGCGCAGGCCCGTCTCCACGGCCTCGCGCACGTACGACTCGGTCGGACCGAGTGGCGCGGCCAGAAACCGGCCGGCGTAGACCAGCAGCACCAGACCTAGACCCCGGGGACGGGTCTTGGCCCGGACCTCCGCCAGGCAACGGCGCAGCGAGCCGGCCGTCTGGGTGTTGTTGTTCGGGCCGTCGAGGAACGGGTAGATCACGCCGTCGATGAACGGGGCGTACTTGTCGAGGAACGCGTCGTCGAGTGCGACGCGGTAGTAGACGCAGGTGAGGAAGCCCAGCTCGGGGTTGATCTCCTGCTGTGTCTCGCGGATCCGGGCCATGTACTCGGGGGTGAACAGGCGGGCGTTCACCTCGAACTCGAAGTCGTCGATGGCCCACGCGGTCAGGTTGGGGTGCCGGACGGACGCCTCGGCGACAGCCCGTGACCAGGCCACGTAGTCCGTGAGGTACGGCCGGGAGGCGCGGCCGTTCTCGTCGGTCTCGGAGGGCGGAACCAGGTACGGCCACACCGCGATGCCCGCCTCCGCGGCCGCCGGCAGGAACTCGCTGCACAGATCGTCCCAATCGGTTGGGCTGTCCCAGACCCCGAAGAGGTAGGTGGTGACGCCGAGTTCGCGCAGATGCGCGATCAACGCGGGGGTGTCGATGTGCCGGTAGCCGTCGGCGCGGGGGCGACATTCCCGGACCGCCGCGCCGACGGTGTTCCCACCCACCAACACGGCGCGGACGCCGTTGGGTGGCACCCACGGGCGGGACTCCGCACTTCTGCTCGACGACAACATGCCTGCCCTCCTGCCGACGATCGCTCCGCGGGCTGCGGCACCCGGCATGCTCGGCATTCCGAATCTAGATACCGAATGCTGTAAATACGGTAGCTTCTTCTTCTGCAACTGGGAAGAACGACGTGGCGTACCGAGGGATTGAGCGAGAGGCGTCAGCCCGTACGCTCATGGCGACACGGGGCGGCCACCGTCGGTACAGTCCGACTCGGACATGGAGGAACCGGTATGGCGATGCCCGAACAGGTCGGAGCGGCGGACCGCGCGCCGTCCCCTGCGGTCGATCGCGCGCTGACGGTCATCGAAAGGCTGGTCGCGGCCGACGAGGAGCTGACCCTCACGGCGCTGGCGAAGGCCACCGATATACCGCTGGCGACCTGCGCCAGTATCGTCTACACGCTGGAGCGCCGCGGGTACGCGGCTCGCCGGGTCGTCGGTCGCAGCCACTTCTGGCACCCCACTCTGCGCCTGTACGGTCTGGCCAGCCAGCTCGTCCGTAAGGTCGACCCGTCCTCGGTGGCGCAGCCGGAGATGAGGGCGCTGGCCGACGAACTGGAGATGCCGGTGCACATCGGCGTGCTCGACGGAGCGAGTGTGGTCTACGTCGCCAAGGCGGCGACCGCCGGCTTCATTCAGTTCGACACCTACCCGGGCAAGGTATCTCCGTTCAACCTGACGGCCCTCGGCCGGGCCATCGCGGCGTACCTGCCGGAGGGCGAGCTCGAAGCGTTGCTGCCGCGGCTGGTCCCCGGACGTGGACCGGCCGCCGGCGACAGCAGCGAGGCGGCTTTCCGCAAGCTGCTCGACGACGTCCGCAGCCGCGGTTATGCGGTGGAGGACGAGGAGGAGCAGGCCGAGGTGGCGTGCGTCGCCGCCCCCTTCTTCGATGCCCAGGGACAGGTCGCAGGCTCTGTCGGCGTGACCGGCTTCGCCCGCGACCTGCGGGGTAAGCGACGAAAGTCGGCGGCGGCCGGGGTGTTGCGGCTGGCTGCGGAGGTGTCCCGGCGGCTCGGATGTCCGTCCGGGGCATTGCCCGCGATGAAGCTCATCTCCTAGTATTCGTGAAACGGAAGATTTCTCCCGGATACTGAAAGGTGGCGCCCATGGCGTCCGCCGTGCGCTGGGCCGAGACCGACCGTCAGACCCTCACCGATCAGCTGCCCGAAGCGATCGTCCTGCTCCCGGTGGGCGCCACCGAACAACACGGCCCCCACCTACCCACCGGAACCGACGCGCTGATCGCCGACAGTGTGTGCACGGCCGCCGCCGATCAGGCGGCGGACCGCTGCCGCCGACCTCTGCTCGTGGCACCGGCCATCCCGGTCGGCGCCTCCGACCACCACCTGCCCTTCGGCGGCACGCTGTCCCTCACCCCGGAGACACTCTCGGCCGTCCTGCTGGACCTTGCCCGGTCGATCGCCGTCCAAGGTGGCCGCCGGCTGATCGTCGTCAACGGGCACGGCGGCAACGTCGGGGTTTGCCACTCCGCGGCGGCGGCGGCCAGCACCCGTTACGACCTGGCGGTCGGGCACGTCGACTACTGGCGTGCGGCCGACGCTGAGCCGCAGGTTCCGGTGCCCGGGCACGCAGGCGAGTTCGAGACCTCCCTGGTGCTGGCGCTCCGTCCCCACCTCGTACGGGACGCCGTGCCCCGACCTCGGTCGCCGCAGCCGCCCACCGTCGCCGGCGTCGACCTGCACAGCGGCGCAGTGTGGCAGGCAATCGACGGCTACACCGACCGACCGGAGGTCGCCGACGCCGCAACCGGGAAACGCCGGTTCGACCAGATGGTGGCGTCTCTCGCCGACCGGATCGTCGGCGTTGCGAGGGTCCTGTGATCGATTTCCACACGCACACACCGGCATGGCGCACCGCCACCTGGCTGGGTGGCGCGCCGTTCAGCGCCGACGATTTCGTGACGTTCATGGATGCCGCAGGCGTGGATCTGGCGGTGGTCCTCAGCCACGACGGCCTGTTCGACGCCCGACCGCAGGCCAATGACGAACTGGCGGCGTTCGTCGGACAGTACCCGCAACGGCTGGCCGGATTCGGCACCGTGCATCCCCGCCACCCCGACGCCGCGGCCGAGGTCGACCGCATGATGACCGTTCTCGGGCTGCGCGGCCTCAAGCTCCATCCGTGGCTGCAGGGCTTCAGCATGCACGAGGCCACCCTCGATCCGATCTGCGAGGCGCTGACCGCCCACCGCGGGATTCTGCTGAGCCACGACGGCACTCCGCCCTACTCGACGCCCGCGCAGATCGCCGCGCTGGCCCGTCGACACCCGACGCTCCCGGTGGTGCTCGGGCATGGTGGCCTGCACGACTGCTGGCGGGAAGCGCTCGCCCTGACCCGGGAGACAGTCAACCTCTACCTGTGCATCTGCGGCACTCCGCCGTACGCCGCCCGGCGGATTCTCGCCGAGGCGCCGGCCGACAAGGTGCTATTTGGCACAGACGCCGGGCTGTCGGACCGCAAGAGCCAGGACTATGCGGTGGCTCGGGTGGCCGAGATCGGCGGCTGGGGAATCACGGAGGACCAGCGCCACGCGATGCTCGTGGACAACCCTCGCCGCCTCCTTGCCAGGGCGACGTGATGAGCGCGACGATCGCGGCAGTGCAGACCCTGCCGGTCAGCCTGCCGGCGCACCCCGGCCTGGTGGTCCGGGGAGCACGCGGCGCCCACGACCGGTCCGACTTCCTCCTCGTCCGGGTCGTCACCAGCGGCGACGTCGTCGGCTACGGCGAGGTCAGTGCGACGCCACTGTGGAGTGGCGAGGACGGCTGCACGGCCGATCATTTCATCCGCGACCTGCTCGCGCCGGCTCTCGTCGGCCGGCCCCTGGCGCCGGTCGGCGCCCTCGAGACGCTGATGGACCGGCTCCTCGCCGGCAACCCGTTCACCAAGGCGGGCGTCGCCACCGCCTTGTGGGACGCCTACGCGCGCACGCTGGACGTGCCGCTGGCGGTCGCCCTCGGTGGCGCCTACCGCGACCGGGTGCCGATCAAACTTTCGCTGTCCGGTGACGGACCGGGGCTTGACCAGGTGTACGGGACCGCGCGTGCTCTCGGGTTTCGCGCCTTCAAGGTCAAGGTGGGGCTGGGCGTGGCCGCGGACGTCGCCCGAGTTTCCCGGGCCCGGGAACTGGTCGGCCCGGATGCCTTCCTCGGTGTCGACGCCAATGGCGGATGGTCGCGGGCAGACGCGTTCCGCGCGGTGCGGCAGCTCGTGGACCACGGCATCGGATTCGTCGAGCAGCCGGTCGCGCCGGCCGACCTGGCCGGCCTCCGCGCCCTGCGCGACAGTGGGATACCGGTCGTGGCCGATGAAGCCGTCTTCGGCCTGGCGGACCTCGTGGCTCTCGTCCGGGCCGAGGCCGCCGACTGCGTCAGCCTGTACGTCGGCAAGAGCGGCGGGCCGGGCCGGGCCGTTGCGATGGGCCAGCTCGCGGCGGCCTTCGGGATCGCGCCACTGCTCGGCTCCAACGGAGAATTCGGCCTCGGTGCGGCGGCCCAGCTGCACGTCGCGTGCGCGTTGCCCGCATTGTCGGAGTTCCCGTCGGACATCATCGGGGCCCACTACTACACGCAGGACATCCTGGCCCGTCCATTGGACAGCGACGGAACGACGGTCCGCCTCGGCGCGGAGCCAGGGCTCGGTGTTGTTCCCCGCCCTGACCTGGTGGACGCCTTTCGATGAAGGTCTGGTGAGCCGATGATCGTCGACGTACACACGCACACACCCACCCACCGCGAGGCGGTGCGACCCGAGCAGCGGCAGGTCTTCACCGGTTGGCGCACTGACCGGGACGTGACCACCACGAACTCCTGGACCGACTACGACGAGGCGATGGCCGCTGCGGACGTGTCCATCGTGTTCAACATCGCGGTACCGGATCCGCTGGCGGCCACCGGCATGCCGTATCCGCCGGAGCGAACCAACGACGCGACCGCCGAGTTTGTGGCGGCTGATCCCGCCCGGCGGATCGGCTTCATGTCGGTCAACCCGCTGGCCCCGGACGCCTTCGAGGAGGCGCAGCGCTGCCTTGAACTGGGCCTGGTCGGGGTCAAACTGGGCCCGAACTACCAGAACTTCGACCCGCTGTCGGAGCCGGCGCTGGCGTTCTACGACTACTGCCAGCGTCTCGGCCTGCCGATCCTGTTCCATCAGGGTGCCTCGCCGATCAGGGCCGCGCCGCTGCGCTACACCTACCCGCTGGTCACCGACGAGGTGGCGCTGCGCTTCCCCGAGCTGCGGATCGTAATGGCTCACATGGGACATCCGTGGGGGAGGGAGACGGTGGTGACGATCCGCAAGCACCCGCATGTCTACGCTGACGTGTCCTCGATCTATCTTCGGCCATGGGTCTGCTACGAGTCGCTGCTGGCGGCCGTGGAGTGGGGCTGCGCGCACAAGCTGCTGCTCGGATCGGATTTTCCCATTGCCAACACCGCGGAGGCTATCGCCGGTCTCCGCGGCGTCAACCGGATCCTCGTCGGGACCGCCCTGCC
>NZ_JAPDPH010000204.1 GCF_026013475.1 Micromonospora yasonensis | reverse complement strand
CCAGATGCCGGGCCACCCGGGGCCGTCGTGTCGAAGCACCGGCCCGCACGGGCCGAGGACGCTCCGGCCGCCACCACCTGCCCAAAGACCTCCATGGCGTTCCACCCAGCCCACCCAGCCCCCACCACAACCGGACACACCACCAGGACCCACGCCGCCCCGCGTCCGGTCACACCTTTGATCCACTCGGCACGCCGCAAACCGAGGGATCTGCCGCCCGACACACCCGAAATGCCGCGAGCTGGGGCATCCGCCGCCCGCGACTGCGCGGATCGTCCGAAGGGCGCGAGGCGGGCACCCCGACAACAGCGACAAACCCGACCACCGACACGAACGCGCAGCGGGAAAACGACGGACAGGAGTTACCCTGACACCATGCAGGCCACCACCAGCGCGTACCTCGCCCGCCCCGGGCGTCCCGCCGTGGTGTCCCGCACCCTGGCCGAGCTGACCGGCCCCACCCGGGGCGTGGTCGAGCTGCCGGTACGCCTGATGTGGAGCAGCGAGCGCGCCTTCGACCTGGCCGACCCGGACGACCTGCTCTGGATGTACGAAAACGTGCTGCGCGAGACCACCCGGGTCGACGACCTGCGGGCCCTGATCAACGGGCGGACCCTGCGCCAGGTGTGGCGGCGGTTGAACCTGCCTCGGGGCGTACGCCTGGCGTGGGAGAGCCGGCACCGGGGCCTGCGTACCGCGTGAGCCATCTGCACGACTTCTACCGGGACGTGGCCCGGGTGGCCCTCGCCGCAGCCGGCCCGCACCGGTTCGTGCTCGGCGGCGGGGTGGCCTGGGCGGCGCACGGCCTGGTCGTCCGCCCCACCGAGGACGTGGACCTCTTCGCCGACGTGGAGGGGGCGGCGGCCGCGGCGGCGGCCGAGGTGCGGGCGGCCCTGGAGCGGGCCGGCTACCTCGTCGTCGACGCGGACCCGGACAGTGAGCTCGGTGACCTCTTCGACGGGTTCGACCGGGACATGCGGGACTTCGTGGTGAGCCGGGACGGCCGGCAGATCCGGCTCAGCCTGGCCCGGCTCGACCGGTACCGCAGCCCGGTGGTGATGGACCTCGGCCCGGTGATGGACGTCCGCGACCTCATCGCCAACAAGACCGCCGCGCTGGTCAACCGGCGGGAGGTACGCGACTACATCGACGTCTCCGCCGCGCTGGACCGGTACGAGGTCGCGGAGTTGCTGGACCTGGCCGGCCAGGTGGACCCGGCGCTGGACCTCGAGGACGTCCGGGCGGCGGGCCGCTACCTGGACCGGGTGCCGGACCGGCGGTTCACCCGCTACGGCCTGGACGCCGAACAGATCGCCGAGGTCCGCCGCCGGATGGCCGCCTGGCCCCGCTGACCTGGGAAGACGCCGGCCGGAACGCTCACCTCGTCAGCTTGCCGCCGGTGACACCGAGGATCTCCCCGGTCACGTAGCTGGACTCCTGGGAGGCGAAGAAGACGTACGCGGGGGCCAGTTCGGCGGGCTGGCCGGGGCGGCCCAGCGGCACGTCGGTGCCGAACTGCTTGACCTTCTCCTCGGGCATGGTGGCCGGGATCAGCGGCGTCCAGATGGGGCCGGGTGCGACCGCGTTCACCCGGATGCCCTGGTCGGCCAGGTTCAGCGCGAGCGCCTTGGTGAAGTTGGCGATGGCCGCCTTTGTGGTGGCGTAGTCGAGCAGCTGCGGCGACGGGTTGAACGCCTGAATCGAGGAGGTGTTGATGATGGCCGAGCCCTCGGGCAGGTGCGGCACGACCATCCGGCACAGCCAGAACATGGCGTACACATTGGTCTTGAAAACCCGGTCGAACTGCTCGGTGGTGATGTCGCACAGGCCCTTGTCCTGCGACATCTGGAAGGCGGCGTTGTTCACCAGGACGTCGACACCGCCCAGCTCGGAGAGGGTACGGTCGACCAGCTCCCGGCAGTTCGCCTCCTCCCGCACGTCGCACCGGACGGCGACGCCCTTGCGGCCGGCCGCTTCGACGAGGCGCACGGTGTCGTGGGCGTCGGCCTCCTCCTCGTCGCCGAGGTAGGAGATCAGCACGTCGGCGCCCTCGCGCGCGAAGGCGATCGCGACGGCCCGGCCGATGCCCGAGTCACCGCCGGTGATCAGGGCGCGTTTGCCGGTGAGGCGGTCGGCGCCCCGGTACGACTCCTCGCCGTGGTCCGGCTTGGGGCCCATCTTCTGTTCGGTCCCCGGTGCGGACTGCTGCTGGCCCGGCTGGCCCTGCTGCTGGCCGTACTGTTCGGTGGGGTTCTGCTGGGTGTACTGGTCCTCGCTCACCGGTTCTCCCTCGTGGCCGCGTTCCGTCCTCCTCCGCCCTACCCCGCGGCCCCTGGCGGAAACGACCGGCAGATGGCCCCGGTGTTACACGGAGGCGGCCGGCGGCGCTGGTGGGGTGAAACACCTCGGGGCGGTGTGGCGGGAGTGACAGCCGGTCGTTATGGTGCGCAACGGCGCCCACGGGGCGCGCCCACCCCCATGGAAAGGCACCTCATGACCTCCTCCTCCGGCGCCTCGCGCCGCCAGGTGTTGGCCGTCGCGGCCGCCGCCGCGACCGCCCCACTGCTCGCCGGCGAGCCCGCCCGGGCCGCGGCAGCGAACGGGGCGAAGACCTGGGACCTGACCGTCCTGGGCACCTCGGACACCCACGGCAACGTCTACAACTGGGACTACTACAAGGACGCCGAGTACGACGACAGCAAGCACAACGACGTCGGCGTCGCCAAGCTGGCCACCCTGGTCAACCAGATCCGCGCCGAGCGCAAGGGCAAGGCGACCCTCGTCCTGGACGCCGGCGACACGATCCAGGGCACCCCGCTGGCCACCTACTACGCCAAGCAGGAGCCGATCACCAGCACCGGTGAGACGCACCCGATGGCCAACGCCATGAACGTGCTCAAGTACGACGCCGTCACGCTGGGCAACCACGAGTTCAACTACGGCCTGCCGCTGCTGGCCCAGTGGATCGGCCAGCTCGGCTTCCCGGCCCTGGCCGCGAACGCGATCAACGAGAAGACCGGCAAGCCGGCCTTCCTGCCGTACGTCATCAAGGAGGTCGAACTCGGCGGGCTGGGCGCGCCGACGCTGAAGGTCGGCATCCTCGGCCTCACCAACCCGGGCGTGGCCATCTGGGACAAGGGCAACGTCGAGGGCAAGCTGATCTTCGCCGACATGATCGCCACCGCCGCCAAGTGGGTGCCGATCATGCGCGAGCGCGGCGCCGACCTGGTCATCATCTCCGCCCACGGCGGTGACAGCGGCACCTCCAGCTACGGCCCCGAGCTGCCGAACGAGAACCCGGTCGCGCTCATCGCCCAGCAGGTCCCGGGCATCGACGCGATCCTGTTCGGCCACGCCCACAACGAGGTGCCGGAGAAGTTCGTCACCAACACCCAGACCGGCGAGCGGGTGCTGACCTCGGAGCCGTCGAAGTGGGGCCAGCGCCTCACCCGGATGGACTTCACCCTGACCCGGGAGAAGGGCCGCTGGAAGGTCGTCAGCAAGGGCTCCACCATGCTGAACACCAACACGGTGGTGGAGGACCCGGCGGTGCTCGCCGCCGTGCGCGGCCAGCACACCAAGACGGTCGACTACGTCAACAAGGTCGTCGCGCAGTCCGAGGTGGAACTGTCCGCCGTCGAATCCCGGTACAAGGACACCCCGATCCTGGACTTCATCAACCAGGTCCAGACCGAGGTGGTCACCGCGGCTCTGGCCGGCACCCAGTACGCCGGCCTGCCGGTGCTGTCGATCGCGGCGCCGTTCAGCCGCACCGCGGTCTTCCCGCAGGGTGACGTGCGGATCCGCGACGTCGCGGGCCTCTACGTGTACGACAACACCCTTGAGGCGGTCGTCATGACCGGCGCCGAGGTGAAGGCCTACCTGGAGTACTCGGCGAAGTACTTCGTCACGCTGCCGGTCGGGGCGGCCGTCAACCCGGACACCATCAGCGACCCGACCGTGCCGGACTACAACTACGACGTGATCTCCGGCGTCGACTACGACATCGACATCTCGAAGCCGGTCGGCCAGCGGATCACCCGCCTGGTCCTGCCGGGCACCGCCACCCCGGTCGCCGCGGACGCCCAGTTCGTCGTCGCGGTGAACAACTACCGGCGCAGCGGCGGCGGCAACTTCCCCGGCGTCGTGAAGACCCAGGTCTACAACCAGCAGCAGGAGATCCGCCAGCTCCTGATCGACTGGGCGCAGGCCAAGGGCGTCATCAAGCCGGGCGACTTCTTCGTGCCCAACTGGAAGCTGGTCCGCGAGGGCGTGCCGGTCTTCTGATCCGTACCACTCTGACGGGCCCCGGGTGTCGCACCCGGGGCCCGTCGGCCGTTTCCGGGGTCAGCCCGCCCCGTGCCGCAGGTTCCACTCCTCGGGTTCCCCGGCCGGTTCCGGGCGGTCCCGGCGGGGGTCCGTCTCGGTCAACGCCACCCGGTCCTCCGGGCGGACCGCGGGCGGCAGTTCGCCGAAGCGTACGTGCCGAAGGAACGCGTACTCGTCGTCGGTGAACGACTCGCTCGGCTCGCTCATGACCGCATTGTGCGTCCGCGCGTCCACCGACCGCATCAACCGGCACGGCACGGGTATGCCGCCGCGACGACCGTCGGCGACGGAAGGACGACCCATGCGCGCGGTACGGATGACGGCCCCCGGGGTGCTCGAACTGGTGGACGTGCCCACCCCGGCGGCCGGCCCGGGCGAGGTGCTGCTGCGCGTCGGCGCGGTCGGCGCCTGCCACTCCGACCTGCACATCCTCGACGCACCGCCCGGGCTGTTCCCCACCCCCATGACGCTCGGGCACGAGATCGCCGGCACGATCGACGGCGTCGGTCCGGGGGTGGACGGCTGGTCGACCGGGGACCGGGCCGCGGTGTACGGGATCATCGGCTGCGGCCGCTGCCGGGCCTGCCTGCGCGGCCTGGAGAACCAGTGCCGGGTCGTCCCGGTCGGCGGGATCGGGCTCAGCCGCGACGGCGGCCTCGCCGAGCACGTGGTGGTGCCGGCGTCGCGGCTGCTGCACGTGGGCGACCTGGACCTGGCCCAGGCGGCCCCGCTGACCGACGCGGGGCTGACCCCGTATCACGCCATCGAGCTGGCCCGGGACAAGCTGCACCCGGGTACGACCTGCGTGGTGATCGGGATCGGCGGGCTGGGCCACATGGCGCTGCAGATCCTGGTGGCCAGCACGGCCGTGCGGATCGTCGCGGTTGACACCAGCGTGGCGGCGCTGGACCTGGCCACCCGCCTCGGCGCGCACGACGTGGTGCAGGCCGGCCCGGACACCGTCGACAAGATCCGGTCGATCGTCGGGCCGCCGCCGGACGGCGCGGACGTCGTGCTCGACTTCGTCGGCGCGCAGCCCACTCTGGACACCGCCCGGCAGGTGGTCGCCACCGGCGGTCGGCTGCTGCTGGTCGGCCTGGCCGGCGGCACGTTGCCGGTGCGGCCGGTCGCCGACGAGCCGCCGCCCCTGCCGCTGGAGACCAGCGTCGTGGTGCCGTTCTGGGGCACCCGCGCCGAACTGCAGGAGGTGATCGCCCTCGCCCGGGGTGGGCAGCTACAGGCCGACGTGCAGACCTTCCCCCTCGCCGAGGCGCCGGAGGCGTACGAGGCGCTGCGCCGGGGAGAGATTCACGGGCGGGCGGTCATCGTGCCCTGACCGCGCGGTCGGGGCGCCTCGGCCGCCCTGCCGCGCCACGGCGGCAGCCGGTCCAGCAGGGCCAGCCCGGCCCGGACCGGGCGCCGGGCCAGGGTCTCCGCGAAGCCGGTCTGCCCCAGGCAGAACCGGACGAACATCCGCCAGCCCGGCGGGGTGGCGAGCAGCGCGTGGAACACCTCCGGGCGCCGCTCGAAGACCTCCAGCAGCCGGTGCCCGGCCCGCATCTCCGGCACCAACCGGCGGTCGATCTCCCGCGGGTACGCAGCCAGGTCGCCCCCGGCGACCGCCTCGCCGGCCAGCCGCCCGGACCGCAGGGCGTAGCTGATCCCCTCCCGGCTCCACGGCTCCAGCAGGCCCGCCGCGTCGCCCGCGACCAGCACCCGGTCGCGACGCAGCGGCGAGTCCGCCGCCCGGCAACGCGTGAGGTGACCGGAGTCGTGCTCCGGGGTCACCTCGGACAGGCCCAGCCGGGCCACGAAGTCGCGCAGGTAGGCGCGGGTCCGTGCGCCCTCGCCCCGGGCGGCGATGACGCCGACGGTGAGCCGGTCGCCCTTCGGGAATACCCACGCGTACGAGCCGGGGACCGGCCCCCAGTCGAGCAACAGCCGGCCGCGCCAGCGGTCCTGCTCGGCGGACCCGACCGGCAGCTCCAGCTCCAGCCCGAGGTCGACCTGGCGGAAGCTCACGCCGACGTGCCGGGCGGTGATCCCGGATGAGCCGTCGGCCCCGATCACGGTCCGGGCGTGGACCACCTCGCCGTCGGCCAGCCGCAGCCGTACCTCGTCGGGATCCTGCTCCACAGCGCGGACCGCGACGCCCTCGCGGACCTCGGCCCCGGCGGCGACCGAGGCGGCCCGCAGGCGGTCGTCGAACTCCTCCCGGCGCACCATGGCGAGCACCGGCGCGGAGTGCCGGCGGGTGAACTCGCGTCGTCCGTCCCGGGTGATCGTGACCCGGTCGATCCGGTCGTGGGCGGGCACCTCGATCCGGTCGGCGACCTCGGTCAGGGAGACACCGATCAGGCCGCCGCCGCAGGTCTTGTAGCGGGGATGGGTGGCCCGTTCGATCACCAGCGTACGGACGCCGGCACGGGCCGCGGCATGGGCGGCGGAGAGGCCGGCGGGCCCACCGCCGACGACGACGAGATCCCAGATGATCACCGGTGCAGCCTAGGGCACGAGGCGGCGGGGGTGCCCGGAACGCGCCCGATGGGAGGCCCCGATCGGGTCGGCATCATCGGACGGCGGCGGGGTAAGCGCGCGGCGCAGACCGCCCGTGGTCGGGCGGTCCACGCCGAGGAGGGAAGCGATGCAGCAGGTACAGCTGTCTGCGGTCGAGGAACGGGTGTACCAGGCGGTGTCCGCGCTGGAGGTGCGGGGCCACGTCCCCTACCCTGACCTGATCGCCGAAGAGACGGGGATGACCGAGGAGGAACTACGCGAGCCGCTGCACCTGCTCACTGAGCGGGGGCTGCTGCACCGGGAGGACTCCCCGATGACGGGGCTGGACTTCGGCCCACGGTGGTGCGCGCGCCAGATGGCGTGATTGCCACGGTTTGCCCCGTCGGGGGCCGGGTAGCGATCGGGGATGCGTGATCGGCGGTCTTCAGGGGGCACCATGAGCGTGGACCGGTCGTCGGCGCCGGCGGACACCGCCGGGTACGACGGCCGGCGGCGTTGGCAGGCACTCGGCGTCGGCCTGGTCGCCGCGTTCATGACGCTGCTGGACGTCAGCATCGTCAACGTCGCCATCCCGTCGATCGACCGGGCCCTCCACGCGACCCCCAGCGACCTGCAGTGGGTGCTGTCCGGGTACGCGCTCACCTTCGGCCTCGTGCTGGTGCCGGCCGGACGGTTCGGTGACGCCCGGGGCCGGCGGACCGCGTTCGTGGTCGGCGTGGCGCTGTTCACCCTGACCAGCACGCTGGCCGGCCTGGCCCGCTCACCGGAGTGGCTGATCGCCGCCCGACTCGTGCAGGGCGCCGCGGCCGGGGTGGTCAACCCACAGGTGAGCGGGATGATCCAGCACCTGTTCCGGGGCGCCGAGCGGGGCCGGGCATTCGGGCTGCTGGGCGCCACCATCGGCATCTCCACCGCGGTCGGGCCGCTGCTCGGCGGGCTGCTCATCCAACTCGGCGGCGAGTTGCACGGCTGGCGATGGGTCTTCTTCGTGAACATCCCGGTCGGCATCGTCGCCATGGCGCTGGGCTGGCGGCTCATGCCGGCCCGCCCCACCGGACAAGCCGACCGGCACCGCCTCGACCCGCTCGGGGTGCTGCTGCTCGGCGTCGGAGTGACCCTGGTGCTGCTGCCGCTCGTGCAGCGGGCACAGTGGCACGGCCCGGCGAAGTGGCTGCTCATCCCGGCCGGACTGCTCTTCCTGCTCGGCTTCGGGCTGTGGGAACGGCGCTACGCCCACCACCAGCAGCCCCTGTTCGATCTGCGGCTGTTCGGGCTGCGCTCGTACACCCTGGGCTCGCTCATCGGTCTGGTCTACTTCGCCGGCTTCACCGCGATCTTCTTCATCTTCACCCTGTACCTGCAGATCGGCCTGGGCTACAGCGCGCTCGTCGCCGGTCTGGCGATCACCCCGTTCGCGCTCGGCTCGGCGGCCGCCTCGGCGTTGGGCGGCCGAGTGGTCAACCGGTACGGCCGGCCACTGGTCGCCATCGGGTTGCTCGTGGTGGGGATCGGCCTGATCGCCACGGACCTGGTGCTGCACGGCACCCCGCACGGATCGGTGCCGCTGCGGACCGCCGTGCCGCTGCTGATCGCCGGGATCGGCAGCGGCATGGTCATCGCGCCGAACCAGACCCTCACCCTGTCCGAGGTGCCGGTGCCGCAGGCCGGCAGCGGCGCGGGCATGTTGCAGACCGGACAGCGGATCGGGTCGGCCGCCGGCATCGCCGGGGTCGGGGCGCTGTTCTTCTCGACACTGGCCAGCACCCGGGGCGACTGGTCCGCCGCGTTCCGGCACTCGCTGCTGCTGGCCACCGGCATCATCGTGGTGGCACTGGCCGCCGCCGTGGTCGACATCCTCGCCGGTCACCGCTGGTCCGGCGGCTCCTCCTGATTCGTCCTGGACCCGGCGGCCGGCAGCCCGACGTGCTGCTCCGGGCTCATCGACCGGACCGCTGCCGCGTCCGCCGAGGCCGCCGCCGCGTCCAGTCGGTAGCGGCGTTCGACGGCGCCCCGGACCCGGCGCTCCCCCGCCGACACGCAGGTACTGCGCCGCCAGCCCGGACCGGCAAACGCCAGACCAGCAACACCCAGCACACTCTTACGCAGCATCGTGTTCATCACAAAAGCTCCATTCGGGGGTGCGCGCAGCGGAAGACCGGGCGGACGGCCTGGCAGCGCGGCACGGGTGTGGCGCGCCGTGGCCGGTGCAGGGATTGCGGCGGGCCAGACCACGAACAGGGGTCCAGCCGAGAGCGACCGGCCGGCCCCCTGAGAACGGGGACCGGCCGGTTGCGGAAGGGAACGACTTACCAGAGCTGCTGGACGATGTCCGCCGCCTGCTCCTCCCACTGCGCGTACGCGTACGGGAAGGCCGACACCTGGACCGTCTGCGCGGCGGCGGTCAGCGGCAGGTCCTGCCAATCGCCCACGTTCTTCAGCGCGTTGAAGAACGCCTTGCTGGCGTAGTCGGGGTCGGTGACCTGATCGGGCGTACCCCAACCGACC
Organism: Micromonospora yasonensis; assembly: GCF_026013475.1. Classification (GTDB taxonomy): domain Bacteria; phylum Actinomycetota; class Actinomycetes; order Mycobacteriales; family Micromonosporaceae; genus Micromonospora; species Micromonospora yasonensis. The sequence continues at coordinate 3,071 of NZ_JAPDPH010000204.1, read as the reverse complement.
GACGGGCGCTGCTGGAACAGGCCCTCCGAGTCGTGGTCGTTGTACGTGCCGAGGTGGCCGAGGTTGTACAGCTTCGACTCCTGCAGCGAGGTGGCGACGCCGATCACCGCGCCCCGCTTGCCCACCCCGGTCTCCTTGGCCGCCTGGACGATGGCCTTGGCGTTGGTGAGCTGCGCGTCGTTCAGCGGGATGCGCGACTGGGCGCCCTCGACGCCGTGCGGGATGAGCTCGGCCCGGCTCGGCCGGTTGGCCTTGGCGGGGACCTTGTCGCTGCCGGTGGTCTGGGCGGGTTTCACCGCGTCGGTAGCGGTTTTCACCGCCTCGGTGGCGGTCTTCTGGCCGGTGGCGAGGTCGATGGCGGCCACGGCGCCGGCGTGTGGGCCGCTGGTGACCGGGGCGGCGACGGCGCTCGGGCCGAACGCCAGGCCGCCCAGGGCGGCTACGCCCGCGACGGTCAGCGCGGCCTTGCGGTTGGGGGTCCTCACGGCGGCGGCCTTGGCGGCAGCGGCCTTCGCGGCGGCGGCCTTGGCGATGGCGGCCCTGCCGTCCGGGGTCTGTGCGGCGGCCTTCGCGGCAGCGGCCTTCGCGATGGCAGTCTTCACGGCGGCGTTCTGCACGATGGCGGTCTTCGCGATGGCGGTCTTCACGACGGCGGTCTTCGCGATGACCGGGAGCCATCGAGTGAAGTGCTGCTGCACGATGGTTGCCCTTTCGATCGTTGCGACGCGCTCCGGGGTGAGCGCCCCTCGGGGGAACTACTGGCCGGTACGGGTTTGCGCTCCGGCGATACGGGGGACACAACCAGCTCCACGTGTCGGTCATTCCGGAAATGCCGGAGTGGCGACACGCTGCGGCCCAGGTCACGGCGACAATCGGACGGGCCGGGGCGGGCCGTGCGTGGAGGGGCGGAAGGTGACGCGACGGTCAGCGGGCGGCGGGGGTGCCGTAGCGGACCAGGACGTGCCAGAGCTGCTTGAGGTGCTGCAGGGTGACCTCGGTGGGCCCCCGGTCCGCCCACCGCTGCGGGTCGGTGACCACCGACGCGGCGGCCCGGCCGATCAGAGCGGCGTCGACCGGCGCCCCCGGCCGGGCGAACTCGGCGTGCACCCGGGCCGCGAGCGGCGGGATAGCCGGCCCCCGGAATTCGGGGTCGATGCCGTCGACCGGCAGCTCGAACCCGCAGTGCCAGGTCAGCGGGAAGCCGTGCCGGTCGGCCACCCCGGCGAGGATGCGTACCACCTCGGTGCCCTGGAACGACGGGTCGACCACCAACGCCTCGACGTCCCGGGCGAGGCTCAGCTCGCCGTGCACCTGCGCCTCGATGTAGTCGTCCAGGGCGCGCCCGGCGGCGTACGACTCCCGAGCCCGGTGGCGGAGCAGCGACTGGAGCAGGGTGCCGGTGTCCATGCCGGCGACTCCGAGGGTGACGCCGGTGTCGGCGGTGGCGGTGAGCAGTGCGGCGAGCACCGGTTCGAAGGCGTCCAGGGTGCCGAACTCGGTCGGCTCGACGTGACTGTCCCCGAAGCAGAAGGTGGTCCGCGCGAGCACCTCGGGACGCAGCCGCAGGTGGCAGGAGCCGAACCGGGGGCAGGCACCGTCCGGGTGGTCCAGCAGGTTCAGCCCGCCGTACTTGGGGCGCTCGGCGGGCAGCACCCCGGACCGCTGGTAGGCCCCGCCGAACATCTTCCCCTCCCACCGGTCCCGATCCCCGCCGGGAAAGGCGGTCAGACCGCCGTTGGAAATGCGCGTCTCGAACTGGCTGCGGTAGACGTCCTCCTGGTCGAGCGCCTCGGCGACGGTACGGCCGTCGCGGAGCAGCCGGTCCGGGTGGAAGTTGAGGGTCAGCCGGCCGTGCTGGGCGACTGCCTCGATCACCTCCGCCGGCCGGTATCCGGCGCCGTCGAGGTGCTGGCTGATGACGGCGAGCGCCGCCGGCCGGTCGCGCAGCGCGACGTCCCGGACGTGGCGGAGCGCAGCCGCCTGCGCGGGGGTCAGCATCGGGTCGGGCACGCGGCAGAGTATCGCCGGGCCGGGCGGTCGGACGCCAACCGGATCCCCTCAGGCGTCGGTGCCGAAGCCGTCGAGGTCGGCGCGTTCCGCCGGAGTGCGCAGCTCCTGGAAGACGGTGAGGTGCAGGCCCGCCGGGGCGTCAAGGCGGGCGTTGAGCGACTGCCACGGGGTGACGGTCGGCGGGGCGACCTCGATGGCGCCAGCGGCGACCAGGCGATCGGTCACCGCCTGGCTGTTGTCCACCTCGAACGCCACCCGCAACCGGGGTGCCACCTGGCGGCCGACCTCGACCTCATCGATCATGCGCTTCTGCGCCGAGTTGGCCAGTTCCAGGGTGGCCCGGCCGGCCTCCAGGATCACCACCCGCGCACCGTCGCCACCGGAATACGCCGCCTGCTCCGGCAGGCCCAGCGCGTCGCGAAAGAAGGCAACGGCGGCGTCGTAGTCCTCGGCCTCCACGACGAGGCGTAGCTGCCGTACGGCCGGTGGGTGGTTGTTTCCCTGCTCCGTCACGGTTCCCGATCGTAGCCGGGCGCGACGCCGCCCAGCCGGGCCAGGAATCGCGCGTTGCCCTGGGTGGCCGCGAGCTGGCGCAGCAGCTGGTCCAGGGCCGCCTGCCGGTCCAGTTGGGACAGTGCCGAGCGCAGGCCCCGCAGGCACTGTCGCTCCGCGGCGGTCAGCAGCAGGTCCTCGCGCCGGGTGCCCGACGCCCGGGCGTCGACGGCCGGGAAGGTACGCCGGTCGGCCAGCGACCGGTCCAGCTTCAGCTCGGCGTTACCGGTGCTCTTGAACTCCTCGTAGATCAGCGTGTCGGCAGCGGAGCCGGTCTCCACCAGCGCCGAGGCGAGAATGGTCAGCGAGCCGCCCTCCTCGGCGGCGCGAGCCGCCGCGAGCAGTTGCTTCGGCGGGTTGAGCGCGGCCACGTCCACCCCGCCGGAGAGCGTACGACCGGCCGAGCGGACGGAGAGGTTGTAGGCGCGGCCCAGCCGGGTCAGCGAGTCGAGCAGCACGACCACGTCGTGGCCCAGCTCGACCAGGCGCTTCGCCCGCTCGATCGCCAA
>NZ_JAPDPH010000203.1 GCF_026013475.1 Micromonospora yasonensis | reverse complement strand
ACGCGATCGGCGTGGACGCGTCCCGCTACGCGCTGGCCCGCTACTCCAGCGACTCGCCCATCGACATCGACGTCGAGCTGTGGACCCGGGCCACCCGCGACAACCCGGTCTACTACGTGCAGTACGTCGCCGCCCGGACGGCCAGCGTCGGGCGCAACGCCGCCGAGGTGGGGCTGACCCGGGGCGACGCCGCCGCCTTCCACGCCGAGCTGCTCTCCCACGAGAAGGAGAACGAGCTGCTCAAGGCGCTGGCCGAGTTCCCCGCCGTGGTGTCCTCGGCGGCCGAGCTGCGCGGCCCGCACCTGGTGGCCCGCTACCTGGAGCGGCTGGCCGGGGCCTATCACCGGTTCTACGACAACTGCCGGATCCTGCCGCGTGGCGACGAGGAGGCCAGCGACCTGCACCGGGCCCGGCTCTGGCTCAACGACGCCACCCGGGTGGTCATCGCCAACGGCCTGCACCTGCTCGGCGTCTCCGCGCCGGAAAGGATGTAACAACACATGCGCGCGCACGAAGCCGGTGCCCTGCACAGCGAGCTGGGCACCCGGGGGCCGGCCTGGCTACGTACCCCGGTCGACGTCAACGCCCTGGTCCCGCAGCTCTGGCCGCGCAACGTGGCGCGGGCCGAGGGCGGCGCGCTGGCGGTCGCGGGCCTGGACGTCCGCGACCTGGCCGCCGAGTACGGCACCGCGGTGTACGTGTTGGACGAGGACGACCTGCGCTCGCGTTGCCGCGAGTTCCGGGCCGCCTTCCCCGACGCCGACGTCTACTACGCCGGCAAGGCGTTCCTCTGCCGGGCGGTGGTCCGCATGATCGCCGAGGAGGGCCTGTTCCTCGACGTCTGCACCGGCGGCGAGCTGGCCACCGCGCTCTCGGCGGGGATGGAGCCGGCGCGGATCGGCTTCCACGGCAACAACAAGTCGGTGGCCGAACTGACCCGGGCGGTGGACGCCGGGGTGGGCCGGATCATCGTCGACTCGTTCGCCGAAATCGACCGGCTGACCGCGCTCGCCCGCGAGCGTGGGGTACGCCCCAAGGTGCTGGTCCGGGTCACGGTCGGCGTGGAGGCGCACACCCACGAGTTCATCGCCACCGCGCACGAGGACCAGAAGTTCGGCTTCTCGCTCGCCGGCGGGGCCGCCGCCGCGGCCGCCTTCAAGATCCTCGACGAGGACGTGCTGGAGCTGCGCGGCCTGCACTCGCACATCGGCTCGCAGATCTTCGACGCCAGCGGCTTCGAGGTCTCCGCCCGCCGGGTGCTCGCCCTGCAGGCGCAGATCCGCGACGCCCGCGGGGTGGAGCTGCCCGAGCTGGACCTCGGCGGCGGCTTCGGCATCGCGTACACCACCCAGGACGACCCGGCCGCGCCGCACGAGCTGGCCAAGCGGCTGCGCAAGATCGTCGACGGCGAGTGCGCCGCCGAGAAGCTGGCCGTGCCGCACCTGTCCATCGAGCCGGGCCGGGCCATCGTCGGGCCGGCCGTGTTCACCCTCTACGAGGTCGGCACGGTCAAGGACGTGGACGGCCTGCGGACGTACGTGAGCGTCGACGGCGGGATGAGCGACAACATCCGTACCGCGCTCTACGACGCTTCCTACTCGGCGACGGTGGCCAACCGCACCTCGACGGCGGAACCGCTGCTCGCCCGCGTGGTGGGAAAGCATTGTGAGTCCGGGGACATCGTGGTGAAGGATGAATTCCTGCCCGCCGACGTGCAGCCCGGAGATCTTGTCGCGGTGCCCGGCACCGGGGCGTACTGCCGGAGCATGGCCAGCAACTACAACCATGTCCCGCGGCCCCCGGTCGTCGCCGTCCGCGACGGTCGGGCCCGGCTGATCGTCCGCCGGGAGACCGAAGAGGACCTGCTCGCATTGGACGTCGGATGACCTCACCAGTTCGCTTGGCGCTGCTCGGCTGCGGCACGGTCGGCAGCGACGTGGTGCGCCTGCTGCACGAGCAGTCGGCCGACCTCGCCGCCCGGATCGGCGCGCCGCTGGAGATCGCCGGCATCGCCGTACGCCGGCTCGGCCGGGACCGCGGCGACCTGCCGGTCGACCCCGCGCTGTTCACCACCGACGCGCTCGGCCTGGTCAAGCGGGACGACGTGGACATCGTGGTCGAGGTGGTCGGCGGCATCGAGCCGGCCCGCGGCTGGCTGGTCGAGGCGCTGCGCGCCGGCAAGAGCGTGGTCACCGCGAACAAGGCGCTGCTCGCCGAGGACGGCGCCACGCTGCACGACGCGGCCGCCGAGGGTGGCGCGGACCTCTACTACGAGGCCAGCGTCGCGGGTGCCATCCCGCTGCTGCGCCCGCTGCGCGAGTCGCTGCACGGCGACCGGATCAACCGGGTCACCGGCATCGTCAACGGCACCACCAACTTCATCCTCTCCGCCATGGACGCCACCGGCGCCGGCTTCGCCGAGGCGCTGGAGGAGGCCACCGAGCTGGGGTACGCCGAGGCGGACCCGACCGCCGACGTGGAGGGCTTCGACGCCGCCGCGAAGGCCGCCATCCTCGCCTCGCTGGCGTTCCACACCCGGGTCACCGCGGCCGACGTCCACCGCGAGGGCATCACCGAGGTGACCGCCGCCGACGTGGCCAGCGCCAAGGCGATGGGCTGCACGATCAAGCTGCTCTGCATCGCCGCCCGGGGCACCGACGCGGCCGGCCGCGAGACGGTCAGCGTCCGGGTGCACCCGGCCATGATCCCGCTGGCCCACCCGCTGGCCGGCGTCGGCGACGCGTTCAACGCGGTCTTCGTCGAGGCCGAGGCGGCCGGGCAGCTGATGTTCTACGGCCGGGGCGCGGGCGGCGCGCCGACCGCCAGCGCGGTCCTCGGCGACGTGGTGGCGGTGGCCCGCAACCGCCTCGCCGGGGTGCACGCGGCCAGCGAGTCGGCGTACGCGGACCTGTCGGTGCGGCCGATGGGGGAGGCCCTCACCCGCTACCACATCAGCCTCGACGTGACCGACCGGCCGGGTGTGCTGGCGGCGGTCGCCGGGGTCTTCGCCCGGCACGAGGTCTCCATCGCCACCGTGCGGCAGGGCCCGGCCGGGGGCGGCCCCGCCGGCCGGGGTGAGGACGCCGAGCTGGTCATCGTCACCCACGTGGCGTCGGACGCCGCGCTCGCCGCCACCGTACGGGAGCTGCGCGGGCTGCCGATCGTCCGCTCGGTGACCAGCGTGCTGCGGGTCGAGGGCGGGGACTAGCGCCGGCGTCCCGCCTGATGGTTAAGCGGAGGCGTGCCGGCGGCCGGTCGGGAAGGCTGGTCCACCCTGGGATGGGCCCCGACGCTGCCGGGGCGGGAGAGGCGAGGAGAGCGACATGTGGCGCGGTCTGATCGAGACGTACCGGGACCGGCTGCCGGTCACCGACGCCACCCCGGTCGTCACCCTGCACGAGGGGAACACCCCGCTGCTGCCGGCGCCGGTGCTCTCCGCCCGGGTCGGGGCCGACGTCTGGCTCAAGGTCGAGGGCGCCAACCCGACCGGGTCGTTCAAGGACCGGGGCATGACGGTCGCCGTCTCCAAGGCCGTCGAGGCCGGGGACAAGGCGATCATCTGCGCCTCCACCGGCAACACCAGCGCCTCCGCCGCGGCGTACGCGGCCCGGGCCGGGATCACCTGCGCGGTGCTGGTGCCGCAGGGCAAGATCGCGCTGGGCAAGCTGGCCCAGGCGCTGGTGCACGGTGCCCGCCTGCTTCAGGTGCAGGGCAACTTCGACGACTGCCTGGCGCTCGCCGGCAAGCTCGCCCAGGACTACCCGGTCGCCCTGGTCAACTCGGTCAACATCGACCGGCTGCACGGGCAGAAGACCGCCGCCTTCGAGATCGTCGAGGCGCTCGGCGACGCCCCGGACATCCACTGCCTGCCGGTCGGCAACGCCGGCAACATCTCGGCCTACTGGATGGGCTACTCCGAGGACCGGCGGGACGGGAACGCCACGAGGACCCCGAAGATGTACGGCTTCCAGGCGGCCGGGGCGGCCCCGATCGTGACCGGGCAGGCGGTGCCGGAGCCGTCCACCATCGCCACCGCGATCCGGATCGGCAACCCGGCGAGCTGGACCAAGGCGATCGACGCCCGGGACGCCTCGGGCGGCCTGATCGCCGCCGTGACCGACCGCGAGATCCTGGCCGCGTACCGGCTGCTGGCCCGCGAGGTGGGCGTCTTCGTCGAGCTGGGCAGCGCGGCCAGCGTGGCCGGCCTGCTCCAGCAGGCCGCCGCCGGGAAGGTGCCGGTCGCCTCCACCGTGGTCTGCACGGTCACCGGGCACGGCCTCAAGGACCCCGAGTGGGCCATCTCCACGGCCCCCGCCCCGCTCACCATCGCCAACGATCCCCTCGCCGCCGCCCGCTCCCTGGACCTCGCCTAACCCACACCCCCCACCCCCTGATCAACCCGAGTGGGGTGGGTGGTGCGGGGTGGGGTGATCGGGTGGGGGAGACTTTGGACACCTCGTCGACCCCCAATCCAGGAGTGAGCCACGCCGATGTCGCTGCTCGCCAGATTCAGCCTTGCCAACCGCGGACTGGTCGCCCTCATCGCGCTGGTGACCGCGGCGTTCGGGGCGTTCGCCGTGCCGTCGCTGAAGCAGCAGCTGCTGCCGTCCCTGGAGCTCCCCGCCGCCTCCGTCGTGGCGGTCTACCCCGGCGCCGCGCCGGAGATCGTCGAGTCCCAGGTCACCGAGCCGATCGAGAACAGCCTTCAGGGCATCCCGGGGCTGGAGAAGATCACGTCCACCTCCCGCGAGGGCTCGGCCACCGTCCGGGTGCAGTACGAGTTCGGCACCGACCTGGACGACGTGGTCAACAAGATGCAGACCGCGTTGAACCGGATCGACGCGCAGCTGCCCGAGGGGGTGGACCCGCAGGTCCTCACCCGCAGCACCGACGAGATTCCGGCGGTGGTGGTCGCCGCGACCGGCGGCGGTGACGAGCAGGCCCTCGCCGAGAAGTTGCGCAGCACGGTCGTACCCGAGCTGGAGGGCCTGGACGGGGTCCGCGCGGTCACCGTGACCGGCACCCGCGACCAGGTCGTGCTGGTCACCCCCGACCCGGCGAAGCTGGCCGCGGCCCGGCTGGCCCCCGCCGCGATCGCCCAGGCGCTCAAGACCAACGGCATCGCGCTGCCGGCCGGCGCGGTCGCCGACGGCAGCCGGTCGCTGCCGGTGCAGGTCGGCACCCCGGTCCGGAGCGTGGACGACCTGCGCGGCATCGTGCTCGCCACCGCTCCGGCCGCCCCGGTCCGCCTCGGCGACGTGGCCAGCGTGCAGGAGCAGCTCGCCCCGGCCACCGGGTTCACCCGCACCAACGGCAAGCCCAGCCTGGGCATCACCGTCACCGCCACCCCGGACGGCGCCGCGGTCCGCATCTCGCACGAGATCCGGGACCGGCTGGACGACCTCAAGGCGGCCTCCGGCGCGGAGCTGACCGTGGTCTTCGACCAGGCCCCGTTCGTCGAGCGGTCCATCGACAGCCTCACCACCGAGGGCCTGCTCGGCCTGCTGATGGCGGTGGTGGTGATCCTGGTCTTCCTGCTCTCGATCCGCTCCACCGTGGTCACCGCGGTGTCCATCCCGCTGTCGGTGCTGGTCGCGCTGATCGTGCTCTGGGCCGGCGACTACTCGCTCAACCTGCTCACCCTCGGCGCACTGACCATCGCCGTCGGCCGGGTCGTCGACGACTCCATCGTGGTGCTGGAGAACATCAAGCGGCACCTGGAGTACGGCGAGCCGAAGCGGGAGGCCATCCTCGGCGCGGTCCGCGAGGTGGCCGGCGCGGTGACCGCCTCCACGCTGACCACGGTCGCCGTCTTCGCGCCGATCGCGTTGGTGGGCGGCCCCGTCGGGCAGCTCTTCGCACCGTTCGCGATCACCGTGACGGTGGCCCTGCTCGCCTCGCTGCTGGTGTCGCTGACGGTGATCCCGGTGCTGGCGTACTGGTTCCTGAAGCCGCCGCGGGCCGGGGCCGACGACCCGGCGGCCCGGCGCGCCGCCGAGGAGAAGGAGCTGCGCAGCCCGTTGCAGCGGGCGTACCTGCCGGCGATCGGCTTCGCCACCCGGACCTGGCGCACCCGCTGGGTCACCGTGGGGCTGGGCCTGCTGGTGCTGCTCGGCACCTTCGGCCTGGCGCAGGCGCTGGAGACCAACTTCCTGGACGACTCCGGCCAGGACACCCTGAGCATCCAGCAGGAGTTGCCGGCGGGCACCGGGCTGGCCGGCACCGACCAGGCCGCCGCGACGGTCGAGGCGGTGCTCGCCCGGACGAAGGGCGTACGCACGTACCAGGTCAGCGCGGGCGGCAGCGACCAGCCCTGGGCGGGCGAGGGCGGCAACAACACCGCCGCCTACTCCGTGGCGCTGGACGAGGGCACCGACGCGGCGGCGGTCAAGCGGACCCTGCGCCGGGAATTCGACGCCCTCGGCGCGGAGGCCGGTGAGCTGAGCTTCGGCGCCGGGCACGGCGACGCCTCCGCCAACCAGCTCGAGGTGGTCGTGCAGGCCGCCGACCCGGAAACGCTGACCCGGGCCGCCGAGGCCGCCCGCGACGCGATGGCCGGTACGCCGGGCGTCGAGGACGTCGCCACCAGCCTCGCCACCCAGGTGCCCCGGGTCGAGGTGACCGTGGATCGGGTCGCCGCGGCGCGGGCCGGCCTCACCGAGGCGGCCGTCGGGCAGCTCGTGGCGCAGGCGTACCGGGGCGCGCCGCTCGGCCAGGTCAACCTCGACGGCGGGCCGCGGAACGTGGTGCTCAGCACCGGCACCCGGCCGCCGCTGAGCGTGGCCGAGCTGCGGGCGCTGCCGGTGGGCCGGGTCAAGCTGGACGACATCGCCGACGTCAACCAGGTTGACGGCCCGCAGCAGGTGACCCGGATCGACGGCGGGCGCAGCGTCTCGGTCACCGGTACGGCCACCGGCTCCGACCTCGGCGCCACCACCCAGGAGCTGCAGAAGCGGCTGGACGCGCTGGACGTCCCGGGGGCGACGTTCACCGTCGGCGGGGTCAGCGCCAACCAGAAGGACGCCTTCGCCGACCTGAAGCTGGCCGTGCTGGCCGCGATCGCGATCGTCTTCCTGATCATGGTCGGTACGTTCCGCAGCCTGACCCAGGCGCTGATCCTGCTGATCTCGGTGCCGTTCGCGGCCACCGGCGCGATCGCGCTGCTGCTGGCCACCGGCACGCCGCTGGGCGTGCCGGCGCTGATCGGCGTGCTCATGCTGGTCGGCATCGTGGTGACCAACGCGATCGTGCTGCTCGACCTGATCAACCAGTACCGGGCGCAGGGTATGGGCGTCGCCGAGGCGGTGGTCGAGGGCGGCCGGCGGCGGCTGCGGCCGATCCTGATGACCGCGGTCGCCACCGTGTTCGCGCTGCTGCCGATGGCCTTCGGGCTCACCGGTGAGGGCGGCTTCATCTCCCGTCCGCTGGCGATCGTGGTGATCGGCGGCCTGATCAGCTCGACGTTGCTCACGCTGATCCTGGTGCCGACCCTCTACACGATGGTGGAGCGCGCCAAGGAGTCGCTGCGCGAGCGGCGGTTCCACCGCCGGGGCACGCCGGCACCGGCCATGGTCCCGGCTCCGGTCCCGAGGCCGGTCCCGGCCACCGTCGGCGGTGGCGCGGCCCCGGCCGAGGCCACCGAGCCGCCGGCCCGTCCGGCCCCGTCGGCCGCCCTGCTCGACGGCACGGACCAGTTCGAGGTCCTGCGCCTGCCGAAGAGTCGCCGCAGCCCCCTCCCACCCACCGAGTAACCCGCACCCTTCCGCCCCAGGGCGCTGATGCCCGGAAAGAGTGGCCGTTCCGGCGCGGACGGCCACTCTTTTCCGTCCATGAGGGGGCCAGCGGGCCGGGTGGAAGGCGGTACCGTGAGTGAGCTGACACCTACTGCGGGTGTCGGGACCCCCGAGTGGGGCGGCCGGCGGCGTGGAAGCGGGGGCATGGCGGACGGCGTGGGGCGGTGGGGGCGGCGTGCGGTGCTGCGCCGTACCGCCCTGCTGGCCGGTGGTGCCGCGCTGGGCGCCGTGGCCACCGCCGAGTCGGCGTGGATCGCCGACCGCCGGCTCCCGCTGGCCGGCGGTCCGGCCAGCGCCACCCTGGGCAGCCGGCAGCAGCAGGTCGGCTCCGGCGCGGTCGAGGTCACCTGGGGGGTACGCACCGCCCAGCGCCTCGTCGCCCTCACCTTCGACGACGGTCCCCGGCCACAGTGGACGCCCATGGTGCTGGACACCCTGGCGAAGTACGGCGTCCCGGCCACCTTCTTCCTGGTCGGCCAGCGGGCCCGGCAGCACGCCGCGCTGGTGCGTGACCGGCTGTCCGGGCACGAGGTCGGCAACCACAGCTGGGCCCACCACGACCTGGCCCGGATGGACGCCCATGCCGCGTACGACGACCTGAAGCGCAGCCACGACGCGATCGTCGAGGCGACCGGGGTGGCACCCCGCCTGCTCCGCCCGCCCTGGGGGCACCTGGGCGGGGCGGTGCTGCACGCCGCCGCCCGGCTGGACTACCGGCTGGTGCTCTGGACGCTGCAGATGGTCGAGGGGGAGTTTCCGCACGACCCGACCGGCCACGCGCGGCGGATCGTCGCCGACGTCCAGCCCGGCACGATCCTGCTCGGCCACGACGTCGGCACCGAGCAACGCCTCGTCGCGCTCCGTGGGCTGCCGGACATGATCACCGGGCTGCGGGCCCGTGGCTACACCTTCGTCACCGTCTCGCAGATGCTGAGCCGCGCCGCCGTGGTCTGACCGGCCCGGTAGGGTTCCCGCGTGTCACCCACCGTCTCGGTCCTCGTCCGCAATCGCGACTTCCGCAATCTCTTCCTCGCCGAACTGGTGGTGTTCGGCGCCGACTGGTTCGTCATGGTGCCGCTGCTGGTGCTGCTGCCAGCGCTGACCGGCAGCGGGGTGTGGGGCGCGCTGGTGCTCGCCGTGGACACCGGCACGACCGCGCTGCTGCTGCCGTACACCGGCACCATCGCCGACCGGTTCGACCGCCGGAAGATCATGATGGTGGCCAACCTCGGCGCCCTGGCCGGCATCCTGCTGCTGCTCGGCGTCCGCAGCGCCGGGACGGCCTGGCTGGCCCTGGTGGCGATCGCGGCGGTGGCGGTGGCGAAGGCCTTCTACTCGCCGGCCGCCCAGGCCGCCCTGCCCAACGTGCTCGACCCGGCCGACCTGGCCGCCGGCAACGCCGTCGCCGGCTCCGCCTGGGGCACCATGACCGTGGTCGGCGCCTCGCTCGGCGGCATGCTGAGCGCCGCCTCCGGCCCGTACGTCAGCTTCTGGGTGGCCGCGGGTGCCCTGGCGGTGGCGGCGGGCCTGGCCGCGCTGATCCGCCGCCCGTTGCAGGCGCCCCGTGACCCGGCGGTGGCGATCCCGCGCACCTGGGCGGCCATCCGCGAGGCGCTCGGCTACATCGCGCACCGGCCGCGGGTGCTCGCGCTGGTCACCGTGAAGTCGGCGGTCGGCCTGGGCAACGGCGTGCTGACCGTCTTCCCGCTGCTCGCCGGGGTGTACGGGGTCGGGGCGATCGGCACCGGCCTGCTCTTCGCCAGCCGGGGCGCGGGTGCCCTGGTCGGCCCGATCCTGATGCGCCGGGTGCTGACCAACCGGGCCTGGCTGCTCACCGGCCTGGCGCTCTCCATGTCCCTGTACGGCCTGGCGTACGTCGGCGCCTCGGTGGTGGACTGGTTCCCGCTGGTGCTGGCGCTGGTCTTCCTGGCCCACTTCGGTGGCGGCAGCAACTGGGTGATGTCCAACTACGCCCTGCAGGGCGAGGTGCCGGACCGGCTCCGGGGCCGGGTCTTCGCCACCGACATGATGCTGGCGACGCTGGCCATCTCGGTCAGCCAACTGGTGGTGGCGCTGGTGGTCGACGCGGTCAACGAGCGGACCGTGCTGGCCGGCTGCGGCCTGGTCACCGTGGTCTACGCAGTGGGCTGGCGGTTCGCCACCCGCCGGCTCTCGCTCACCGAACCGGCGGTGGAGCAGGAGCCCTCGCGCGCCGCCTGACCCGCGGTCCATCCGGATAACACGTCGGAATCCGGACGAACCTCCGCCTTGCCGGCCCGCGGCCTGGGCCCGGCCTCGCACCGGCATGATCGACAGGACCCGGCCTCGTGGAGACGCGCCATTCCCACGGGCCGGGCGAACCGGCCGGCTGTCGGCCCGGCGTCCTAGCATGAGCCGGTGCCGATGACTTTCACCTCCGGCCCCGTACGGGTCCGGGTGCCCGCGACCAGCGCGAACCTGGGCCCGGGCTTCGACGCGCTCGGGTTGGCTCTCGGGCTCCACGACGACGTGGCGGCCGAGGTGACCTCCGGCGGCGTACGCGTGGTGGTGTCCGGGGAGGGCGCCGGCGAGCTGCCCGACGGCGACACCCACCTGGTGGTGACCTCGATGCGGGCCGCGTTCGACGTGCTCGGCGCGCAACCGCCGGGGCTGGCCCTGGAGTGCGTCAACCGGATCCCGCAGGCCCGTGGCCTCGGCTCCTCCTCGGCGGCCATCGTGGCCGGCGTGCTGCTGGCGCGGGCATTGGTGCCGGACGGCGCGGCCCGGCTGGACGATGCGGCGGCGCTGCGGCTGGCCGCCGAGATCGAGGGGCACCCGGACAATGTCGCGCCCTGCCTGCTGGGTGGTTTCACGGTTGCCTGGACCGAGCCGGCCGGCGCCCGGGCGGTTTCCCTACCCGTCGCCGACGGCGTGCGTCCCACCGTCTTCGTGCCCGGCGAGCGCGGTCTGACCGCCGTCGCCCGGGCCGCGCTGCCGGCCACCGTGCCGCACGCCGACGCGGCGTTGACGGCCGGCCGGGCAGCGCTGCTGGTGCACGCGCTGACCGCGGATCCGGCGCTGCTGCTGCCGGCCACGGTCGACCGGCTGCACCAGAACTACCGGGCACCTGGCATGCCGGCGACGGCGGCCCTGGTCAGTGCGCTACGTGAGGCCGGTGTGGCGGCTGTGGTGAGTGGGGCGGGCCCGACCGTGCTGGCGTTGACCGAGGTCCCGGCGGGATTCGCGGCGGGAACAGATTGGCGGCGCTGGGAGTTGCTGGTAGACGTCAGCGGTGCCTGGGTCACCCGGGGTAGACTTGGACACGCCGAGCGGGACCCTGTTGCCGCAGGTCGCAAGAGTTGATTACGCTCTAGGCAGCACAGCCGCGAAGCATGCGATCTCCTGCGGGTCGGCGCACCCCCGAAGCTCTCGGCGGTCAGCCCGTCACCCCTGCCAAAGGCCCACGCCGCACCGCAGTTTCCACAGGTCGCCGCAGACGGCGAGACCTGCTCACCGATCTCGGTGAGTCGGGAAACCGACCGGCTGCTGTGTTACAGACTCCCGCGACGCGTCCATGCGAGGCGGGTGCACCGAGGCCGCCCGGCCACCTGTTCCACGACTCCGGGCAGTCCCGGCCTATCGAGGGAAGGAATCCATTGAGCGACACCACCGACGTGACGTCGGATGTTTCCAACGTCGCTGGCGATGCCACCACCGCCGCCCCCACGCGCCGCCGGCGCAGCGGCACCGGCCTGTCGGCGATGCTGCTGCCAGAGCTGCAGAGCCTGGCCGCGTCGCTCGGTATCTCCGGTACGGCTCGTATGCGTAAGGGCGAGCTGATCAGCGCGATCACCGAGCGGCAGGGCGGCGCCGCCGCCGGAACCCCTCGACCGCGAGCCGAGGTCGCGGCCGCGGCCGCGACCGCCCGGGAAGAGGTGCACGCCGAGGTACGCGAGGAGCGGGCTGAGGCCGAGCGGCGCCCCGCCGCCGAGCAGGCGCCGGCCGCCGAGCCGACCGAGGGCCGTACCCGGGCCCGCCGGGGCCGGGCCGCCGCGAGCGCGGAGGCACGGCCGGCCGAGACGCGCGCCGAGGAGGCGACCGCCGAGACCGGCGAGCGGCCCGAGCGCGGCGAGCGCGGCGAGCGGCCCGAGCGCGGCGAGCGGGCCGAGCGCGGCGAGCGGGCCGAGCGCGGCGAGGGCCGCCGGGAGCGCGGCGAGCGTGCGGAGCGGGCCGAGCGTGGTGCCGAGCGGACCGAGCGCGGTGAGCGGACCGAGCGCGGTGAGCGGGCCGAGCGCGGTGAGCGGGCCGAGCGCGGTGCCGAGCGGGCCGAGCGCGGTGAGCGGGCCGAGCGCGGTGCCGAGCGGGCCGAGCGCGGTGAGCGGGCCGAGCGCAACGAGCGTGGCGACCGCAACGACCGTGGTCAGCGGGCCGAGCGCGACAACGACGGCGACGAGGACGGCGAGGGCGGCCGGCGTGGCCGGCGCAGCCGGTTCCGGGACCGTCGGCGTGGCCGCGGCGAGCGGGCCGAGGGCGGCGAGGGCGGCCGCGAGCCGCAGGTCGGCGAGGACGAGGTGCTTGTCCCGGTCGCCGGCATCATCGACGTGCTCGACAACTACGCCTTCGTGCGGACCACCGGCTACCTGGCCGGACCGAACGACGTGTACGTCTCGATGTCCCAGATCAAGAAGTACGGCCTGCGCCGCGGTGACGCGATCACCGGTGCCGTGCGGGCCGCCCGCGAGGGCGAGCAGCGGCGCGACAAGTACAACCCGCTGGTCCGCCTGGACACCATCAACGGGATGGAGCCGGAGGAGGCGAAGCGCCGTCCGGAGTTCTACAAGCTCACCCCGCTGTACCCACAGGAGCGGCTGCGGC
>NZ_JAPDPH010000202.1 GCF_026013475.1 Micromonospora yasonensis | reverse complement strand
GCCCGAGCGTCGCGGCGGACGGCGCGGGACCGCGGGCGGGCGCGTACCGGCCGGTGGTGCTGGTGGTGCTGCTGTCGGTGGCGATGTTCGTGCTGACCCGGCCGCGGCTGGGGGTGGTGGCGATGCCGGAGCGGCGCACGCCGGCGCGGGCGGTGGCGGTGGTCGGGGTGGCCGGGCTGGGCATCGCCCTGTACGACGGGTTGATCGGCCCGGGCACCGGCACGTTCCTGGTGTTGGCGTTCACCGCGCTGGTCGGGGCGGACTTCGTGCACGCCTCGGCGATGGCGAAGGTGGTCAACGCCGGCACGAACCTGGGCGCCCTGGTGGTGTTCGCGGCGACCGGGCACGTGTGGTGGCTGCTGGGCGCGGCGATGGCGGTGTGCAACGTCGCCGGAGCCGCGCTGGGCGCGCGGATGGCGCTGCGGCGCGGCTCCGGCTTCGTGCGGGTGGTGCTGCTGGTCGTGGTGGTGGCACTGGTGGCCAAGCTCGGCTACGACCAGTGGGTGGCGGGCTGATCCGGCTCAGGCGTGCCGGACGATGTCGTCGTAGTCCAGGCGGGGCAGCCGGGGGAACCAGGCGTCCGGGCCGGGCTTGCCGATGTTGACCACGAGCAGGGACCGCCAGCTGCTGTCGGCGAAGAACTCCTTGTCGAGGCCGTCGGCGTCGAAGCCGCCCATCGGGCCGGCGGCCAGGCCGGCGGCGCGGACGGCGAGCAGCCAGTAGCCGATCTGCAGGGTGGCGTTGAACCGGGCCATCCGCTCCCGGGCCACCGCGTCGGCGGCGAGGCCGTCGCGCATCTGCGGGCGGATCGGGAAGACCCGCGGGATGAACTCGTGGAAGTCGGTGTCGGCGGCGAGGACGGCGACGACGGGTGCGGTGGCGGTCTTGGCCCGGTTGCCGTCGTTCATGTGGGTCAGCAGCCGCTCGCGGGCCTCCCCGGGCCGGACGAACAGCACCCGCAGCGGCTGCGTGTTGGCGGCGGTGGGCGGGTACTTGGCCAGTTCGAAGATGGCGCGCAGCTGCTCGTCGCTGACCGGCTCGTCGGTGAAGGTGTTGGCGGTGCGGGCGTCGGTGAACAGCTGGGCCTGCGCCTCGGGGTGCAGGGTGATCAGGTCGCTCATCGGATGTCCTCGCTCTATCCTTGCCCCTCCGACATCGGTAGGGGCTAGCTTTTTAGTAGTGTCTGCGGACATGAGGATAGCGCGTATCCTGGAGGGGTGACAGTCAGGCCGGAGGTGGGCGGCGAGCCCCGCATGTGCGACCAGGGGCTGGCCAGCGCCTTCGCGTTCCTCGGCAAGCGCTGGAACGGCGTGCTGCTGGGCACCCTCGCCGCCGGGCCGGCCGGCTTCGCCGAGCTGGGCCGGGCGCTGCCCGGGATCAGCGAGTCGGTGCTCTCCGACCGGCTCGGCGAGCTGTGCCGGGTCGGCCTGGTGTCGCGCACCGTGCGCGAGGGGCCGCCGGTCGGGGTGAGCTACGAGCTGACCGAGCGCGGGGCCGCCCTGCTGCCGGCCCTGGACGCGCTGGCCCGCTGGGCGCACGAGAACCTGCCCGCCCAGCCGGGACGCGCCGGCGGCTGCTGACCGCCGCCATGTGATCATCAACAGGTGCCCGTACGCGCCGAACACGACCGGACCGTCCTGGCCGAGCTGTTGGGCCGGGATCCGGTGCTGCACGCCTACCAGCTCGGCGACCTGGACGACTTCTTCTGGCCGTACACCTCCTGGTACCGCCGCGACGACCAGGTGGCGCTGCTCTACCACGGCGTCGAACTGCCGACCCTGCTGGCGTTCGCCCCGCCCGAGCGGGCCGGCGACCTGGCCGCGCTGCTGACCGAACTGGCCCCGGTGCTGCCGGCCCGGCTGTGGGCCCACCTCTCCCCCGGACTGGCGGCCACCGTGGCCCGCTGGTACGAGGTGCGCGACCCCGCGCCGCACCACCGGATGGCGTTGACCGACCCGGCCTGGCTGGCCCGGGCCACCCCCGCCGGAGAGGTGCTCGACCGCGCCGACCTGCCGGCTCTGCACGACCTCTACGCCGCCGCGTACCCGGGGAACTGGTTCGACCCGCGGATGCTCGACACCGGCCAGTACGTGGGGATCCGGGCGGACGCCGAACTGGTCGCCGTCGCCGGGGTGCACGTCTGGTCGCCGACCTGGCGGGTGGCCGCCCTGGGCAACGTCACCACCCACCCCCGGGTACGCGGCCGGGGCCTGGCCGGCGCCGCCGTGGCCGCGCTCTGCGCCCGGCTGCGCGACAGCGTCGACCACGTGACCCTCAACGTCCGGGCCGACAACACCGCCGCCGTACGCCTCTATGAGCGGCTCGGCTTCACCCGGGTCGCGGACTTCACCGAGTGCGGGCTGCACCGTCGCGGCTGATGGCCCGACCGCTCAGTCTGCGCTGTCCAGCCGCCACGCCGGGTCGGGAAACCGACCCTGACCTGGGCTTGTGTCGGACCGGCCCGGACCCGCCCAGCCCCTAGCGTCTGCCTTCGAGGCCGCGCCCAGGGGCGGGCGCGGCGGAGTTGGAGGAGACACGATGGGTTTCACAGCGACACCCCGGGGGCGAAGAAGGGCGGTGACCGTCGCCGCCGCCGTGACCGCGATGGTGACCGCGATGGCGACACCCGCCTGGGCCGCGCCGGGCGTCGACCCGGCCACCGTGGACCGGGCCGCCGATCCCGG
This sequence comes from Micromonospora yasonensis, assembly GCF_026013475.1. Taxonomy (GTDB): domain Bacteria; phylum Actinomycetota; class Actinomycetes; order Mycobacteriales; family Micromonosporaceae; genus Micromonospora; species Micromonospora yasonensis. Next base: position 9,993 of record NZ_JAPDPH010000202.1, on the reverse strand, counting down.
CACGACGATCCCGATCAGCAAGGTCGTCTCGACCCCGTCGATCCCGCCGAACCCGGACGTGGTGCTGCTGGTCGACACCACCGGCAGCATGGGCCCGGCGATCGCCAATGTCCGCACCAACCTGCAACAGGTGATCAACAACGTGCGCGGGGCGCAGCCCAGCGCCGAATTCGCGGTGGCCTCCTACCGGGACGAGGGCGACGGCGCGGAGCTGTTCCGGGTCCGGCAGAACCTCACCGGCGACGCCACCGCCCTGCAGAACGCGGTCAACGGGCTGATCGAGGGCGGCGGCGGTGACACCCCGGAAGCATGGGTGAACGCCCTGTTCCAGGTCTCCGACGGCGGCATCGCCTACCGGTCGGGCAGCAGCCGCATCGTGGTGCTGGTCGGTGACGCCCCCAGCCACGACCCGAGCGCCGGGCACACCCTGGCGCAGGCCACCGCCGCGCTGCTGGCTGACGACGCCCGGGTGCTCGCGGTGAACGTCAGCGGCGGGGGCGGCGGCCTGGACGCGCTCGGCCAGGCCACCGACGTGGCCGCCGCCACCGGCGGCCAGGTGGTCGGCAGCGCCCCGGACACGGTCACCGCGGCGATCCTGTCCGGGCTGCGCGACCTCGACGTCACCGTCACCCCGACCGTGACGTCCTGCGACCCGGGCCTGTCGGTGAGCTTCGACGCGGCGTCGAAGACCCGGCAGAGCGGCACCGACGTGCCGTTCGACGAGACGATCACGGTCGCCGGCGACGCCACCCAGGGCGCCACCCTGCACTGCACCGTGGAGTTCCTGCTCAACGGCCTGTCCGGCGGCCCCGCGTTCGTCGAGCGGATCAGTGTCACCGTCAACGACGTCACCCCGCCGACCGTGGTGGTCGACGACCGGACCGTCGAGGCGACCAGCCCCGCCGGCGCGGTGATCAACTATCCGGCGAGTGCGACCGACAACGTCGACGGGCCGCTCACCCCGACCTGCGCGCCGCCGGCCGGCAGCACCTTCCCGCTGGGCGCCACCACGGTCACCTGCACGGCGACCGACGCGGCCGGCAACACCGGCAGCGACACCGCGGTGATGCGGGTGGTGGACACCACCGCCCCGACCACGCAGTGCGTGCCCACGAACAACCCGAGCGGCGACAACACCCCCGGCTCGTACAACCCGGACGGGTTCTACCAGTTGACCGCCACCGACCTCGTCGACACCGCGGTCGACGTGTACATCGGTGACGCCGCCGACCCGTCGGTGAGGTTCGGGCCGTTCCCGGCCGGCACGAAGATCAAGCTGGTGCAGGCGCCGGGCGCGCAGTCCCGGGTGAAGGACGGCACCGGCGACATCGACTACAAGGTGACGCTGCGCGGCGACGCGGTGATCACCGGCGTGGACGACGCCGGCAACGCCTCGACCGCGACCTGCCTGGTGGCCCCGCCACCGAAGTGACACCCCGGTCGTGACGCGGGGGTGGCCGGCGGGTCCGGCCACCCCCGTCGTACGTCACAGGCCGCGGCTGGGCGAGTGGAACCGGCCGGCGCGGATCTCCCGCAGCGCCCGGCGGCGGGTCTGCCCGCGCAGCGTGTCGACGTAGAGGCGGCCGCGCAGGTGGTCGGTCTCGTGCTGCAGGGCCCGGGCCAGGAAACCGTGCCCGGCGATGGTCAGCGGCTCGCCGTGCTGGTCGAAGCCGTGCGCGGTGGCGCGCATCGCCCGCGGGGTCGGGAAGTACAGCCCGGGGATCGACAGGCAGCCCTCCTCGTCGTCCTGGAGTTCCTCGGACAGCTCCAGCGTCGGGTTGATCAGGTGGCCGCGGTGGCCGTCGGCGTCGTAGACGAACACCTGCGCGTTCACCCCGATCTGGGGCGCGGCCACCCCGGCCCGGCCGGGCGCGCCGAGCAGGGTGTCCATCAGATCCTGCACGAGCGCGCGCAGCTCGGCGTCGAAGCTGGTCACCGGCTCGCAGGGGGTACGCAGCACGGGGTCGCCGATGATCCGGATCGGGCGCATAGTCATGCCCGGAAGGCTATCCGGCCGTTACTGCGACCGGCGTGCGCACCCGCCGGTCAGCCGGCCGTCGTCCCGGTCGCCCGGTCCGGGGCCAGGCCGGTGTCGGCGATCCGGTCCCGCAGCCGGCGGCGGCGCAGCGCGGCCAGCACCGCGTACAGCTCGTCGGCCAGCGGTACGGGCAGCTCGGCGTCGAGCTGCCGCATGGCAGTGGTGGTGGCCGCCCATTCGGCCTCGATGACCGGCCGCAGCGCGTGGGCCCGGTCGGTGAGGGCGACGATGCGCTGCCGGGCGTCCGCGCCGGGGCTGAGGGTGACCAGGCCGGCGCGGCGCATCTGGGCGACGGTCTGGCTGGCCGCCGAGTGGGTGACGCCGACCCGGGTGGCGAGGTCGCGGATGGCCAGCGGTCCGTCGGCGAGCAGGACCCGGACCAGCGGTGAGTAGCGGGGCCGGTAGTCGGGCAGGTCGAGGTCGGCGTAGACGGCGGCGACGTCGGCGTCGAGCAGCTCGAGGACGTGGCGCAGCAGGGTGCCGAGGGCCTCGCGGTCGGGGGTGGCGGTCACGTCCGCTAATGTAACAGCGCTGTTGTATCTGGGTGTGGGAGGGAACCGGGATGTATCCACCGATCGAGCCGTACGCGCAGGGGCTGCTCGACGTCGGCGACGGCCAGCGGATCCACTGGGAGACCTGCGGCAACCCGGACGGCCGCCCCGCCCTGGTGGTGCACGGCGGCCCCGGCTCGGGCGCCACCCCGTCCTGGCGGCAGCTGTTCGACCCGGCCGCCTACCGGATCATCCTGTTCGACCAGCGCGGCTGCGGCCGCAGCACCCCGCACGCCAGCGACCCGGCGGTGGACCTGTCGGTGAACACCACCGCGCACCTGCTGGCCGACATGGAACGGCTGCGGGAGCACCTGGGCGTCGACCGGTGGCTGCTCTGCGGCGCCTCCTGGGGCTCGTCGCTGTCGCTGGCGTACGCCCAGCGCCACCCGGACCGGGTCACCGCGCTGGCACTGTTCAGCGTGGTCGCCAACACCCGACGGGAGATCGACTGGGTGACCCGGGACATGGGCCGGGTGTTCCCGCAGGAGTGGGCCCGGTTCCGTGACGGCGTGCCCGAGGCCGACCGGGACGGCGACCTGTCCACCGCGTACGCCCGGCTGGTCAACGACCCCGACCCGCGGGTCCGGGAGCAGGCCGAGATCGACTGGTGCGCCTGGGAGGACGTGCACGTCTCGCTCGCCGGCGGATTCAAGCCCAGCCCCCGCTACGCCGACCCGGTGTTCCGGGCCGCCTTCGTCCGGATCGTCACCCGCTACTTCAGCAACCTGGGTTTCCTGCCCGACGGGCAGCTGCTGCGCGACGCCGGCAAGCTCGCCGGCATCCCCGGCGTGCTGGTGCAGGGCCGCCTCGACGTCAGCGGCCCGCCGGACATCGCCTGGCAGCTCACCCGGGACTGGCCGCAGGCCCGCCTGGAGATCGTCGAGGCCGGTGGCCACGGCAGCGGGCACGGGGTCGGCGAGCGGGTGGTCGCCGCGCTGGACGCCTTCGCCCGCGCCTGACCCCGCTCACTCCCCGGCCCGCCACGCCCGCGGTGAGCACCCCGCAGGCGGCCCGGAACGCCGGAGCCGGTTCAGCCGGCGGTGAGCAGCGCGCGTACCGGGGCGGCCTTGGCGGCCGCCTCGGCGACCTCGGCCGCCGGGTCGCTGCCCCAGGTGATGCCACCTCCGGCCCACAGGTGCAGCCGCTCGGCGTCGGCCGCGGCGGTGCGGATGGTCAGGCCCAGGTCGATGCGCCCGTCGCCGACCCAGCCCAGGGCGCCCATGCTGGCGCCGCGGCCGACCGGCTCCAGGGCGGCGATCCGGTCCAGCGCGGCCAGCTTCGGCGCGCCGGTCACCGACCCGCCGGGGCAGACCGCGCGCAGCAGGGCCGCGAGGCCGAGCCCGTCGGCGGGCGCCGCGGACACCGTCGACTCGGCCTGCCACAGGTCGCACCACCGGCGTACGGCGAACAGCTCGTCGACCCGGACCGAGCCGGTACGGGCCACCCGGGCCAGGTCGTTGCGCTCCAGGTCGACGATCATGATGTGCTCGGCGCGTTCCTTGGCCGAGGCGAGCAGTTCCCGCCGGCCGGTGTCGGTGGCCGCTCGGGTGCCCTTGATCGGCCGGGTGACCAGCCGGCCGCGCTCGAGGGCGATCAGGGTCTCCGGGGAGGCGCAGCCGAGCGCCCAGCCGGGACCGGCGAGGGTGCCGCCGTAGCGGGCGCCGGGCAGTGCGGCCAGCCGGGCCAGTGCGGGCAGCGGGTCCCCGGTGTACGGGGCGGCGGCGTGGCCGACGAGGTTGACCTGGTAGACGTCGCCGCGCCCGATGGCGGCCCGGACCGCCGCCACGGCCCCGGCGTGCGCGTCGGGCGTCCAGCTGTCCCGCCAGTCCCCCAGCCACCAGCCGCCCGGCACGCGGTCGGCCGGTGGCGTGGCCGGCCGGTCGGCGTGGCCGTAGACGACCACCACCAGGTCGGGCACCGTCGGTACCGGGGTGGGCACGCCCGGTGATCCGCCGGCGGCGCGCGCCCCGGCGGCCGCGGACAGGTACAGGGCCGCGCCGCACACCCCGTCGGGGTCGTGGACGGCGGGACGGGACACGTCCCGCAGGTCGATGCCGTGGGCGCTGAGGAACTCCTCGGCGAGGGTGGCGGGGTCGCCGCCGTCGGTGGGCCACCACTGCAGCCGGGCCCGTTCGACGAGCCGGTCCCGGCAACCGGGGGGCGCCGCGGGGGCGTCGACAGACCTCAGTGGAAGCGCTCCCAAGCCGTCCGTACCGATTTCGCTCATCCGTTCAGCCGATTCTGGGTGAACAAGCCGGAACCTTGCTCGATGCCGCGCGGTTCTGCTTGGTACTGTGCGTCACTGGTCATGTGAACCATGACACAGCGCCCCCACAGTCCGGAGAACCCGATGTGCCAGCACCAACCCACCTGCCCCTCCGCCGACGCGACCGACCGGGAAGCCGCCCGGGTCATAGCCTGCTTTCGTGAACAGGGATGGAGCCTGCTCTGCAACGGCGTGATCGTCTTCGAGGACACCGGAGAGCTGCTCCCTGACGGCAGCACCATCGCCCCGCACCGCGGCCCCGCCCGGCACGCCCTCGTCGCCTGATTTCACCACGCTGCGTAACCGCAACAAGCGACGTCGACCCAGGCTAGCCCCCACCGGCGGAGGCACCCTTCGCAGGTCGACGACGCGCCGGGGCGGCCCCGACGACCGCCCCGGCAACCCCGCGACCCTCAGCTCTCGAACGCCTCCGGCGCGGGACACGAGCAGACCAGGTTCCGGTCGCCGTACGCGCCGTCGATCCGCCGCACCGGCGGCCAGTACTTCCCCGCCCGGTCCACCTCGGCCGGATACGCCCCCACCGACCGCGGGTACGCGTGCGGCCACTCGTCGCCCGACACCATCGCCGCCGTGTGCGGGGCGTTCGCCAGCGGGTTGTCCCCGGCCGGCCACTCCCCCGAGCCCACCTTGTCGATCTCCGCCCGGATCGCGATCATCGCCGCGCAGAACCGGTCCAGCTCGGCCAGGTCCTCACTCTCGGTCGGCTCCACCATCAGCGTCCCCGCCACCGGGAACGACATCGTCGGCGCGTGGAAGCCGTAGTCGATCAGCCGCTTCGCCACGTCGTCGACGCTCACCCCGGTCGCCTTGGTCAGCGGCCGCAGGTCCAGGATGCACTCGTGCGCCACCAGGCCCTTGTTGCCGGCGTACAGCACCGGGAAGTGGTGGCGCAGCCGCGCCGCCACGTAGTTCGCCGCGAGAACCGCCACCCCGGTGGCCCGGGCCAGTCCCTCGGCCCCCATCATCCGCAGGTACGCCCACGGGATCGGCAGGATCCCCGCCGACCCGTACCGGGCCGCCGAGATCGCCGGCCGGCCGTCGACGTGCGCGCCGGCGGGGTCACCGGGCAGGAACGGCGCCAGGTGCGCCCGCACCGCCACCGGCCCGACACCCGGCCCGCCACCACCGTGCGGGATGCAGAACGTCTTGTGCAGGTTCAGGTGCGACACGTCCGCCCCGAACCGGCCCGGCTTGGCGAACCCGACCAGCGCGTTGAGGTTCGCCCCGTCGACGTACACCTGACCGCCCGCGTCGTGCACCTTCGCGCACAGCTGCGCGATGCCCGTCTCGTACACCCCGTGGGTGGACGGGTAGGTCACCATGATCGCGGCGAGGGCGTCCCGATGCTTGTCGATCTTCGCGTCGAGGTCGACCAGGTCGACGTTGCCGTCCGCGTCGCAGCCGACCACGACCACCCGCATGCCGGCCATCACCGCCGACGCGGCGTTGGTGCCGTGCGCCGACGACGGGATCAGGCACACGTCCCGATGCCCCTGCCCGCGCTGCCGGTGGTACGCGCGGATCGCCAGCAGACCGGCCAGCTCCCCCTGAGAGCCGGCGTTGGGCTGCACGCTGACCGCGTCGTACCCGGTCACCTCGGCCAGCCAGCCCTCCAGCTGGCCGATCAGCTCCCGGTACCCGGCGGTCTGCTCCGCCGGGGCGAACGGGTGCAGGTGCGCGAACTCGGGCCAGCTGATCGCCTCCATCTCGGTGGTGGCGTTCAGCTTCATCGTGCACGACCCGAGCGGGATCATGCCCCGGTCCAGCGCGTAGTCGAAGTCGGCCAGCCGGCGCAGGTAGCGCAGCATCGCCGTCTCCGAGTGGTGGCTGTGGAACACCGGGTGGGTGAGGAACTCCGACGTGCGGGCCAGCTCGGCCGGCAGCGCCGCGTCGACCGCGCCGTGCACCCCGCCGACGCCGAACGCCGCCCACACCGCCGCCAGATGCGCCGCAGTGGTGGTCTCGTCGCACGAGACGCCCACCCGGTCCGCGTCGACCAGCCGCAGGTTCACCTGGCGCGCCGCCGCCGCGGCCACCACCTCCGCGGCGCGCCCCGGCACCGTCGCGGTGACGGTGTCGAAGAACGCCACGTCCGCGACCTGCACGCCGCCGGCGCGCAGCCCGGCCGCGAGCCGCGTCGCCATGTCGTGGGTACGCCCGGCGATTGCCCGCAACCCGTCCGGGCCGTGGTACACCGCGTACATGCCGGCCATCACCGCCAGCAGCACCTGCGCGGTGCAGATGTTGCTGGTCGCCTTCTCCCGCCGGATGTGCTGCTCGCGGGTCTGCAACGCCAGCCGGTACGCCGGGTTGCCGTCGGCGTCCTTGGACACCCCGACCAGCCGGCCGGGCAGCATCCGTTCCAGCCCGGAACGGACCGCCAGGTAGCCGGCGTGCGGGCCGCCGAAGCCCATCGGCACCCCGAACCGCTGCGTGGTGCCGGCGGCGATGTCCGCGCCGATCTCGCCGGGCGAGCGCAGCAGGGTCAACGCCAGCAGGTCCGCGGCCACGGTCACCAGGGCCCCGACGGCGTGCGCGGCCTCGACCAGACCCCCGTGGTCGCGGACCGCCCCGGACGCGCCCGGGTACTGCAGGTGCAGGCCGAAGAACTCGCCCGGCAGCTCGTCGCGGTCGACGTCGACCACCCGCACCTCGATGCCGAGGGGCTCGGCCCGGCTGGTGATCACCGCGATGGTCTGCGGCAGGCTGTCCGCGTCGACGACGTACACCGGGCTCTTGCTCCTGGACGCGCGGCGGGCGAGGGTCATCGCCTCGGCCGCCGCGGTGCCCTCGTCGAGCATGGAGGCGTTCGCGGTGGCCAGCCCGGTCAGGTCGGTGACCATCGTCTGGAAGTTCAGCAGCGCCTCCAGCCGGCCCTGGCTGATCTCCGGCTGGTACGGCGTGTACGCGGTGTACCAGGCCGGGTTCTCCAGCACGTTGCGGCGGATCACCCCGGGCGTGTGGGTGCCGTGGTAACCCAGGCCGATCATGGACACGGCGACGGTGTTGCGGGCGGCCAGCGCCCGCAGCTCGGCGAGGGCCTCCCGCTCACCGGCCGGGGCGGGCAGGTCCAGGGTGCCGTGCCAGCGGATCACCTCGGGGATCGCGGCGTCCATCAGCTCGTCGATGGAGCTGTAGCCGATGGCCTCCAGCATGCGACGTTCGTCGTCGGGGCCGGGACCGATGTGCCGGTCGGCGAACTGCTCTGCGGTCATGCGCGGCGCTCCTTGTGGGGGCGAGGTCGACAAAGCGGCCTCCCCCTGAGTCGCGCTGACGCGCTCCACAGTGCCTGCCCACGCGGTCCTTTTGCCTGAGAGGTTCCGGGGAGGAATCTGCCCCTTCGGCGCCGCCGGGGTGTTTCCGGGCGGTCTCTCCCGCGTGGGTGGTACCGGCATGGTCAACGCTACCAGCGACCGTGTTTCCGGCTCATGTCGTACCCCGGCCGGTCCCGGCTACACGCCGGCCGGCTGCACCCCCGCCGAGGCGTCGACCGGCGGGGTGGCCGACCCGGCGGCCACCCGGTCGGCCAGGCCGGTCAGCACCTGACCCAGCGGCGCGTCCAGGGTGAGGGTGGCGTGCCCGTCACCGCGGGTGGGGCCCTGGTTGACGATGGCCACCGGGACGCCGCGCTTCGCCGCGCGGATGACGAACCGGCGGCCGGACATGACGGTGAGGGACGAGCCGAGCACCAGCAGCGCCCGGGCCCGCTCGACCAGGGCGAAACAGTCGGCGACGCGGGCCGCGGGCACGGTCTCGCCGAAGAACACCACGTCGGGTTTGAGCATGCCGGTGCCGCAGATGCCGCAGTCGACGGTACGGAACCCGGCCACCGCCGCGTCGGGCAGGTCGACGTCGCCGTCGGGATTGACGTGGGCCACGTGCGCGTCGAAGCCCGGGTTGGCCTCGGTCAGCCGACGCTCCACCTCCTCCCGGGAGGTGAGATTGCCGCAGCCCAGGCAGGTCACCTCGTCGAGGCGGCCGTGCAGCTCGACCACCCCGGTGGCCCCGGCGGCGGTGTGCAGGCCGTCGACGTTCTGCGTGATGATCCCACCGACCAGGCCGGCCCGCTGCAGCCGTGCCACGGCCCGGTGCCCGGCGTTGGGGGCGGCCCGGGCGATCATCCGCCAGCCCAGGTGGCTGCGCGCCCAATAGCGCCGCCGGGCGTCCGGGTCGCCGGTGAACGCCTGGTAGGTCATCGGGGTGTGCCGGCGGGCCGCGCCGCTGGGCCCCCGGTAGTCCGGGATGCCCGACTCGGTGGACAGCCCGGCACCGCTGAGCACCACGACGTCCCCGGCACCGACGAGCCGGACCAACGCGTCGAACGTCTCCGTCACCCGTCCATGCTGCCTCACCCGCCGCCCGACCACGACCGGCCACCCCCGAGCCGCCGGTCCGGGTCACCCACGCCAGCCGCCGCGCGTCCGGGCGGCGACGTTCCCGGCTTCCCGCTCATCCGGCGCACGGGCCCGCGTGCGGCTACGTTGGGGGCATGCGCGTCGTCATCGCCGGGGGCCACGGCAAGATCGCCAAGCTGCTGGAACGGGAACTCGCCGGGCGCGGCGACGTCGCCGTCGGGTTGATCCGCAACCCCGACCACGCGGCCGCGCTGCGTGCCGCCGGCGCCGAACCGGTCGTGTGCGACCTGGAACACACCGGCGTCGACACCGTCGCCGCGCACGTGGCCGGCGCCGACGCCGTGGTGTTCGCCGCCGGCGCCGGGCCGGGCAGCGGCGCCGCCCGCAAGGACACCGTCGACCGGGCCGCCGCGGTGCTGCTCGCCGACGCCGCCCAGCGCGCCGGGGTACGCCGCTACCTGCTGGTCTCGTCCATGGGCGTGGACTCTCCGCCCGCCCCCGGCCGCGACGAGGTGTGGGCGGCGTACCTGCGGGCGAAGAAGGCCGCCGAGCAGAACATCACCGGCCGGGACCTCGACGTGACCGTGCTGCGCCCCGGACGGCTCACCGACGACGAGCCGGTCGGCCGGATCACCCTGGCCCCGCACGTGCCGGGCGGCCCGGTCACCCGCGCCGACGTGGCCCGGGTGCTGCTGGCCCTGCTGTACGCGCCGGACACCGCCGGGCAGTCATGGCGTACGGGCACGCCTCCGGGCGGGACCT
>NZ_JAPDPH010000201.1 GCF_026013475.1 Micromonospora yasonensis | reverse complement strand
CGACGGCCGGCTGCGGGTGGCGGAACTCGATCCGGCCGCCGGTCGCGCTCAGGTGCGCGACGCCGTGGCCGGGATGATCGGGGGCTGCCGGACCGGCGGGGCGCTGCTGGTCTGCCGCCAGAGCGACGGCGCGTTCGGGGTGTGGCGGATCGGATGAGCCGGGTGATCGAGCTGGGGGAGATGCCGCACGGCGAGGCGGCCGAGCCGGCGCGGGAATCCCGCCGGCCCCCGGCTCGCGCGGTGCGGGTGGCGGCGCTCTGCCTGCTCGCGCTGCTGACCCTGGCCGGCGCCGCGCCGGCGGCGGGCCGGCCGCCGGGCGTCCCGCTGGCCGCGCCGCAGGGCGCCAGCGTCCTGATCGTCGCCGGCCGGCTCGTGGTGGCCGACGGGCCGGGCACGGTGGGCGGGTGGGGGCGGGTGGTCACCGGGCACCGGCTGCCCGACGGCCGGCTGCTCTGGCGCTTCGTCTTCCCGGCCGGCGACCACGTGCTGGGCCTGAGCACGACCGCCGGGCTGCTCCTGGTGACCAGCAGCCCGGCCGGGGCCGGCGACACGGTCACCACGGTGCTGGACCCGGACTCCGGCCGGGTGCGCTGGCGCGAGTCCGGCTACCCGGTGCCGACCCAGCCCGGCGGGCTCCTGTTCGAGACGCCGCGGGCCGACGGCTCGGGCACCCTCCGGTCGGTGGACCCGACGTCCGGCCGGTTCTGCAGGGCCAGCTCCCCGGGGTACGCGCGTTCGACCCGGTCACCGGCCGTCAGGTCTGGGCCGACGAGCACTGGCTCGGGGTGACCCCGGTCGGCGACCGGCTGCTCGCCGCCGCCCCGGCCGTCGGGCTGGAGGTCGACCTGTCGGCCCTCGACCCGCGCACCGGGCGCATCCTCGCCCGGTTCGGCCGGTGGCGGCTGGCCGGCGACCGGTCGGCACCCCGGCAGCTCGGGCTCCGCCGGCTTCCCGGCGACCACACGCTCGTCGGCACGCTGGACGTCCCGGCCGGTCAGGCCCGGATCCGGGCGGTGCTGCCCGGCTCTTGGGACGAGTGCGCCGATGCCGGTACGGCGCTGGTCTGCCTGCGGCCGGCGGGTGGGCTGGTGGTCTGGCCGGTGGACCGGTGAGTCACCAGTTGGCCTGCGCGGGCGGCGCGGGCAGCGGCACCGACTCCGGCCGGACCACATACGTGATCCCGCCGCTGCTGCCCTGCCAGGCCGCCTCGAACGGCCCCCGGGGCACGGTCCGGCGGACCGCCTCGTCGTCCAGCGCGTACGGGTCGTTGAGCACCGGGTCGCCGTCGGCGGTGAAGCCGACCAGCACCATCAGGTGTCCCCGGGTGTCGTAGTCCAGCCCCGGGACCTCTCCCCGCCGGAAGGCCGCCGACACGATCAGCGGGATGCCGGCGGCGACGAACCGTTCCGCCTCGGCGAGGTGGCGCAGCCGGGTGACGAACGCGTCCACCCCGTGGCGTCCCGCGTACGCGGTGTTGAACGGCCAGTTCCCGGCGCCCGCGTACGCGTGGTCGTAGCAGTGCCGGGCGGCGTGCACCACCACCGGCCGGTGGCCCGGCGGGTTCACCCAGGCGTACTGGTCGGGGGCCGGGCCGGCGCCCCAGAAGTCGAGGACCATGGAGACGCAGGTGGGGCTGCACCAGGAGTCCCCGCCGCCGCCCCAGCGGGTCTCCCCGCCGGCGTGCAGCCGCTGCGAGAACCGGGGCACGTCGAGCACCCGCCCCCGGGCGCCCGCCACCCCGTCGACGCCCGTGTCCCCGCTCGGGGTGACCCGGTCCGCCCTCGCCCGGCCCGGGCGGTCCGGCGCGTCGGCGTCGGCCTGCCGGCCGTCGCCCGGGGCCTCCACCGAGGCCACCGCGCCGACCGTGCCCACCACCGGGCTCGCCGCCAGGCCGGCCCGTCGGTACAGGGTGACCCGGACCTGCCAGCCGGTGGCCGCCGAGCGGAGCAGCCCGAAGGTGTCCACCTTCGCCCAGGCCTCGTCCTGCCGCACCTGCCCCGGCACCGAGCTGCGGTGGATCGTCGTGTCGTCGGCGGCCCAGTGCCCCAGGTCGTACCAGTCGGTGGGGATCTGCCGCTCGTCGCAGCCGCGCAGCTGCACCCGCAGCCAGCAGCCCGGCGGGGTGTCCCCGGTCCAGGACGGCACCACCTCGCCGAACGGGAAGCCCACCGTCACCACCGGGGAGGTCCACGTCGCGAACTCGTACGCGGCGGTGTCCCCGGAGTGCGGGTCGGTGTGCTCGGCCCGGCCGGCCGGGACGCCGATGACCAGTCCGTCCGGCCCGGCGATCACCCCGTCCGCCGTGCCGAGGTCGAGGTCCGCCGGGAACCGGAAACGCCGGTACGCGATGTCCCGCCGAGGGTCGACTGCGGGCATGGCGAGCTCCGTTCCGGTCGTGCCCGACGGACGGCCGAGCGATTGTCGACGGGTGCCGGGAAGCATGGCGTACGCGAAGGAAATGTGCAACGACGGCGGGCGACGCCGGTTTGGCGGCCGGCACTAGGTTGTCGGGAGGTCACGAGGTGGGAGGCCGGGATGCGGGTACTGGTGGTCGAGGACGAGCGGAACCTCGCCGACGCGATCGCGCGCGGGCTGCGCAAGCGCGGCATGGCGGTGGACGTCGCCTACGACGGCGACACCGGCCACGAGGCGGCGTTCGTCACCCGGTACGACGTGGTGATCCTCGACCGGGACCTGCCCGGCGTGCCCGGCGACCAGATCTGCGCCGACCTGGTCGCGTCCGGGACGTTGACCCGGGTGCTGATGCTCACCGCCAGCGGCACGGTCGCCGACCGGGTCGAGGGGTTGCAGCTCGGCGCCGACGACTACCTGCCCAAGCCGTTCGCCTTCGACGAGCTGGTGGCCCGGGTGCAGGCGCTCGGCCGGCGGGCCACCCCGGCCGCCCCGCCGGTGTTCGAGGTCGCCGACCTGGTGCTCGACCCGGCCCGCCGGGTGGTCACCCGGGGCGGGGCGCCGGTCGACCTGACCAACAAGGAGTTCGGCGTGCTCGCCGAGCTGCTCAAGGCGCGCGGCGCGGTGGTCTCCAGCGAGGAGCTGCTGGAGCGGGTCTGGGACGCGAACACCGATCCCTTCACCACGATCGTCCGGGTCACCGTGATGACGCTGCGCAAGAAGCTGGGCGACCCGCCGTTGATCGAGACGGTGGTCGGCGCCGGTTACCGGATGGCCGAGGTGGCGGCATGACCGCGTCCGCGTCGGCGGCCGGTACCCTGGCCCGCCGGGCGCTGCGGCCGCGGCCCACCCTGCGGCTGCGGCTCACCCTGCTCAACGGGGTGCTGCTGGTCGGCGCCGGGGCGATCCTGGTGCTGCTGGCCTGGCTGCTGGTCCGGGACGCGCTGCGCCCCACCGACGAGCTGTTGCCCGGCACCACGGTGGTGCTCGCCGACGGCCGCACCCTCGACGCGGGGCAGTGGCAGCGACAGCTGGTCGACGCCGCCTCGCGGGAGCTGCTGGTCAAGGGCCTGGTGGCGCTGCTGGCGATCAGCGTGGTCGGGGTCGCCGGGGCGTACGCGGTGGCCGGCCGGGCGCTGCGCCCGCTGCACCAGGTCACCGCCACCGCCCGCCGGCTCGGTGAGGCCACCCTCGACCAGCGGATCGGCTGGTCCGGCGCCGACGACGAGGTGGCCGAGCTGGCCGAGACCTTCGACGCCATGCTGGACCGGATCGCCGCCGCGTTCGAGGCGCAGAAGCGCTTCGTCGCCAACGCCTCGCACGAGTTGCGTACCCCGCTCGCCGTGATGCGGACGGAGATCGACGTGACGCTCAGCGACGACGAGGCGGACATCGCCGAGTACCGCCGGATGGCCACCGTGGTGCGGGAGGCCTCGGAGCGGGCCAACGGGCTGGTCGACGCGCTGCTGGTGCTGGCCCGCAGCGAGGCCCAGACCGGCCGCCGGCTGGCCCGCCGGGCCGAGTGCGACCTCGCCTCGGGCACCGCCAACGCGCTGTCGGCGATGGCCCGCGAGGTGGAGCGGATCGGCCTGCGGGTGCACACCTCGCTGCGCCCGGCGCCGGTGGTCGGCGACCCGGGCCTGCTCGACCGGCTCGCCGGCAACCTGGTGGAGAACGCGGTCCGCTACAACCACCTGCAGGGCCGGCTCTGGGTGCGGACCGGCACCGACGGCACGCGTTCCTGGCTGGTGGTCGGGAACACCGGCTTCGAGGTCGCCCAGGCCGACGTGCCGGGGCTGTTCGAGCCGTTCCGCCGGGGTGGCCAGGAGCGGACCGGGGCCCGCGGCTCCGGCCTCGGGCTCTCCATCGTCCGCGCGGTGTGCGACGCGCACGGCGGCACGGTGAAGGCGGTGGCGCAGCCGGGCGGCGGCCTGGAGGTGACCGTCACGCTGCCGTCGGCGGACGTCCCGGCCGCCACCTGAGCCCGCCGGCCGCACCGGTCTTGCCGCCGGCCCCCGCCGCCTGGCATGATCAACCGGTCAGCCCGAGCTGCGGAAAGGGGGTGCGGTCGATGTCCACCGTAAACAATCCCGCGCCCCGCACCGTTTCCCGCTGACCTCATCCACTTCCGCGGGGCGCACTCCGATCAGGAGGAAGCACCGTGAGTGCACAGATCCACTGCGTCACCGTCGAGAGCGACGACCCGTACGTCCTGGCCAGCTGGTGGGCGGCCGTGCTCGACCGGAAGCTGCACGACGACGACCACCCCGGCGACCCGGAGGCGGTCCTGCTCGCGCCCGACGGGCACGGCCCCGACCTGCTGTTCGTGCGGGTGGGGGAGCGGCACGGCAAGGGCGCGTTCCACCTCGACGTGCACGCCGCCGAGGGGACCCGGGACGCCGAGGTCGAGCGGCTGCGCGGCCTCGGGGCGACCCTCGTCGCCGATCGGCGGCGACCGGACGGCACCGGCTGGGTGGTGCTGGCCGACCCCGAGGGGAACGAGTTCTGCGTCTGCCGCAGCCCCGCGGAACGGGCCGCGACGGCCTGACCTGGAACGCGGACCGGCCCCCGCCGCAGGGCGGGGGCCGGTCTCCGGGCTCGCGGCAGGGTCAGTCGCGCTTCTCGATCTGGCCCCGCATGGTGACGAACTGCTTCTCCAGCTCGGCCGCGGGCTTGTCGTAGACGAGGATCAGGCCGAGGCTGCCCTTGTCGGCCCAGACGCAGACGCCGACCTTCACGCCGGACGTCTCGCCGTCGCCGCACTTGGCGTCGCCGCCCAGCGGGCCCGCGTCGACCGTCTTGAAGTTGGCCACGCCCATGTCCTTGGAGATGCCGGTGGTGGCGTCGTCCAATTCCTTCTGCGGGTCGGCGATCAGGCCGGACGCGCCGGCGATCATGATCAGGTCGCCCTTGGTCGGGTCGCCGTAGAAGGCCCCGACGGTGCTGGTGGCGCCCGGCACGTCCGACTTGATCTGGTCCCTCATCTGCTCGGCGGCGGCCTGCAGCTTCGGCTCGGTCACCTTCGGCTTGCCGGCGAGGGTGGCCGGGGGCTCGACCCGGGTCTTGGTGGCGTCGACGACCTCGGTCACCTTGTCCTTGGTGCCGAGGTAGACGGCGATGCCGCCGCCCACGCAGAGCAGCACCACGACGGCCAGGACGATCAGCAGGATCTTGCCGACGCTGGACTTCTTCTTCGGCGGCTCGGCGGGCGCGCCGTAGCCGGGCTGACCGTAGCCGGGCTGACCGGCCTCGGCGCCGTACGGCTGGCCGGGCTGCTGCGGCGGGTAGCCACCGCCGTACTGGGGCTGCTGCGGCGGGTACCCATCGCCGTACTGGGGCTGCTGCGGCGGGTACCCACCGCCGGGCTGAGGCTGCTGCGGCGGCGGGTAGCCACCGGGCTGCTGCTGGTGCGGGGGGTAGGAACCGGGCTGAGGGTTGTACGGCGGCTGGGACATGTCTGTGGCAGCTCCCGTTAGACGTCTGGACGCGTGATGGTAGCCAGCCGGGGCGACACCGCGCGGTGCGCCTGGGGCTGGAGTGACGAAACCGGAACCGGCTCGTGACCAGGTGGCACCGTTCGGGCGCGGAGAGTGGCCGGGCGGTGACGTACCGGGGCGGTCCCGGACGCTCCGGGGTGAAACGACGATCGCGGTGGCCGTACCGTCCCGGAAGGACGATCGGCCACCGCGATCGGTGGGGGAGCGGCGGTGGCTCAGGCTGACGGCCCCGGGCCGGTGCGCGGAGCCGGAGGTGTCACCGCAGGCTGGCCACCCCGCGCGGCAGGAACCGCCGGCCGGTGACCTGCTCGCTGGTGCCGGTCCGGTCCAGGTACGGCGTGACGCCGCCCAGGTGGAACGGCCAGCCGGCCCCGAGGATCAGGCACAGGTCGATGTCCTGCGCCTCGGCGACCACGCCCTCGTCGAGCATCAGCCGGATCTCCTGGGCCAGCGCGTCCAGCGCGTTCTGCCGGACCTGCTCGGCCGTGAGCGGCTGGTCGCCGACCACGAGCAGCTTGGCCACCTCCTCGTTGACCTGGTCGTCGACCACGATCGGCTGGCCCGAGTCGGCGATCCGCTTGAGGTTCTCGCTGACGCCGAACCGGTCCGGGAAGGCGGCGTGCAGGGTGCCGCCCACGTGGTACGCCACGGCCGGGCCGACCAGTTGGAGCAGGGCGAGCGGGCGCATCGGCAGGCCCAGCGGGTCCAGCGCGCTGTCCGCCACGTCCAGCGGGGTGCCCTGGTCGACGGCGGCGAAGACGGTGCCGAGGAAGCGGGTGAGCAGCCGGTTGACCACGAACGCCGGCGCGTCCTTGACCAGCACGCTGGACTTCTTCAGCTGCTTGCCGACCGCGAACGCGGTGGCCAGGGTGGCGTCGTCGGTCCGCTCGCCCCGGACGATCTCCAGCAGCGGCATCATCGCCACCGGGTTGAAGAAGTGGAAGCCGACCACCCGCTCGGGGTGCTCCAGGTCCTCGGCCATGGCGGTGACCGACAGGCTGGAGGTGTTGGTGGCGAGCACCGCCTCCGGCTTGACGATCTTCTCCAGCTCGGCCCAGACCTGCTTCTTGACGCTCAGGTCCTCGAAGACCGCCTCGATGACGAAGTCACAATCAGCGAAGACGGACTTGTCGACCGAGCCGCTGACCAGGCCGTACAGCTTGGCCGCGGTGCCCTTGTCCATCCGGCCCCTGGTGACCGCCTTCTCGATCTGGGTGTGTACGTAGCCGACGCCCTTGTCCACCCGGGACTGGTCCAGGTCGGTCATCACCACCGGCACCTGGAGGCGGCGGGCGAAGAGCAGGGCGAGCTGGCTGGCCATCAGGCCGGCGCCGACGATGCCCACCTTGGTGACCGGCCGGGCCAGGCCCTTGTCCGGCGCGCCGGCCGGCCGCTTGGCCCGCCGCTGCACCAGGTCGAAGGCGTACAGGCCGCTGCGCAGCTCCTCGGAGAAAACCAGGTCGGCCAGGGCATCGTCCTCGGCGGCGGTGCCGGCCGCGAAGTCGGCGTCCTTCGCCGTCTCCAGCAGGTCCAGCGCCTGGTACGCGGCCGGGACCGCGCCGTGCAGCCGCTGGTCGAGGGTCTGCCGGGCGAAGTAGAGCACGCCCGCCCACATGTCCCTGTCGACCTCGGGCCGGGTCACGGTGACCTCGCCCCGGACCACGCCGGCGGCCCACTCCAGCGACCGCTCCAGGAAGTCGGCCGGCTCCAGCAGCACGTCCGCGATGCCCATCTCGGCCGCCTGCTTCGGCTTGAGCATCTTGTTCTGCATCAGCGGGTTCTGCAGGATCACCTGGGTCGCGGCCGGGATGCCGATCAGGTTCGGCAGCAGCTGGGTGCCGCCCCAGCCGGGCACCAGGCCGAGCGAGACCTCGGGCAGCGCGAGGGCCGCCGCGCCCGCCGACAGGGTCCGGTAGTGGCAGTGCAGGGCCAGCTCCAGGCCGCCGCCCATCGCCGCGCCGTTGACGAAGGCGAAGGTGGGGATCGCGCTGTCCTTGAGCCGGGCGAAGACCCGGTGGCCGAGCCGGCCGATCTCCAGTGCCTGTTCGCGGTCCGCGAGCAGCGGCAGGCCGGTGATGTCCGCGCCCACGCAGAAGATGTACGGCTTGCCGGTGACCGCGATGAACGCCGGGTTCGCCGCGAGGGCGGCGGTGATCGCCTCGTCCAGGCTGGTCAGTCCGCCCGGGCCGAAGGTGTTCGGCTTGGTGTGGTCGAGGCCGTTGTCCAGGGTGATCAGGGCGGCGGGACGGTCCAGCCCCGGTACGTTCACCTGGCGCAGCAGCGCCTTGGTGACGACCTCGTTCGGTGCGGCGAGGCTCACTTGTCTCCACCCTCCCAGTTGGGGTTCTCCCAGATGACCGTGCCGCCCATGCCGATGCCGATGCACATGGCGGTGAGGCCGTAGCGGACCTCGGGGTGCTCGGCGAACTGCCGGGCCAGCTGGGTCATCAGCCGTACGCCCGAGGAGGCGAGCGGGTGACCGATGGCGATCGCGCCGCCCCACGGGTTGACCCGCGGGTCGTCGTCGGCGATGCCGAAGTGGTCGAGGAAGGCGAGCACCTGCACGGCGAACGCCTCGTTCAGCTCGAACAGGCCGATGTCGTCGATGCTCAGGCCGGCGATGCGCAGCGCCTTCTCGGTGGACGGGATCGGGCCGACGCCCATCACCTCGGGCTCCACGCCGACGAAGCCGTACGACACCAGCCGCATGGCGACCGGCAGGCCCAGCTCGCGGGCGGTCTCCTCGGCGACCAGCAGGGCCGCGGTGGCGCCGTCGTTCAGGCCGGCCGCGTTGCCCGCGGTGACCTTGCCGTGCGGGCGGAACGGGGTCTTCAGGGTGGCCAGCTTCTCCATCGAGGTGTCCCGGGGAGCCTCGTCCACGGTGGCCAGGCCCCAGCCGTTCTCCTCGTCGCGGATGGCGACCGACACCAGGTCGCCCTGGAGCTTGCCGTTGGCGTACGCCTTGGCGGTCTTCTGCTGGGAGGCGAGCGCGAACGCGTCGGTGCGCTCCTTGGTGATGTGCGGGACCCGGTCGTGCAGGTTCTCCGCGGTGGCGCCCATCACCAGGGCGGACGGGTCGACCAGCTTCTCCGCGATGATCCGCGGGTTGGGGTCGACGCCCTCACCCATCGGGTGGCGGCCCATGTGCTCGACGCCGCCGGCGATGGCCACGTCGTACGCGCCCACGGCGATGCCGCTGGCCACGGTGGTGACGGCGGTCATCGCGCCGGCGCACATCCGGTCGATGGCGAAGCCGGGCACCGTCTTGGGCAGGCCGGCCAGCAGGGCGGCGGTGCGGCCGATGGTCAGGCCCTGGTCGCCGATCTGGGTGGTGGCCGCGATGGCGACCTCCTCGACCCGCTCCGGCGGCAGCTGCGGGTTGCGCCGCATCAGCTCGCGGATGCAGCGGATCACCAGGTCGTCGGCGCGGGTGTTGGCGTACATGCCACCCGCCTTGCCGAACGGGGTGCGGACGCCGTCGACGAAGACGACATCCCGAACTTCACGGGGCACTTGGAGCCTCCTCTTCGACCACAATTCGGCCTCGGTGCCGCCAGGCGGCGCCACGGACCGGATGCAGGTCGGCCGGCACTGGCATTTGCCACGGATGCTACTCGCCAGTAACCAACGACGTCACCACCCCCCGTGTGGCCCATCCCACACCCCGCGCGGCTGCTCCCGCGCCCGGCGACCGGTCAGGCCGCCGGGATCTGGAGGGCGTCGGTGAGGGCGGGGAGGAGGAGGGTGATCTGCCACTCCCGGGCGCCGAATCCGCGCAGGGTCTCCGCGACCGTGGCGTCGCTGATCTCCTCCGGCGGCTGCCAGGCGAGACGGCGGATCGAGTCCGGCGCGATGAGGTTCTCCGGCGGGAGGTTGTGCGCGCCGGCCGTGCCGACCACCACCTCCCGGCAGCGGGCCAGCCGGCCCGCCGCCACCGGGTCGCGCTCGGCCCACCGGTGCGGCGGGGGCGGCCCCTCCACCACCGGGGTCACCGGCAGCGCGTCGTCCGGGAGCTGGCGGGCGTCGTCCAGGGCGGCCAGCCAGGTACGGGCCAGCCGGCGCACCGAGCGGCCACCGAAGCCGGGCAGGGTCAGCAGGGCCTTCTCGTCCTTCGGGTCCAGCTCGGCGGCGGCCACGATGGCCGAGTCCGGCAGCACCCGCCCGGGCGCGGCGTCCCGCCGCGCGGCGATCTGGTCCCGGGCGTACCAGAGCGAGCGCACCCGGGCCTGGGCGCGCGCGCCGCGTACCCGGTGGATGCCCGAGGTGCGCCGCCACGGCTCGGCGCGGACCCGGGGTGGCCGGGCCCCGTTGCGGACCAGCGCGGCGAACTCCTCGGCCGCCCACTCCGACTTGCCCTGCCGGCGCAGCTCCTCGTCGAGGGCGTCCCGCAGGTCCACCAGCATCTCCACGTCCAGCGCCGCGTACGTCAGCCAGGACTCCGGCAGCGGCCGGCTGGACCAGTCCGCCGCCGAGTGGTGCTTCTCCAGCGTGTAGCCGAGGAGCTGCTCGGTCAGCGCGGCCAGGCCCACCCGCTCGAAGCCGGCCAGCCGGGCGGCCAGCTCGGTGTCGAAGAGTCGGCGGGGACGCAGCCCGACCTCGGCCAGGCAGGCGAGGTCCTGGCTGGCGGCGTGCAGCACCCACTCGGCCTCGGCGATCACCGCGTCCAGGACGGAGAGGTCGGGCAGCGGGAGCGGGTCGATCAGCGCCGTG
This sequence comes from Micromonospora yasonensis, assembly GCF_026013475.1. GTDB lineage: Bacteria > Actinomycetota > Actinomycetes > Mycobacteriales > Micromonosporaceae > Micromonospora > Micromonospora yasonensis. The sequence continues at coordinate 2,207 of NZ_JAPDPH010000201.1, read as the reverse complement.
CCGGCGCCGGCCCGGCGCAGCTGCACCAGGTAGGCCCGCTGGCTGTAGCGGTATCCGGAGGCGCGCTCGGCGTCCAGGGCCACCGGGCCGGTGCCCGCCGCGAAACGGGCCACGACCTCGTCGAGCTCGGCCGGTGCGGCCACCGGAGCGGGCGTGCCCTCACGCGGGGCGGTCAGCGGGACGGGCCCACCGGCGGTCGGTTCGCTCCCCGCGTCCGCCGGCTCCGGAACGGCCGGCGACGGGTGCGGTGAGTCCTCTCCCGTACGGCTTTCGACGGCCCGACGGCGCAGGGGTGGTTCGTCGGTCACCTGACAACCCTAGTGCGCCGGGAGATCGGGTGTGCGCAGCCGGTCGGGCGCGTGTCGGCGCGATGGCCGGCAGGCGTCGTGGCAGAGTCGGCTTGCGTCGATGTGGCAGGGTCGGACAACGGGGGAGACAAAGCCCGTTCGCCCCGGTACGGTCCTTCGGGCCGCGTCGGGCCCGGAAGGTCCCGGCGGCGGTGTGGCGGCGGGTGTGCACGGGGGAGGACGAGCGACGATGACGGCTGGTTACGGAGCCGGCGACGGGGTGCCCGGGCAGGGCGCGGACGACCCGGTCGACCAGGGCCGGGGCGAGCCCCCGGCGGGCGACCGCCCGGGGCCGCTGCCCCCGCGTATCGCCCGACCGGCCGGCCACGCCCAGGTGCCCGGCCAGGCCGGCTTCCCGGCGGCGCCCGGCGGCGGCTTCCCCGCCCCGGCCGCCGGCAGCGTCGCCCCGCCCCCGGGCTTTCCCGCGGCACCGGCCGCGCCGAATCCCGGCTACCTGACGCCGCCGGCCGCCCCCGCCGCCGGCGGCGCCGCGCCGAATCCCGGCTACCCGACGCCGCCGGCCGCCCCCGCCGCCGGCGGCCCACCGGCTGCGGAGCTGCCGGGTGCCCCCGGCCAGCCGACCGTGCCGGCGCCCCGGGGCACCTGGTCACCCACGCCGAACAGCGGCCAGTGGGGCGCGGCGGCCCCCGCCGCTCCGCGCGTTCAGGACGGCTGGCCGTCGGCCGCCGCCCCCGGACAGCCCACCGGCCTCGCCCAGGGCCAGCCGGCCGGCGCGCCGCTCGGTCAGCCGACGAGCGCGGCCCCGTTCCCCGGGCAGGCGAGCGCCGCGACTCCGGTCATCGGCCCGTCGACCGGCGTGGCTCCGGGGCCGTCGACCGGCGGTGCCCCGATGCCCGGTCACCCGACCGGCCCGGCGGCCACCCTCGGACCGCCGGCCGCCGGCCCGGCCTACCCCGGACAGCCGGTGTCCGGTACGGCCGTCGGGCAGCCGGTCTCCGGTCCGGGTTCGGCACCCGCCTACCCCGGGCAGCCGGGTGGTCCCGCCCTGCCGGGGCAGCCCGCGTCCGCTCCGGCGTACCCCGTCGGATCGGCCGTCCCGAATGGCCGGCGGCGCCGGCTGCCGGTGGTGGCGTTGGTCCTCGCCGGGGTGCTGGCGGTGGTCGCCGGTGTGCAGGCGTACCAGATCCACCGGCTGGACGATCGACTCGCCGCCACCGACCGGCGGCTGACCGAGGTCCAGGGCGCGGCCGGCACCCGGTTCGACGGCCTGGAGCAGCGGGCGGGCGCCCTGGAGAAGCAGGCCGGCGCCGCCTTCAACCCGGAGGCCGTGGCGAGCGCCGTGCTGCCCAGCGTGTTCCGGGTCCGCGCCGGCGATTTCACCGGTACGGCCTTCGCGGTCGGCAAGCCCCCGGCCGGCGGCGGCACCACGCTGCTGACCAACTTCCACGTGGTGGAGTCGGTCTACGACGGCGGCGGCCGGAAGGTCTTCCTGGAGCGGTCCGACCAGCGTTTCGAGGCCACCATCGTCCGGGTGAACAAGGACAAGGACATCGCCCAGCTGAGCACGAGCGCCCGGTTCAAGGCGCTGGTCCCGGCCGCCACCCCGGTCAAGTCCGGGCAGCAGATCGTCGTGGTGGGCGCCCCGCTCGGCCTGCAGGACACCGTGACCACGGGCGTGGTGAGCGCGTTCCGCGAGGACGACACCGGGCCGGTCATTCAGTTCGACGCGCCGATCAACCCGGGCAACTCGGGCGGGCCGGTGATCAACGGGTCCAAGGAGGTCGTCGGCATCGCCACCGCCAAGGCCCGGGACGCCGAGGGCATCGGTCTCGCGGTGCCCATCAAGACCGCCTGCGACACCTTCTCGCTCTGCTGACCGGCACCGCCGCCGGCCGGCCC